>VEQY01000016.1 GCA_018882965.1 Mycobacterium sp. | reverse complement strand
GCCCCAACGGCTCGGTCGCGGTGGCCAACGCCCACGGCACCGTCACCGGCGCGGCCGGCGGGGTGCTGCTGCGCCCCTTCGCCCGGCTGATCTCCAAAGCCGGCGACAGCGTCACCACCTACGGCGCGCCCTGGGACATGCAGTAGGCGGATTCGCGCCTTGGTCAGCCGCCCGCGGCTGAACTGTCCTTGCCGCCGAGAGCATCACGGATCTCAGTGAGCAGACGGGTCTGCTTGTCTTCGGTCGACTCCGCCTCGTCCTTGCTGCGAATCTTGCTGTAGGGCAGCACCACGAGGAAGTAGACGACCGCCGCGACGAGCACGAAGTTGATCACCGCCGTCAGCAGGACGTTCAAGTCGATGGTCAGTCCGTCGCCGATGGGAATCTGCAGAAAGCCGTAGGCGGCGTCCTTGCCCGCACCGGCCCGGTCGATCAGCGGCTGGACGACGCTGTCGGTGAACTTGGTGACCAGTCCGGTGAACGCCGTTCCGATGACCACCGCGACCGACAGGTCGACGATGTTGCCGCGGGAGAGGAACTCCTTGAATCCCTTTAACACAGTTGGCCTTTCACTGGTTCTCGGTAGTGCGAATGTGAGTGCGGAAGAACACTAGCGCACCGCTGGTCAGCTCATTCTCAGTGGATCGTCAGCGTCACCTCTCGCGTCAGCGAGGCGCCGGCGAGCGCGGTGGCGGCCGGCGCCGGAAGGGCGACCAGCACGACCCGGTTGCCGCCGTGGCCGGGATTTGCCGAGGGAGCGGTGACCGACACCACCACGGCGTTGGCCGCCAGCAGTCGTGGCCGCGCCTCGGCGCCTGTTTCGCCCGCCGCCGCTGCCGACCCCAGGACGTCCACCACGTCACCCGCGCGGATGACCTCGGCGACCGCCGCGTCGCTGAGGGTGATCGGGACCACGCGCGCGTCGGGGCCGGCAGCCAGCCCAGCCAGCCGGGAGCCGAGCACCCGCACGTCGGTGAGCACCTCGCCGCGGCGCACCGGGCCGGCCAGGGTGGCGCCGAGGACGGCGTTGATGTCGGTCAGCGCGCCGTCGGGAAGTCCGGTGGCGGAACGTTTTTCCAGACGGAGCAGATCGGCCTTAAGCGCACGGCCGGGCCCCAGATCGCCGGCCGCCACCACCACGTCCGTCTCGGAGCCGTCCGGGTCGGCACGTAGCGCGGAGAGCGCCGCCAGCACCACCAGCAGCCCGGCCGCGATACGACGGGCCAGGATCGTGCGGGCGAAGTCCGGCCGCACGGCGCGGGAAATGCGGTTCAGCAGAGTGGGATTGAGCGAGTCACCCATGGCGCCACGGTAGGACCCGGCGGCGCGCGGTGATGACCGCCGAGGCGGACGGTGTGGATAGCCGCTAGCTCTTGGCGGGAGCGGGAGTGGAGGCGCCGCCGGACGAGCTTGCCGCCGGCGAGGCACTCGAGCCACCGGAGTCGCTGGACGTCCCCGACGAGGAGGAGTCCTTCGACCCCCCGGACTCCGAGGACCCCGACGACTCGGCGGACTTACCCGACGCGCCCGCTGCGGAGCCGCTCTTGGCCGCCTCGCGGCTGTCGGTGCGGTAGAAGCCGCTGCCCTTGAACACCACCCCGACCGAGTTGAACAGCTTGCGCAGCCGCCCCGTGCACTCCGGGCATTCGGTCAGCGCATCGTCGCTGAACGCCTGGACCGCGTCGAAACGGTGGTCGCACTCGGTGCAGGCGTAGCTGTAAGTCGGCACAGAAACCTCCGGGCGGAAGGGATAGTTAGCACTCTACCGTCTCAAGTGCTAGTAGGACGACCCGCCAGGGCGATCAGGCCCGAACCGGGCGTCAGCGCGTGGGTCATCCGAACGTCGTGCGGTTCGGCGGGCAGCGCGTCGAGTACCTCGTCGTCGCGGACGACGGCGACCAGCCGGGTTCCCGGCGCGCACAGCGGCAGCGACCGGTCGTAGAAGCCGCCGCCGCGGCCCAGCCGCACCCCCGTGCGGTCGACCGCCAGGGCCGGGACCAGCACCACCTGCGCGCGCGCCACCGCCTGGGCCGGCAGCCACGGCTCGGGCGGCTCGGGCACCCCGAACCGGCCGGTGGTCAGGTCGCCGGCGCCGGGAACGTAGCGGCCCCATTGCAGGGCCAGGTGCTCGCCGCCGGGACCGGTCCGGGCCACCGGCAGCAGCACCTCTTGGCACACCTGGCGCAGCCGGTCGAGCAGGGCCGGTGAGCCGGGCTCGGTTCCCACCGGCACGTAGGCGCACACCGTGCGGGCGTCGCGTACGGCCGCGTCGAGGTGCGCGCTCAACTGGTCTGCCTCGGTGCGGCGCACCTCCGGGGACAGCGCGCGCCGGGCCGCCAGCACCGCCTGCCGGCGGGCGTTTTTGGAGTCTGCGGCCATGGGATCCACCCTCTCAGAACCCGCCGTGCGTAACGTCGTGCCCCCGGTGCGGGTGCCATTAGGGTTATGGGGCGATGTCAGCCTCCAGGGTGTCCATTCCCCGCACGGCCGTGGTGCCGGCGGCCGGTTTGGGCACCCGGTTTCTGCCGGCCACCAAGACCGTGCCCAAGGAACTGCTGCCGGTCGTGGACACCCCCGGCATCGAACTGGTGGCCGAGGAGGCCGCCGAGGCCGGGGCCGAGCGGCTGGTGATCGTGACCTCCGAGGGCAAGGACGGCGTGGTCGCGCACTTCGTGGAGGATCTGGTGCTGGAGGGCACCCTGGCCGCCCGCGGCAAGAAGGCGATGCTGGCCAAGGTGCGCCGCGCCCCGGAGCTGATCAAGGTCGAGTCGGTGGTGCAGTCCCAGCCGCTGGGCCTGGGGCATGCGGTCGGTTGCGTGGAGTCGGTGCTCTCGCCGGATGAGGACGCCGTCTCGGTGCTGCTGCCCGACGACCTGGTGCTGCCCATCGGGGTGCTGGAGACGATGGCCCAGGTGCGGGCCGAGTACGGCGGATCGGTGCTGTGCGCGATCGAGGTGTCCCCCGAGGAGGTCAGCTCCTACGGGGTCTTCGACGTCGAGACGGTGCCCGGCTCGGCCAACCCGGACGTGCTTCGGGTCAGGGCCATGGTGGAGAAGCCGCCGGCCGACCGGGCGCCGTCGCTGTTCGCCGCCGCCGGCCGCTACATCCTCGACCGCGCGATCTTCGACGCGCTGCGCCGCGTCGAGCGCGGGGCCGGCGGGGAGATCCAGCTCACCGACGCCATCGCGCTACTCATCGCCGAGGGTCACCCGGTGCACGTGGTCGTGCACCGCGGGTCCCGACACGACTTGGGAAATCCCGGCGGCTATCTGAAGGCTGCGGTTGACTTTGCCTTGGATCGTGACGACTACGGCCCTGAGTTGCGGCGTTGGCTGGTCGAGCGGCTGGCCCTGACCGAGCAGACCGAACAGTAGGGCCGCGGCGGGTCTGTCCCGGGCAGAAAGGCGCGCTGTGCGTTCGGTGGAGGAGCAGCAGGCCAAGGTGATGGCGGCCGCGGTGGCGCCCCGGCCGGTGCGGGTGCCGATCGCCGAGGCCCAGGGCCTGATGTGCGCCGAGGACGTGGTCACCGAGGAGCCGATGCCCGGCTTCGACCAGGCCGCGATCGACGGCTACGCGGTGCGCAGCGTCGACGTCAGCGCAGACGAGGGTGAGATCGTGCTGCCCGTGATGGGGGCCATCGAAGCCGGGGCGCGCACGCCGAGCAGGTTGCAACCCAAACAGGCGGCCCGGGTGCAGACCGGCGCGCCGATGCCCACCCTGGCCGACGCGGTGCTCCCGCTGCGCTGGACCGACGGCGGCGAGACGCGGGTCCGGGTGCTGCGCGGGGTCCGCTCGGGGGCCTACGTGCGCCGCGCGGGCGACGACGTCCAACCCGGTGACGTCGCGGTGCGCGCCGGGGCGATCATCGGGCCGGCCCAGGTCGGGCTGCTGGCCGCGGTCGGCCGCGAACGGGTGCTGGTGCACCCGCGCCCGCGGGTCGCGGTGATGAGCGTGGGCGGGGAACTGGTCGACATCTCCCGCACTCCCGGCAACGGTCAGGTCTACGACGTCAACTCCTACGCGCTGGCCGCGGCCGCCCGCGACGCCGGGGCGGAGGCCACCCGGGTCGGCATCGTCAGCACCGAGCCCAAGGAGCTGCGCGAGGTCGTCGAAAGCCAGCTCAACCGGGTGGAGGTGGTGCTGATCGCGGGCGCGGTCGGCGGGGCGGCCGCCGAGAGCCTGCGCACGGTGCTGGCCGAGCTGGGGGAGGTGGAGGTGGCCCGCATCGCCATGCACCCCGGCTCGGTGCAGGGGTTCGGCCAGCTCGGCCCGGAGGGCGTACCGACCTTCCTGCTGCCGGCCAACCCGGTCAGCGCGCTGGTGGTCTTCGAGGTGATGGTGCGCCCGCTGATCCGGCTCTCGCTGGGCAAACGCCATCCGATGCGGCGGGTCGTGCGGGCCCGGACGCTGTCCCCGGTGAAGTCGCAGCCGGGCCGCACCGGGTTCCTGCGCGGGCAGCTGCTGCGCGACGAGGACACCGGGGACTACCTGGTCGAGGCGATCGGCGAGAACCCGGGCGGTTCCTCGCACCTGCTGGCCTCGCTGGCCGAGGCCAACTGCCTGCTCATCGTTCCCGACGACGTCGAGACGGTCCCGGCCGGCGAGTACGTCGACGTCGCTTTCCTGGCCCAGCGCGGCTGACGCGCGTGAACCTGTGGCGGGTCGGTTCCGCGCACCCGGGCTGGCCCCGGGCGGTGGGACCGCTGCGGGTGCCCCTCGGGGTGATCCGGCTGCGCCCGGTGCGCATGCGTGACGCCGCGCAGTGGAGCCGCATCCGGCTCGCCGAGCGTTCACACCTCGAACCGTGGGAACCCACCGCTGAGCTGGAATGGACTGTGCGCCATGCGGTTTCGTCCTGGCCGACGTTGTGCTCAGATTTGCGTGCCGAAGCGCGCCGGGGGCGGATGCTGCCTTACGTCATCGAGGTGGACGGTCGCTTCTGCGGCCAGCTGACGATCGGCAACGTGACCCGCGGGGCGCTGCGCTCAGCCTGGATCGGGTACTGGGTCTCCCGCGAGGTGACCGGCAGCGGGGTGGCCACCGCGGCGCTGGCCCTGGGATTGGACCACTGCTTCGGGCCGGTGTCCCTGCACCGCGTGGAGGCCACCGTGCGCCCGGAGAACGTCGCCAGCCGGCGGGTGCTGGCCAAGGTGGGCTTCCGCGAGGAGGGTCTGCTCAAGCGCTACCTCGACGTCGACGGCGCCTGGCGGGACCACCTCCTGCTGGCCGTCACCGCCGAGGAGGTCGACGGCTCGATGGCCGCCCGGCTGGTCAACCGGGGCCTGGCCCGGTGGCACTGACGCCGCCTTCTGTGTTGCAAATGTGACACTTGTGGCTGTTGGTGCTTGTCTTCCGTGAATTACACATGTGTAATTGGTGTCGGCGCGCCGCCGGGGACCACCGGTATCGCAGACCTAGCCTGGTTGGGAAAGGAAGAGGCCACATGCCCAGCATCCCTCAGTCACTGCTCTGGATCTCCCTCGTGGTGCTGTGGTTGTTCGTCCTGGTGCCCATGCTCACCAACCGGCGTGACCGGGTCCGCCGCACCAGCGACGTCGCCCTGTCCACCCGGGTGCTCAACGGCGCCTCCCGGCTGGCCCGGCGGGGCGGGCCGGCGGCCGGACACCACCACGACCCGGACTGGCAGCGCTCCGGGGACCACTTCGACGAGGTCGCCGAGGCCGAGTGCGCCGAGGAGGACACCCGGGCGCATTCGATCCAGGCGATGGGCGAGTTGACGGCCCCGGCCGAGCAGGACTACCTCGACGTCGACGTCATCGAGGAGGACATCGAGGAGAGCCTCCAATACAGCCCCGAGGACAGCCCGGCGACCGAGCCGGTGGCGGCGGTGCAGCAGAGCCTGTTCGAATCCGGCCAGGCCGAGTCCGCCGCGGCACCCGAGCCGACTACCGCCGACGAGGACGTCTACGAGTATGTCGAGGACACCTCGGGCCTGGAGGCCGAGGACGAGCCGGCCGACGACGAGCCGGTGCTGGTACGCCGCAGCAGCCGGGAACGCCGGCTGGACTCCAGTGCCGCGGTGGCGGTCAGCGCACGCAAGTACCGCTTCCGGATGCGCATGCTCACCGCAATGTCGGTGGTCATGGTCATCACCGCCGTGCTGGCGTTCACCGTCAGCGACCGGCTGTGGTGGACCTGCGGTGCCGCGGCCGCGGTGACCGTGCTCTACCTGGGCTACCTGCGGCGGCAGACCCGCATCGAGGCGCAGGTGCGCCGCCGTCGCCAGCACCGCATGGAGCGGATGCGTGCGGCCGCGGAGTACGCCGCCGACTGGCGCGGGTTCGAGGACACCGGCCGCTTCCAGCGCCCCGGCGCGGTGGTGCTCGACATCGACGACGAGGACCCGATGTTCGAGCACCTCGACGAGATGCCCTACAGCCGCCACTACGACCTGCCGCGGGCAGCCGGGCAATAGGAACCCCGCCCGCCCGGCTGGTAGCCTGCTAGCGGTCACGGGGCTATGGCGCAGTTGGTAGCGCGACTCGTTCGCATCGAGTAGGTCAGGGGTTCGATTCCCCTTAGCTCCACCAGTGCAAGCGCAGACTGAACGAAAGCCATCATGTCCGAGGACCAGACCGCAGAGGTGCCACCGAATCACCTGTGCACCGACCCCGGCAGTCCGTTCTACGACGAAGAGATTCTGCTGCGCGGGGTCGGCATTCGCTTCAACGGCACCGAGAAGACCAACGTTCACGAGTACGACGTGGCCGAGGGGTGGGTGCGGGTGGAGGTGCCCACCGCCAGGGACCGTCGCGGAAACCCGATGCTGATCAAGCTCAGCGGCACGGTCGAACCGTATTTCCGCTCGGCGGACTAGCGGCGCGCCACGACCCGGACCCGGAGTCCGCTGGGCTGGGTGAAGGGTCGGGCGGTCGTGCGCAGACCCCGGCGGCCCAGGTCGAGTTCGAGGTCGAAGCTGTTCACCCAGTTCGACACCATCTCCACGGCGATGAGTTCGCCGATCGTGGATCCGGTGCACCGGTGGATGCCGCTGCCGAACGGCAGTACCCGGCGTTTGAGGTCGGCGACGCCGGGTTGCAGGAATCGGTCGGGGTCGAACCGTCGGGGATCGGGGAACAACTCTGCGTTGAGATGGTCGCCGGCGATCACGATGAGCACCTCGTCACCCTTACGGACGGTGTAGCCGCCGAACTCGATGTCGCGCTCGGCGAAGCGCAGCACGGTCGAACCCGGCGGGTTCAGCCGTACCGTTTCCAGGAACGCGGCGCGCAGGTACTTCTGCGAGGCCGGGTCGACCGGGCCGGTGGCGTCGTCGGAGAGCGCGTCGTGTTCGTCGCGGACCCGCGCCAGCGCCTCGGGGTTGGACAGCAGTCGGTAGAGCAGAAACGATGCCGCGGACGCGACGGTGTCGAATCCGGCGAGGTACGCGCCGTACGGCACCGAGACCAAGTCGCTGTCGGTCCACTCGCCGAGCTCCGGTGGCGGCGGGAACGTCAGGTAATGACCGACCAGGGTCGAGGCGACCCGCTTGGGGTCCGAGCGGATCGCGGCGACCAGGTCCAGCAGGTGCGCGCGCATGCGGCGCTGCACCGACCGGTACGCCGGGTTGCGCAGCACCAGGCGGGGGGCGTGTCCGAATGTCGCCCAGATCATCGTGTGGACCACCAGGCCCAGCTCTCGCTTCGTGAAGGGGAACGGCTCGCCGTTCAACAGCCGCGACAGCACGTCCACGGTCTGGGTCTGGGCCTCGCTGAGCACGTCAAGCCGCGCGCCCGGCTCCCACCGGCTGGTGTGGTCGTCGAGCCAGCGCTGGATGTCCACCCGCCGCGTCGACTCCAGGCTGTGGGTCATGAACTGGTGATGCGACTTGCGGATCGCCTTGCGGTTCGGGCCGTCGATCATGCTGGGCAGAAGGCTGTGCATCTCCTCGTTGAGGACGTGCATGGCGGTGCCGGTGCGCAACCCGCTGTCGGCCTGCAGCAGCGCGATCGCGTCCGGGCCGAGCAGGCAGGTCAGTTCAAGGTTCACCATCCGCAACCGGAACGCATCGCCGTAAGTCGCGCGCATCTCGGTCAGGAACGGCAGCACGTCACCGAGGAACGGCCGGATCGGACCGAGGATCGGCGTGGACCTGACCAAGGGCGGTCTCCGCGCGGCAACGGTCGAGGCGGTCATCACCGGGCCCCTCGGGGGACCGCCAACAGGATCGGTGGAGCGTGACGCGTCTGCATCCCCTCGGGCTGAGCCATCGGAAGATGTTATTCCGTGGTAGCGACCTGTTGGGCAGGTTCACCGCTAGGTCGCGGTGAACCCGTACCCGGCCGCGATCGAGGCGACCCGGGTCGGATCGGCCAGAAACTCCATGATGATCGCAGTCTTCTCGTCGCCGACGGTACCGACTTCCCGGTTCAGCTCGATGTGATCGTCATTCACGCCCAAGACAGAGGCCGCGGGAACGCCGTTCGCGAGGAGCAGGTCGCTGAATGCCGTTTGGTCTCGGGTGACCGATTCCTGGCTGCTGCCATCGCGATAGAAGATCAGGAAGGGCGGGATCCCCTTGTCGCTGTCGACGTGATTGGCCGGGACCGCATCGAAACGTTCCGCGGGATCACTCGAGAGCACACCCTGCTGCCAATCAGCGACTGACATGTAGGCCCACACGTCGAGGGAGACCACGCCCTTGATCATCGACAGATCTCCACCGGCACCTTCGATGTACTTCTCGTTGGTGGCAAGCAGCGTCGCAAGATAGGCGCCGGCCGAGTGACCCATCACGAAGATCTGGTTCGGGTCACCCCCGTAGTCGGCGATGTTGTCGTGGACGAACATCACCGCGTCGGCGACGTCTTCGATATGCGACGGGGATACGACACCGGGACTCAGGCGGTAGTTCACTGATACGTAAACGTAGTCGTTGGAGACGAAGTGCGGAGCTTTCGCGAGGTAGGCTCCGTCGTTGCGTTTGTCGCCGTTCTTCAGCCCGCCGCCGTGGATGAAGATCATCACCGGCCGGTCTGAGAAATCGGGATCGGTGTAGACGTCCACGGCCAGCTTGTTGGGGTCGACCCCGGCGATGTCTTTGTACTGCAGGGTGGTGAGCTGCATGTCGGCCACGTCGACGGAATCACCCCGGGGCGAGAACACGGTCATGATCCGGTTGATCACCGCTGTGACCTTTTGGACCACCGCGGCGATCACCTGGGTGACGGCGTTCACGAACTCGCTGACGACCGCCCGGATCTGCCCGACGACCGTGGCGACCGGATTGGCCGGACTGACCGCCGCTGCGGCTGGGCCCGGCGGTGCGGGCTGCGGGCCGGTCCCCGCGGCCGGCGCCGCTGTGGTCACTGATGCGGCCGGGGTGGCCGTGGCGGGGGTGTCGGTGTGCTCGCGACGGCTCACCGCCAGTGCGGCCCAGCTGACTGGTGTGACAATGGGCATCAGGTGATCTATGGCGCCGCCAACGGGTGTCCGGTCGGCGACCGGCGCGATGGTCGGGGAGGCAAGGTCGGCGGTCACCGCGGATGGCCTGCGCCTCTGCGCGACACCGGCGACCGGGGCCGTCGCGGGCGGCGTGACCGCCGCACTCGCCGGCCGCACCGGCCCGGCGTGGTCCGCGGAATCGCGGCGGGTCGCTCCTCGGTGCTTCGGCGCGGGCGTCGAGGTCGATTCCGTGGAGGACGCCGCGACACCGGTGCCCGTCACCTCACCGGGGTCGGCTGACGACACGACAGGAACAGCGAGGAGCACCCCTCCTGCGCCCAACGCGACCGCCAGCGCCCCGCTCCGTATGTTCATGACCCACCCCGCCATAACTCAGCGAACAGCCAGCACTAGCTAGACCAATACTCAGGCTTGATTTATCAGATACTCAGAGTATGCGCAACCGCTCAGGCGCCGTCAGCCGTCCCGCAGCGCCCGGGCCAGCCCCTTGTTGACCGCCTTGAGCGTGGCGATCCGCGCGTGCTGCTTGCTGTTGGCCGGGATCACGTGCCAGCGCGCGCGATCGGAGGTGGTCCGCAGGATCATCTGGTCGACCGCCCTGACGTACTCGTCCCACCGTTCGCGGTTGCGGTAGTCCTCGTCGGTGATCTTGTGCGCCTTGTACGGGGTGTCCTCGCGGGCCTTGAACCGGGAAAGCTGCTCCTCGGGTGAGATGTGCAGCCAGAACTTGGCCACGAAATAGCCGCGCTCGGCCAACTGGCTTTCGAAGTCGTTGATCTCGTCGTAGGCGCGCTGCCACTCGGCCGGATTGGCGAAACCCTCGATCCTTTCCACCAGCACTCGCCCGTACCAGGTCCGGTCGAAGATCAAGACGTTGCCGGCTGCGGGCAGGTCGCGCCAGAACCGCCACAGATAGTGGTATTTGCGCTCCTCCTCGGAGGGCGCGGCCACCGGGATCACCCGGAAGTCGCCGGCCTCCAGCGCACCCGTGACCCGGCGGATGACCCCGCCCTTGCCGGCGGCGTCCCAGCCCTCGAAGGCCAGCACCGTACTCACCCCACGCTTGCGCGCCTCGATGGACAGCCGGCGCAGCCGCCCCTGATGCTTGGCCAGCTTGGCCCGGTAGTCCTCGCGGTCCATCGCCTGGGACAACTCGATACCGGAGAGCACGTCGGCGGTGGCGTCGAGGTCGCCGAACACCGACTCCGCCACCGACGGACCGCTGTAGCGGAAGGTCTCGGCGAGCCGGGCGGTCAGCGCCGCCAGGATGGTGCGGGCGACCATCAGGTCGCGGTAGCGCGCGTCGGTGGACTCCACGATCGTCCACGGCGCGCCCGGCCCGCTGGTCTCGCGCAGGATCCGTTCGGCGATCGGCAGCACCGGGCCCAGCGAGTCCAGTGCGGCCCAGTCGCGCTGATCCACATGCCAGCCGTACTCGGGGTGCTTCTCGGCATTCTTGAGCTTCTTCTTCTGCACCTTCGCCGGGGTGTGCAGGAAGAACTTGAGGATCAGCGCACCGTCGGCGACCAGCGCGTGCTGCATCTGGGCGATGTGGCGCAGCCAGATCGAGAACTCCGGCTCGTCGATCTCCCCGGCGGCGCGCTGGCCGGCCGCCCGCATCAGCCCGCCGACGAAGAACGAGGTGCGCCCCTTGGGCGGCAGTGAGCGCCACAGCCGCCACAGCTGAGGGCGTTCGGTCTCCTCCTCGGTGGGGTCGGCGAACACCCGGGTGTCGGCATACCGGGAGTCCATCCACTCGTTGAGCCGGTTGACCAGTTCGTTGGCGGCCAGACGGTCATCGCCGGCGATCCAGATGATCAGCGGGAAGTCGGCCTTGCGCAGGTCGTACTGGGCGTTGATCAGGTCCACCCGCAACTCGGGGATGGCGGCCTTGTATTCCGCCTTGTCGACCTTGTTGCCGACCTCGGAGACTTCGAGCATGTCGCCACGGTAAGCCCGTGGCCGAGGTGACCGGGAGGGAATGCGCCGGTTACCCGCGTCGGCCGCTCAGGTAGCGCTGCGCTCGCCCTGACCGAGAGCGTCGAGAACCGCGTACCAGGTCTCCCCGGAGCCTGACATCGAGGACACGGTGTTACCCCGGCGCAGCAGTTCGCGCAGCCGCGCCTGGTCGTATTCGGCCGGCGCGGTGGAGTCGATGAAGGACTCGACGACCTCGATGAAGCGGTCGGGGTCGTCGTGGAAGGGGAAGTGCCCGGACTTGGCGAAGACCTCCAGCCGCGAACCGGGCATGGCGGCATGCGCCATGCGCGCGTGGGCGACCGGGATGACGAGGTCCTGCTCACCCCAAATTAGTTGCACCGGAACGGATTCGGTCAGATAGCAGCGGTCCAGCATGGTGACCACCTGACCGCGCCAGTCCACCACGGCGCGCAGGGTGCGGGTGAACGCCGAGGAGGCCGTCGGCTCGGGCAGATCGGCGAGGATCCGCAGCAGGTTGGGGATGTCGCGACCGACCCCGGTCGGGGCGAGCACGATCCCCATCGCCCGGCCGACCGCCCGCAGGGCGGGCATCACCCCCGGCAGCCGAAGCAGGGCCAGCGCCTCCCCGCCCATGGGTAGCGCGGCCAGCCGCAGCGCGATGTTGACGTCCCGGGTGACCCCGCCCGCACCCACCAGGATGAGCCTGTCCACCAGCTGCGGGAATTGGTAGGCGAACTGCATCGCAACCCCGCCGCCCAGCGAGTGACCGACGACGGTGACCCGCTCGACGTCGAGCACGCCGAGCAGATCGCGCATCCCGTTGGCGTAGGCGGCCACCGAATAGTCCGCCCGGGGTTTGTCGGACTGGCCGTGGCCGAGCAGATCCGGCGCGATCACGGTGAAGCGGCTGGCCAGCCGGGCGTGCACCGGGCCCCAGGTGGTGGAGTTGTCGCCGATGCCGTGGATGAGCAGCAGGGCCGGGCCCGATCCGGCGATTCGGAAGGCGCGCCGGTAGCCGTGGATGGTTCGAAACTGCAGCGTCGGCTGCTGATCGCCCACCAGCCGCAGGTCGGGCTTGCGCTGTGCCATGTCCACCCTCGGTCGATGCCGGACGGCCATGTCGGGCGGCGCCGGATTAACCGAATCCTAAGGGGGGTCCGGCCGGCTCACCACTTGAGCGGCCCCCGGCGTGCCGCGTGGCACAGGCCCAGATGACTATCCCTTGACGGTCACGCGGTGGACGTCCCAGATCTCGTCGCAGTACTCGGCGATCGCCCGGTCGGAGGAGAACTTCCCGCTGCGGGCGCTGTTGAGGATCGACTTGCGCGTCCAGACCTCGGGCTGCTGCCAGGTCCGGCCGACCTCGTCCTGGCAGCGGATGTAGTCGCCGTAGTCGGCGAGCACCAGGAACGGGTCGTGGTCGACCAGGTTGGACACCAGCGGCGCGAAGACCTCGGTGTCACCGTGGGAGAAGCGGCCCTCGGAGATCAGCGCCAGCGCGGCCGCCAGCTCGGCGTTGCGGCTGACGTAGTCGCGCGGGTGATAGCCCTGTGACTTGAGCTGATGCACCTCGTCGACGGTCAGCCCGAACAGGAAGAAGTTCTCCGGGCCGGCTTCCTCGCGCATCTCCACGTTGGCGCCGTCGAGGGTGCCGATGGTCAGCGCGCCGTTCATCATGAACTTCATGTTCCCGGTGCCCGAGGCCTCCTTGCCGGCGGTGGAGATCTGCTCGGAGAGGTCAGCGGCCGGGTAGATCAGCTGACCGTTCTGCACATTGAAGTTCGGGATGAACGCCACCTTCATCCGGTCGTTGACGTCGGGGTCGGAGTTGACCGTCTCGGCCACCGAGTTGATCAGCTTGATGATGAGTTTGGCGATGAAGTAGCCCGGGGCGGCCTTGCCGCCGAACACGAACGCGCGCGGGGCGACCTGCAGGCCGGGATTCTGCTTGAGGCGGTGGTACTGGGTGATGATGTGCAGGACGTTGAGGTGTTGGCGCTTGTACTCGTGGATGCGCTTGACCTGAATGTCGAACATCCAGTCCGGGTCCAGCGCAACCCCACTGCGCGCGGCGATGTACTCGGCGAGGCGGGCCTTGTTCTCCCGCTTGACCGCCCGCCAGCGCCGCCCGAACGCCGGATCGTCGGCCAGCGGCTCCAGCTTGCGCAGCATCTGCAGGTCCGCCATCCAGCCCTCGCCGACGGTCTCGTCGAGCAGCGCACGCAGGCCGGGGTTGGACAGGCCCACGAATCGGCGCGGAGTGACGCCGTTGGTCTTGTTGCTGAAGCGCTGCGGCCACATCTCGTAGAAGTCGCGCAGCACGGTGTCTTTGAGCAACTCCGAGTGCAGCGCGGCGACGCCGTTGATGGCGTGGCTGCCGACGGTGGCCAGGTGTGCCATGCGCACCGAGCGCGCACCGTCCTCGCCGATGATCGACATTCGGCGCACCCGCGCGTCGTCGCCGGGGAACTTGGCCCGAACCTCGTCGAGGAAGCGGCGGTTGATCTCGTAGATGATCTCCAGGTGCCGGGGCAGGAACTCTTCGAACATCGCCAGCGGCCAGGTCTCCAGCGCCTCGGGCAGCAGGGTGTGGTTGGTGTAGGCCAGGGTGTCCACGGTGATGCGCCAGGCCTCATCCCAGCCGAAGTCGCGCTCGTCGATCAGCAGCCGCATCAGCTCGGCCACCGCGATGGACGGGTGGGTGTCGTTGAGCTGGACGGCCACCCGATCGGGAAGCTCGCGGGCGGACTTTCCCGCGAAGTCCTCCAGCAGGTGCAGGATGTCCTGCAGCGAGCACGACACGAAGAAGTACTGCTGGGCAAGGCGCAGCCGCTTGCCGACTTCGGGCTCGTCGTTGGGGTAGAGCACCTTGGTGATGTTCTCCGAGATGACCTGGTCCTCCACCGCCGCGTAGTAATCGCCGGCGTTGAAGGCGTCCAGCGCCAGGGAGTTCACCGCGCTGGCACTCCACAGCGTCAGGGTGTTGCAGGTGTTCACGCCGTAACCCTGGATCGCGGTCCCGTAGTAGACGCCCTTGACGATGCGGCCGGGGTTCCAGCGCACCCGCCGGGTGCCGTCGTCGGCGCGGTAGTGCTCGGTGTGGCCGCCCCAGCCGACGCGATAGCTCAACTCGGGCTTGACGATCTCCCAGGGGTTGACCGACGCCAGCCAGTTGTCGGTCTTCTCCACCTGCCAGCCGTCGCTGATCTCCTGGTCGAAGATGCCGAACTCGTAGCGGATCCCGTAGCCGATGGCCGGGCGCTCGAGGGTGGCCAGGGAGTCCAGGTAGCAGGCGGCCAGCCGGCCCAGCCCGCCGTTGCCCAGGCCGGGTTCCTCCTCGCAGGCCAGCACGGTGTCGAGGTCCTGACCGAGTTCGGCCAGCGCGGCCCGGGCCTGCTCCTCGAGGTGCAGGTTGAGCAGATTGTTGCCCAGGTGCGGGCCCAGCAGGAACTCCGCGGAGAGGTAGCAGGCCACCTTGCGGGACAGGTCGAGGTAGGTCTGGGTGGTGTCGATCCAGCGCTGCTGCATGCGGTCGCGCACGGCCAGGGCCAGCGCGTGATAGTAGTGGCGGGGCTCGAGCAGCGCGGCCGGCCGCCCCAGCGTGTAGCGCAGATGGTCCTCGATCGCCTGGCGCAGCGACTCCGCGTTCATCCCGGTGCGCACGGACGCGTCGGTTTCGTCCGCACCGGAGACCTGTGCGGCGGTGGTGCGGATCGGATGGATGACTTCGCTCATGGTGTCTGCGCTTCCCCGGGAATGTGTTTCGGCGATCAGCCGTGGTGGTGGCGAGTATTTCACCGGGTAATGGCCGCCGCGTGACGTTCGCTGAACGCGGGATGAAGAAATCAGGGGTCAGCGCCCGCCCGGGCGGTGCTGATGCCCCGAGGTGGCCGGGCGGTAGAGCTCCGGGTCGGACAGAGGGTCACTCCAGTTCGGTAGACCCAGTCGCGCGGCCAGTGAGCCGAGCAGCCCACCGCGGTGCGGCGCGGTCATGCCGAGGCGCTGCAACTCCGCGCCCTGCCCGGCGGCGATCTCGGCCATGCTGAACAGCGACTCCGAGCCGGACTCGAAATAGCGGCCGTGATCGCTCCACACCCGCCAGCCCGGCGCTTCGGCCTTGAAGCGGGTCGACCCGAACCCGTCGGCCGCCGGATCGGCGCCCAGCCCCAGCTGCCCGGTGGGCACGTCAGTGCCGGGCAGGACCCCGCGAATGCCCGCCAGCGTGGTGACCGGATCGGTGGAGGCGGCACCCACATAGACGTGGCCGCCGGCGGGCAACCGGAAATCCGCCGCCGTGCGGGCCAGGTCGGTGCCCGGCGAGCCGAGCAGGACGACGTCGTCGGCGCGCATCGCGTAGCCGGCGGCGGCGTCGGCGACCGTCGTCGACCCGTAAGAGTGGCCGACCACCGTCACACGGGCGCCTGCTGGGTGGGTCGCCGCGAGCGCGTTGAGGTCGGCGGCCAGCAGCGCCCCGCCCTTGCGGGCCAGCCCGGTCTGGGCCATCCGAGCGTCGAGCGGACCGTCGGGGGCGTCGTAGCCCATCCAGGCGATCACCGATCCCGTCCGGTTCGGGTCGGCCCGGCGGGTCTCGGTGTACAGCAGGGCCGGACCGGGGGAGCGCAGCCACCCGGTCGCGACGCTGTGGGTGGTGCCGGGCACGATCACCGTGGTGCGGGCGGCCCGGTCGGGGTTGCCGATCGCGATCGCCGCGCGGCCCTGCCCGCCGAAGGCCACCGGGTCATAGATGACCAGCAGCGTCTCCGCACCGGTCTGGGCGCGGTTGTAGATCAGGCCTTCCTGGACCTGTACCGCATTGCGGTAGCGGGTGACCTCGCCGGCGGACAGGCCGAATCGGCCCGGATCGGCGGCGACCTCCGAGGCGGTGACCCGGTGTATGGCTGCGGCACGGCGCACCCGGTCCAGGTCCGCTGTCATCGTCGCGATGTTGGCCGCACTGCGCTCGGCGACCGGGACGCCGTCACGGGTAACGGAGTCGGTCGGGTCCCCGGCGGCGGTGATGGCCGCGGCCAGTTCAGCGTCCACCGCGTCGGCGTCGGCGAGGATCACGCTCAGCTGATCGGCCAGTTCGGTGAGCAGGAGGACGGCACCGGTGAATCCCGGTCCCGGGGACAGCTGTGCGGTGTCGGGATCAATGCGGATCCCGGCGGCCTCGGCGCGTTCCTCGACCTCGCGCAGCCGCGCCTTAATCGCGCGCAGATCGGCGGCGGCGCGCTCGGCGGCGTCGGCCACCGCCCGCGTCTCGGCGGCGTGGGCGTCCACCTGCGCGCGGGACTGGTCGAAGGCCGTGCGGGCGGCCAGCGCGGCCGGGCCGGTCCAGCCGGTCAGGACGGACAAACCGGTCAGCGCCGCGGACAGCTGCGCGGCACAGTCGGCGCGCGCCCGGGCGGCCTCGGCGACCTCCTGCAGCGCCTCGGGATCCCAGCGATCGAGTTCGGCGGGGCTCAGCGTCACCGGCGGATCTGCGCGAGGACCTGCGCGCCGGCTTCGTCGCCGGCCGCATAGCTGCGCGCGCTGGTCCGCAGGCCCTGCGCGTGGCCGTCGAGGCGGGCCACCACGGCGGTGGTCAGCGCCGCCCACCGCTCGGCAGTCTCGGTGATGGCCACCCGCGAGCGCCCGGCCCAGCCGCCCAGCGCACACTCGGCGGCGGCGTCGGCGGCGGTGTGCGCGGCGAGGAGGTTTCCCGCGTGCGCGTCCAGGTCGGCGGCGGCGGCGAGCAGCTGGTCGAGGTCGGCGTGGGACGGCATGTGAGCCGGAAAGCTAACAGCTGACCCCGACAGTGCAAGTCACCCCGGTCTCAAGTCACCCCGGTCTCAAGTCACCCCGGTCTAGGGTCATAACGCATGCAGCCCGATCTGACCCGCCGCAGTCTGCTGTTGGGTGCCACGGCGGTGTGTGTGGCCGCGGTGATCGGCGTTTGCAGCCGGGACACCGCGGATACCGCCGATACCGCCGATACTGCCCGGCCCGCCGACACCGGCGAGCGTGACGTGGACGTGGTCGTGGTGGGCGCGGGGATCGCCGGGCTGGCGGCCGCCCGCGTGCTGGGCCGCGCGGGCGTGCGCTACGTGGTACTGGAGGCGCGTGACCGCATCGGCGGGCGCATCTGGACCTCGGATGCGTGGCCGGATCTGCCGGTGGATCTCGGTGCGTCGTGGATTCACGGTCGCGACGGCAACCCGATCTTCGATCTGTCCCGTGAATTAGGCATCACCACAACGGTTTTCGATGTCGGATCCGTCGACGGATCCGGGACGGAAGCGCGGTACTCGGCGCAGGGCACACCGATCGACGCCGCCGCTGACGGCCGGCTCGAGGCCGAAATCGGCACGGTGATGGGTTTGCTCGAGGATGCCGCGGAGGAACCCGGTGCCGGCGGGGTCTCGATGAGCGAAGGCATCGACGCGCTGCCGCCGGCCGCCCGTGCGCTCAGCGCGAGCCCGGGGATCTCCGCCGAGCTGATCGAGTTCGCCGGCGACTACGGTGCCAGCCCCCAGCAACTGGCACTGGCCGCGCTGGCCGAGGAGGACTCCTATCCCGGACCGCAGCTGGTCTTTCCCGGTGGCTACGGCCAGCTCACCGCCGCACTCGCGAAGGGAATGCCGATCCGGTTGTCCACCGCCGTCACCGAGGTGTCGCTGAATGACCCCGACCGGGTGGTGGTCCGCGCGGGCACCGACACCTGGACGGCGCGCGCGGCGATCGTCACGGTGCCCCTCGGGGTGCTCAAGGCGGGCGCGATCCGGTTCACCCCGGCGCTGCCGCCCGGCCACCAGGGGGCCGTCGAACGGCTGGGCTTCGGCCGCTACGAGAAGCTGGTCTTGAGTTTCGACGAGGGCTTCGCCGATGACGTCGACCAGATTCAGATCGCCGACCCGGGCGCGCCGTTCACCAACTGGTACAACCTCGCGCGGTTCACCGGAAAGCCGGCACTGATGGCACTCAACGGCGGCGCCGCCGCCGAGGCTGTCGAGGCGCTGACGGTCGACCAGCAGGCCGATCGTGCCGTGGCGATGCTGCGACGGGTGTACGGCAGCCGCGTGCCCACTCCGACCGCCGCGCAGGCGTCGAACTGGTGGTCCGACGAGTTCAGCCGCGGTTCGTACTCCTTCACCGCGGTCGGCTCGGGTGATGACGACCGCGCCACGCTGAGCGCACCGGTGGCCGACCGGCTGTGGCTGGCCGGCGAGGCCAGCCACCCCACCGCGCACTCCACGGTGCACGGGGCGTGGTTGAGTGGACAGGTGGCCGCCGAGCAGGCGTCCACCTGACGAACAGACCGAGGAAGGTCGGACGTGCTCGCCCTGATCGCCCGCATCGCCATCGGCGCGCCGCGGCTGATGATCCTGACGGCGGTGGCCATCGCGATCGCCGTCGGCGCGTTCGGCATCCCGGTGGCGGAGAAACTCTCGCCCAGCGGTTTTCAGGACCCTCACTCCGAGTCGTCGCGGGCGGCCAAGATCCTGACCGAGAAGTTCGGACAGGGCGATGTGCCGCTGGTGTTCGTCGTCACCGCACCCGACAGCGTCGACGGCCCGCAGGCCCGCGCGGTGGCCGGTGAGATCGTCGACGAACTCACGCGCTCCGGACACGTCGCCGGAATCCAATCCGCGTGGACCTCACCGCCGCAGGCCGCCGACGCGCTGATCAGCTCCGACCGCCGGTCGGGCCTCATCGTGACCGGCATCGTCGGTTCGGAAAGCGAGCAGCAGACCTACACCAAGGAGTTGACCGACCGGCTGGTGGGGGAGCGCGACGGAGTCGTGGTGCGTGCCGGCGGCACGGCGATGGTCAACCTGCAGATCACCGAGCAGTCCAAGCGTGACCTGCTGCTGCTGGAGGCGATCGTGGTGCCGCTCAGTTTCGTGGTGCTGATCTGGGTGTTCGGCGGGCTGTTCGCCGCGGCGCTGCCGGTGCTGGTCGGGGTGATGGCGATCCTGGGCTCGCTGGCGGTGCTGCGGACGGTGACCTTCTTCACCGACGTGTCGATCTTCGCGCTGAACCTGGCCACCGCTATGGGACTCGCGCTGGCCATCGACTACACCCTGCTGATGGTCAGCCGCTTTCGCGATGAGCTCGCCGAGGGCAGATCCCGGGCGCAGGCGGTCACCACCATGATGGTCACCGCCGGGCGCACCGTGCTGTTCTCCGCGGTCACCGTCGCGTTGTCCATGGCCGCGATGGTGGTGTTCCCGATGAGCTTCCTGCGGTCCTTCGCCTACGCCGGGGTGGCCACTGTCGCCTTCGCCGCCGCGGCGGCGATTCTGGTGACGCCCTCGGCGATCATCCTGATCGGTGATCGGCTCGACTCGTGGGACGTTCGCCGCGCGGTGCGCCGCCTGTTCGGCCGGCCCGATCCTGCCCCGCTGCCGGTGTACCGGCAATTCTGGTACCGCTCGACAGAGTTCGTGATGAAGCGCGCCATACCGATCGGTGTGACGACGGTAGCGGTGCTGATCGTGCTCGGGTTGCCGTTTCTGGGCGTGCGCCCCGGCTTCCCCGACGACCGGGTGCTGCCCGCCTCGGCGTCGGCGCATCAGGTCGGGGACCTGCTGCGAGCCGACTTCGCCATCGACAGCGACTCGGAGGTGCAGATCGTCATCCCCGACTCGGTCGGACTGGACCCCGCCGAGGTCGGCCGCTACGGCGCGGCGCTGTCGACCGTCCCCGACGTGACCTCGGTGTCCACTCCGGCCGGCACCTTCGTCAACGGGGTCGTCGTCGGCGCTCCGGTGGCCGCCACCGGCGTGCAGGCCGGCTCCACGCTGATCACCGTCGGCAACACCCTGCCGCTGTTCTCCCCGGCATCGGAGACCCTGCTCGACCGGCTGCATGCGGTCGAGCCGCCGGGCGGGCGGGCGGTGCAGTTCGCCGGTCTGGCCCAGACCAACCGCGACAGCGTCGATGCGATCCTGTCCCGGCTGCCGCTTGCGCTCGGGCTGATCGCCGTCATCATGCTGGTGCTGCTGTTCCTGCTCACCGGCAGCGTGGTGCTGCCGGTCAAAGCCCTCATCCTCAACCTGCTGTCGCTGAGCGCGGCGTTCGGATCGATGGTGTGGATCTTCCAGGAGGGCCACCTCGGAGCGCTGGGCACCACACCCACCGGGACGCTGGTGTCCAACATGCCGGTGCTGCTGTTCTGCATCGCCTTCGGGCTGTCGATGGACTACGAAGTGTTCCTGGTCGCGCGGATCCGCGAGTTCTGGCTGGACTCGCCGCAGACCGACGGCGACCACGAGGAGAGTGTGGCTCTGGGCCTGGCCCGCACCGGGCGGGTCATCACCGCCGCGGCGCTGATCATGACGATCACCTTCGCCGGGCTGATCGCGGCGCAGGTAGCGGTGATGCGCATGTTCGGCGTGGGACTGACGTTGGCCGTGCTCATGGACGCCACCCTGGTGCGCCTCGTGCTGGTGCCGGCATTCATGCAGGTGATGGGCAGATGGAACTGGTGGGCGCCCAAGCCGCTGGTCAAGCTGCACAATTTGCTGGGAATAAGCGAATCCGGGCCGGCACGGCATACTGGATAGGTGGCACCGATCAGCGTCATCGCGGGTGTGCAGGGCGCACTCCCGCCGTACCGCTACCCCCAGGCCGAGATCACCGAGGCGTTCGCCGCCGACGCGGTGTTCGCCGGGTGCGCGGACATCCTGCGCAGCCTGCACCGCTCGGCGAAGGTCAACTACCGCCATCTGGTGCTGCCGATGGAGCGCTATCCGTCGCTGACCGACTTCGGCGAGGCCAACGAGCTCTACATCGAACACGCCGTCGATCTGGGCTGTCAGGCGCTGTCCGCCGCCCTCGAGGAGGCCGGACTGGCGCCCACCGACGTCGACGTCATCATGTCGACGACGGTGACCGGTATCGCGGTGCCCTCGATCGACGCCCGTATCGCCCTGCGACTGGGTCTTCGGCCCGATGTGCGCCGGGTGCCGATGTTCGGACTGGGCTGCGTGGCCGGCGCGGCCGGGGTGGCCCGGCTGCACGACTACCTGCGCGGGGCGCCCGACGAGGTCGCGGCGCTGGTGTCGGTGGAACTGTGCTCGCTGACCTTCCCCGCGCTGCGCCCCGAAGTCGCCGGCCTGGTCGGCAGCGCGCTGTTCGGTGATGGTGCGGCCGCGGTGGTCGCCACCGGCGAGCGTCGCGCCGAGCGGATCGGCGCCGCCGGACCCGAGGTGATCGACACCCGCAGCCACCTCTACCCGGATTCCCAGCGCACCATGGGCTGGGACGTCGACGCGTCGGGGCTGCGGCTGGTGCTCTCGCCCGATGTGCCCGACGTGGTGCGTCGCTACCTGCCCGACGACGTCACCGGGCTGCTCGACGCGCACGGCATGGGCATCGGCGACGTCGACGTGTGGGTCAGCCACCCGGGCGGGCCGAAGGTGATCGAGGCCATCGAGGAGAGCCTGGATCTGCCTGCCGACGCCCTGGAGCTCACCTGGCGCTCGCTGGCCGACGTCGGCAACATGTCCTCCTCGTCGGTGCTGCACATCCTGCGCGACACGATCGCTAAAGGCCCGCCCGCCGGCAGCAACGCGGTGATGATGGCGATGGGGCCCGGATTCTGCTCCGAGCTGCTCCTGCTGCGCTGGCGCTGAACGGTTTTCGCTGATGGTCTGGTATGCGCTGCTGTTGGCGGCGATCGCCGCCGAGCGGGTCGCCGAACTCGTGGTGTCCCGGCGCAATCTGGCCTGGAGCCGGGCGCGCGGCGGTGTCGAGTTCGGCGCCGGACACTATCCGGCGATGGTCGTGTTGCACACCGCGCTGCTGGCCGCCTGCCTGCTCGAGGTGATCGTCTTCCACCGCCCGTTCCTGCCGGTGCTGGGCTGGTCGATGCTGGCGGTCGTGGCCGCCGCCCAGGCGCTGCGATGGTGGTGTGTGGCCACCCTGGGCCGGCAGTGGAACACCCGCGTGGTGGTGGTCCCCGGGGCGTCACGCGTCGACGACGGCCCCTACCGGTTCTTCGCGCACCCCAACTACGTCGCGGTCGTCGCGGAGGGCATCGCGCTGCCGCTGGTGCATTCGGCGTGGCTCACCGCGCTGGTGTTCACCGTGCTCAACGCGGTCCTGCTGCGGACCCGGATCCGCACCGAGAACACCGCACTGAAGGCGCTCGCATGAGCGGCGCCATGATCGACCTGATCGTCGCCGGTGCGGGCCCGGCCGGTCTGGTGACCGCGGTGCATGCCGCCCGCGCGGGCCTGGACGTCACCGTGGTGGACCGTAGGCGCGGCCCGATCGACAAGGCCTGCGGCGAGGGCTTGATGCCGCACACCGTGGCTCAGCTGACCGAGCTCGGTATTCCGCTGCAGGGCAAGCCGTTTCGTGGGATCAGCTACTTGGACCAGACGCGGCGGGTCGACGCCGACTTCCGCAGCGGGTGGGGGATGGGCGTGCGGCGCACCGTCCTGCACGAGGCGCTGCACGCCGCCGCGCTCGACGCCGGAGCCCGCATCGTCCGCGCCGATGTCGGCGAGGTCAGCCAGGACGCTTCCGCGGTGCGCTGCGGTGAGCTTCGGGGACGCTACCTTGCCGCCGCCGACGGCCTGCACTCCCCGATCCGACGTGCTCTGGGACTGGACCGGGCCGCAACCGGTCGCCGGCGCTGGGGCATCCGGCGGCACTATCGAATCGCGCCGTGGAACGACCGGGTGGAGGTGTACTGGGCGCGTGAGTCCGAGGTCGGTGAGGCCTACGTGACCCCGGTCGCCGACGACTGTGTGGGGGTGGCGATCCTGACCTCCCGCCAGGGCGGTTTCGAGGAGCAACTCGCCGCCTTCCCGGCACTGGCGGACCGGCTGGTCGGGTGCGAGCACGGCAGCGACCGGGCGGCCGGGCCGCTGCGTCAGCGGGTGGCCGGGCGGGTCTGCGGGCGGGTGATGCTCGTGGGCGACGCCGCCGGCTACGTCGACGCCTTGACCGGCGAGGGTCTGGGCATCGCGTTCGGCGCCGCCGAGCTGGTGGTGGATTCCGTGCTCGCCGGCGATCCGGGCGACTACGACCGGCAGTGGCGGCGGATGTCGCGGCGCTACCGCGCGCTGACCGCGGGACTGCTGCACGCCAGCGGTTTCGCCCCCGCGCGCTCGATGATCGTGCCGGCCGCCAGCGCGCTGCCCGGCGCGTTCCGCGGCATCGTCAACCTGCTGGCGTCGTGACGGGTTCAGAGGTGTCGGCGGCCGGCCTGGCCGCGATGGAGATCTTCGAAGACCTTCCCGCCGGGCAGCTGGCCCCGCTGGCCGAAAGACTGCACGCGCTCTCCGCGGAGGCGGGGCAGGTGTTGATGCGCGAGGGTGAGCGCGCGGAATCGTTCATCCTGATCCGATCCGGGGCCGCGGAGGTCCGCCACGTCGGCGAGGACGGGCCGCCGGTGACCGAGGTGGTCGGCGCGGGCGCCATCGTCGGGGAGATCGCGCTGCTGCGCGACAAGCCCCGCTCGGCCACCGTCACCGCCACCGACGCGCTGTCGGGGTATTCCGGCGACGCGGCCGCCTTCGCCGCGATGGCCGACCTGCCCGGGGTCGGCGAGCGACTGGTCCGCACCGCCCGCCAGCGCCTGGCCGCCTTCATCACCCCGATCACGGTCGACTTTCCCGAGGACACCGTGCTGCTGCTGCGCCCGGTGCTGCCCGGGGACAGCGCCCGCTCGACCCACCCGGCGGTGGACTTCTCCCAGGAGACGCTCTACCGGCGGTTCATGTCCACCCGCGCGCCCACGGCCGCACTGATGGACTACCTCTTCCACGTCGACTACGTCGATCACTTCGTGTGGGTGCTCGCCGCCGGCGAGAACGGGCCGGTGGTCGCCGACGCGCGGTACGTCCGCAGCGACGAGGACCCGGCGGTGGCCGAGGTGGCCTTCATCGTCGCCGACGACTACCAGGGCCGGGGGATCGGAAGCTTCCTCATGGACGCGCTGATCGTGGCCGCCCAGGTCGGTGGCGTGCGCCGGTTCACCGCCCGCCTGCTGGCCGACAACGCCCCCATGCGCGCGATCCTCGACCGGTTCGACGGCGAGTGGGAGCACGACGAGCCCGGTGTGGTGACGACGGTGTTCGACGTCGGCGAACCGGAGCGCATCGACGCCGAGATGGCCGATCGCATCCGGTGCATGACCCGCCAGGTGATGCGCGCGGTCTGCTAGACGGTGATGACGGTCTTCTCGTTGATCACCTTCGCCGCGTCGATGATCACCTGATCCTGTCCGAGCGGGGCGTCGGCGTTGAGTTGCAGCACGAAGAAGCCACCGCCGTTGGCCGGGATCACGACCGTCTTCTGGGCGATGTAGCGGCGGGTCTCACCGGCGAGGTAGGACGCCTGGAACTGGATGGCCTCGAACCCGCTGAGCGTGCTCTTCTGAATCTCGCCGTCCTGCTCGTAGCCGGGCAGATTCTGCAGCAGACCCGGCGCGTACTCGAGCAGCTTGGCCGGATCGACGTTGCCGGTGAGCTTGGAGACGATCGCGGTCATGAACGGCGGGTCGGCCTTGTTCTCGGCCTTGTCGTAGACGATGGCGCCATAGGCCCACTCCGGTTTGCGCGGGCCGGCCGCGCTCCAGTCCGGGGGCATCGGGAAGTCGAACTTCGGGGAGTCCGCATCGCCCTGCTTGACCGGGGTCTCGGCGATCTTGTTCTCGTCGACGTAGTCGGCGATGGTCATGTTGGGGCCCGTCGGCCGGTCGGGCACCACCAGGCTCGGGCTGGTCGTCGCGGGCGGGGCCGACTCGGTCGCGGTCTTGGTGGCGCTGCTGCATCCGGTCAACGCCAGGGCCAGCGTCACCGCGCACACCCCGATGGCGGCCGCGACCGACCCGGGCTTCATCGCGTTCGTCATCGTGGGGGATCTCCTTGTCCGGCGCCTGCACGGAAGCCCTGCACGGTAGCTTAGTGGCGCGCCGCGCCGAAATCGAACCGACCGAGAACGGCGGTAGCTTAGAGGCATGGCACGGGTGCTCGTCGGTACGGGTCTGGCCACCGCGGCGGCGGCGGTGGCGGGCAGCCTCGCCAGCCGCGGCGGCGTTCAGGACTGGTACCAGGACGTCCGCAAACCCCGCTACGTGCCGCCCAACGCGGTCTTCCCGATCGCGTGGACCGCGCTGTACGCCGATATCGCCGCCACTTCGGCGGCGGCGATCAACCGGTTCCGCGCCGAGGGCCGGGACGGCAAGGCCCGCGCCTACGTCGCCGCGCTGGGCGCCAACCTGGCGCTCAACGCCGGTTGGAGCTGGCTGTTCTTCGCCAAGCACCGGCTGGGCGTGTCCGCGGTGGCCGCGGGGGTGCTCGCCGTCAGCAGCGCAGACCTGGCCCGGCGGGCCGGGCAGGCCGACCCGAAGCTGGGCGCGGCCCTGGCGCCCTACCCGCTGTGGTGCGGGTTCGCCACGGTCATGTCCACCGACATCTGGCGGCTCAACCGCTGAGCAGCCGGCGCGCGCTGATCGCCCTGCTGTGCATCGCATGGCTGGGCGGCTGCGGAACGTCACCCGCGCCGCCGGCTCCTCGCGATCCGGGCGTCGGACGCGTCGATCCCGCGTCGATCGTCACCGTCGGCTCCGCCCTGCCGGCCGGATACGAGGTCGCCGCGCTCGACGGTCCGATCAGCGCTGCCGCGCTGATCGGGTTCGGGCCGGGCTGGGCCGCCGACCCGCCGCGCTGCGCGGCGCTGGCCGACCCCGCACCGGCCGCCCCGGGCGCGCGCGGGCTCTCGGCCTCGGGTCCGGGCGGGACGGTGTTCGTCGCGGCCGCACCCGTCCCGGCCCCGCCCGATCCCGGGCTGATCGCCGGGTGCCCGACGTGGACGATGACGTTCGTGCACACCAGCGCCACCGTCACCCAGAGCCCGCCACCGGTCATCGAAGGCGCGCAGACCCTGGCCTGGCGGGCCCCGGCCACCACCGTGGTCGAGGCGGGCTCGCGCACCGATTCCAACGCCACCGCGGCGTTCGCCTTCCTCGACGGGCATGTGGCCTTCGCCGTCCTGGTCACCGACCCGGGCTCGGCCGAGCCACCACTGGACGATCGCGTCGTCGCCGAACTGCTGGCCGACACCGTGGCGGCGCTGCGCGGGTCGGCGGCGGCCGGTGAGTAGCGTGATCGCGATGCTGACCAGGGTGCTCGCCGGCGGTCTGGGCGTGGTGCTGCTGAGCGGGTGCGCCGGGCCGCACCCGGAGGCCGACATCGCCCGGATCGCGGCGGTCAAGGCCAGCTTCGGCCCGCAGTTCACGGTCACCGAGGTCGCCCCGACCGGCATCGACCCCGAGTTGCTCTCCGGGCAGGCCCTGCCCGACGGGCTGCGCTTCGAGCCGCCAGGCTGCGCGCGCCTGGCCACTGCCCGGCAGGTCCCGCCCGGCACCGAGGGCAACATGGCCGCGGTGTCCGCCGAGGGCGAGGGCAACCGGTTCATCGTCTTCGCCGTCGAGACCAGCGCGCCGATACCCGTCGAGAAGCCCGAATCCGGTTGCGCGCAAGTCGCTTTCGCCGGGACCACGGTGCGGGGGACGGTCGAGGAGGTGCAGGTGCCCGAGATCGACGGCGCCCAGACCCTCGGTGTGCACCGGGTGGTGCAGACGGTGGTCGAGGGCACCCCGCGCACCGGCGAGCTCTACAGCTACTCCGCGCACTTCGGGGTCTACCAGGTGATCGTGTCGGCCAACCCGCTGGTGGTGCCCGGAGCGCCGGTGGTGCCGGTCAACACCCAGCGCGCCCGTGACCTGTTGATCGCCGGGGTCAATGCTGTGCGCCGCTGAGGTGACCACGCAGGCAGCGATACGGTGCTGCACATGACGGTCACCCCTGGCGTCGATTCGGAGGTCGGCACGCTGCGCACGGTCATCCTGCACCGCCCGGGCGCCGAGCTGAAGCGGATCACCCCGCGCAACAACGACGCGCTGCTCTTCGACGGCGTGCCGTGGGTCGCCCGGGCCCAGCAGGAGCATGACGGATTCGCCGACGTGCTGCGCTCCCGCGGCGTGGAGGTGCTGCTGCTGGCCGAACTGCTCGTCGAGGCGCTCGGCAGCGGCGCTGCCCGGATGCACGGCATCGCCGCTGCGGTGGACGCCCGCCGGCTGGGAGTACCTCTGGCGCAGGAGCTTTCGGCGTATCTGCGCGGCCTACCTCCCGCTGAGCTGGCGGCGATCCTGATCGCGGGGATGACGTTCACCGAGCTGCCGTCCGACGCCCGCGACGATCCGTCGCTGGTGCGCCGTATGCATCACGGCGGCGACTTCGTCATCGAGCCGCTGCCCAACCTGATGTTCACCCGCGACTCGTCGGTGTGGATCGGCCCGCGCTTCGCGATCACCTCGCTGGCGCTGCCGGCGCGAGCGCGGGAGACCTCGCTGACCGACCTGATCTACGCCCACCACCCGCGCTTCTTGGGAGTCCGCCGGGCCTACGAGTCGCATACCGCCCCGGTCGAGGGCGGTGACGTGCTGCTGCTGGCACCCGGTGTGGTGGCGGTCGGGGTGGGGGAGCGCACCACCGCGGCCGGTGCGGAAGCACTGGCGCGCAGCCTCTTCGACGACGACCTGGCGCACACCGTGCTCGCGGTGCCCATCACCCAGGAGCGCGCGCAGATGCACCTGGACACCGTCTGCACCATGGTCGACGTCGACGCCATGGTGATGTACCCGGCCATCACCGACACCCTTACCGCGTTCACCCTGCGGCGCTCCGCCGACGGAGTCCGGATCTCCGAGGAGACACCGTTCGTGCGGGCGGCCGCCGAGGCGATGGGCATCGAGCGGCTGCGCGTCATCGACACCGGTCTGGATCCGGTGACCGCCGAGCGCGAGCAGTGGGACGACGGCAACAACACCCTCGCGCTAGCACCCGGGGTCGTGGTCGCCTACGAGCGCAACACCGAGACCAACACGCGGCTGCGCGACGCCGGGATCGAGGTGCTGACGGTCGCTGCCTCGGAGTTGGGCACCGGGCGCGGCGGGCCGCGCTGCATGTCGTGTCCGGTCGCGCGGGATCCGGGTTAGCGCCAGCTGGGCAGCCAGATCTGCATGCTCCAGGTCGACTGGGAGATCGGCAGGCCGGTGAGGATGGGGAACAGCCAGGCGAAGTTGGTGATCACCAGCGCCAGATATCCGCACACCACGAGTACACCCAGCGTGCGCCGCTCGGCGTTGCGCGTCGGTTGGTAGAGGATGTCGCCCAGGATCAACGCGATCGCCATCACCAGGAACGGCGCCATCGGCACCGAGTAGAAGAAGTACATCTGGCGGTCGAGTCCGGCGAACCACGGCAGCCAGCCCGCGCAGTAGCCCACCAGCACGACGGCGTAGCGCCAGTCGGCGCGCACGAACGCACGCCACGCGGAGTAGAGCAGCACCGGCACGGCCAGCCACCACATCGCCGGGGTGCCGACGAGCATGATCGCCTTGACGCACGAGGTCGCGCCGCAGCCGGGTACGTTGTCGTCGTCGATGGCGTAGAGCACCGGACGCAGCGACATCGGCCATGTCCACGGCTTGGACTCCCACGGATGGTGGTTGCCCGCGGAATTCGTCAGCGTGGAGTGGAAGTGATAGGCCTTGTAGGTGTAGTGCCACAGTGAGCGCAGCGCGTCGGGCGGCTGGAACCACTGCCGCTCGCCGATGGCCTGGCCGGCCTCGTAGCGGTTGATCGCGGTCTCCGAGGCGAACCACGGCGCGTAGGACAGCAGGTAGATCGCGACCGGGATCAGCCCGAACACGTAGGCGACCGGGCCGGTGTCCCGCCGCAGTACCCCCAGCCAGGGCCGCGGCACCCGGTAGGCCCGCCGGGCGGCGACGTCGAGGCCCAGTGACATCAGCGCGAAGAACACCACGAAGTACAGCCCGGACCACTTGGTGGCGCAGGCCAGTCCCAGCAGAACCCCGGCGCCGAACCGCCACCACCGCACGCCCAGCCTCGGGCCCCAGGGGGTGTCGGCGATGCGGCCCTCCGCCAGCACCAGGTCGAGTCGCTGGCGGACCTGATCGCGGTCGACCATCAGCGCGCCGAATGCCGCGACGACGAAGACGGTCAGGAAGCCGTCCAGCAGAGCGGTCCGCGCCGCCACGAAGCTGACGCCGTCGGCCACGATCAGCAGCCCCGCGATGGCGCCGGTGATCGTCGAGCGGCTGATGCGCCGCACGATGCGCACCACCAGCGCCACCAGGATCACCCCGAAGACCGCGCCGGTGAACCGCCAGCCCAGTCCGCTGTAGCCGAACAGTGCCTCCCCGGCGGCGATCAGCTGCTTGCCCAGCGGCGGATGCACCACCAGCCCGTAGCCGGGGTTGTCCTCCACCCCGAAGTTGTGCAGCACCTGCCAGGCCTGCGGCGCGTAGTGCTTCTCGTCGAACAGCGGCGTGCCGTTGTCGGTCGGTGAGCCCAGGTTCAGAAACCGGGTCACCGCCGCCAGCGCGCACACCACGGCGGTGGCCGCCCAGCCCGCGAGGCGGTCGGCCGGCCCGAAGTCCGGGGCCGGCGCGAGCGGACCGGGGCTGATGACGGGCACCTCGCGCTCGGTCGCGACGCGGTCATCGGTCAGGACGCTCATCGGTAGCGATCGTAGGCTCTCTGCCATGGGCTCTGTGTCATGACGGGCGGTCGCCTGCTGCTCGGAGCGACGCCGCTGGGCCAGCCCCTCGACGCGTCGGGGCGGCTGGCCGAGGCGTTGGCCTCCGCCGACGTCGTGGCCGCCGAGGACACCCGCCGCGTGCGCGCGCTGGCGCGGGCGCTGGGGGTGACGATCGGTGGCCGGGTGGTCAGCCTCTACGACGCCAACGAGGCCACCCGGGTGCCGGCGCTGCTGGAGGAGATCGCCGGCGGTGCCACCGTGCTGCTGGTCAGCGACGCCGGGACGCCGCTGATCAACGACCCCGGCTACCGGGTGGTGAGTGCCTGCGCGGCCGCCGGGCTGACGGTGACGTGTCTGCCGGGCCCCTCAGCGGTGACCACCGCGCTGGCCGTCTCCGGTCTGCCCACCGACCGGTTCTGTTTCGAGGGGTTTCCCCCGCGCGGCACCTCGGCGCGGCGGCGCTGGCTGGCCGGCCTGGCGGCCGAGGCGCGCACGGTGGTGTTCTTCGAGTCTCCGCGGCGGCTGGCGGGGCTGCTGCGCGACGCCGCCGACGTCCTCGGCGGGCAGCGCCGCGCGGTGGTGTGCCGCGAGCTGACCAAGGAGCACGAGGAGATTCGCCGCGGCATGCTGGCGGAACTGGCCGAGTGGGCTGCCGAGGGAGTGCTCGGGGAGGTCACCGTGGTGCTGGCCGGCGCGTCCGCACCCACCGACGTCGGGTCGCTGGTGGCCGAGGTCGGCGTGCTCGTCGACACCGGGATGCGGGTGAAGGACGCCTGCGCGCAGGTGGTGGCCGACAACCCCGGCGCGGTGTCGCGGCGCGCGCTCTACGAGGCTGTGCTGCAGGCGCGGGGCTGACCGGCGGCCGGGCCGACGATCGGGGCGGCCTTGTCCAGGCACTCCTGCCACTCGGCGGCGGGATCGGAGTCGGCGGTGATGCCGCCCCCCACGCCGAGCACCGCGCCGCCGTGCGCGTCGAACTCGACGGTGCGGATGGCCACGTTGAGTTCGCAGCCCGCCAGCGGCGAGGCCAGCCCGACGGTGCCGCAGTAGACCCCGCGTCCGCGCGGTTCCCACTGCGAAAGCAGTTGGCGTGCGCGGACTTTGGGTGTGCCGGTGACCGAGGCGGGCGGGAAGGCGGCCTCCAGCAGGGCCGCGTTCGGCAGATCGGTGGACACCCGCGCCGACACCGTCGAGACCAGGTGCCACACCCCGGGGGCGGGCCGGACGGTCAGCAGTTCGGGCACGCTCACCGATCCGGTGTCGGCGACGCGGCCCAGATCGTTGCGTACCAGATCGACGATCATGATGTTCTCGGCGACGTCCTTGGCCGAGTCCCGCAGCCGCGTCGGCGGCAGGTGCAGCGGCAGGGTGCCCTTGATCGGACTGGAGGCCACCTGTTCGCCGGCGCGGCGCAGGAACAGTTCCGGAGACAGCGAGGCCACCGCCCCCCACCCGCCGGCCAGGTAGGCAGCCCGCGCGGGCAAGGTGCGTTCGACGGCGTCGGCGAAGAACTCCAGTGGGCATCCGGAGACCGCGCCGGTGAACTGGGTGCACACGCACGCCTGGTAGACCTCGCCGGCGCGGATCGCCTCCAGGCACGCCAGCACGCCGGCGCGGTGGGCGGCGAAATCGGGCGGGCTCCAGCGGATGTCGCAGGGCGTGCGGGCCGGTGCGCCCTCCAGAGCGGCGGCGAGCCAGTCCGGCGGGCCGGCGCCGTCCAGGCTTTCGAACCACCAGCATCCACCGGCGTCGAGGCGCAGCACGCTGTCCGTCCAGCCGCCCGCCGCGGCCGGGATGCGCGGCGGCGCGCCGTCAGCACCGGGGTCGGGGTAGGACAGGTAGCCGATCCACCCGCCGCCGACGGCGTCGGCGGGTCGCCCGGTCGGCACGTCGAACACCGCGGCCGGGTCGACCGGATCGATTCGCACCGTCGGTGCGATCACCGCGCCCGAGCCGAACCACTCACCGGTCAGGGCGGCCGGCGGGGGCAGGTGGTGGCGCCGGGTTCCCGCAGCCACCGCACGCAGCACCGCGGCGGGCGACCCCAGCGCGCCCAGCCGCTCCGTCAGCATCCACTTAGCTTGGCCCCCTCCGCGAGCAGACGCAAAGTACTCCCGACACGCCGTGAAATGGGGACCTTTACGTCTGCTCGCCGGGGGACGGGGGGGACGGGGGGGACGGGGGGGTCTCGTAGCGGGGGAAGACGCCGGACGGGGCGGGCAGGGCGGTGCCGGGGGCGATCCGGGTGCCCAGCGCGGCGAAGTCGCGCGCGTCGGCGGCCTGGCCAAGCTGGTCGAGCAGCGCGCCCGCCGAGGCCGGCATCACCGGCTGTGTCAGGATCGCGGCGATGCGGACCGCCTCCAGTGTGGTGTAGAGCACGGTGCGGAAGCGGGCCTGGTCGGCCTCCGCGTCGGACTTGCGCAGCACCCACGGCTGCTGGGCGGAGAAGTAGCGGTTGGCCTCACCGAGCATCAGCCAGATCGCCTCGAGCGCCAGGTGCATGGCCTGGTCGTCGAAGGCGGCGCGAGCCCGCGCCAGCAGACCGTCGGCCAGCTCGAGCAGTGCGGTGTCCTCGGCGCTGAAGGCGCCCGGCTCGGGAACCGCCCCGCCGAGGTTCTTGTTCACCATCGACAGCGAGCGCTGCGCCAGGTTGCCCAGTTCGTTGGCCAGGTCGGTGTTGATCCGGGTGACGATGGCCTCCTCGCTGTAGCTGCCGTCCTGGCCGAACGGCACCTCGCGCAGCAGGAAGTAGCGCACCTGGTCCACCCCGAAGGCGTCCACCAGCGCAACCGGATCGACGACGTTGCCGACCGACTTGCTCATCTTCTCACCGCGAACCAACAGGAAGCCGTGCGCGAAGACCCTGCGCGGCAATGGGATTCCGGCCGACATCAGGAAAGCGGGCCAGTACACGGTATGGAACCGGATGATGTCCTTGCCGATCATGTGCACATCCGCCGGCCAATACCGTTGGTAGAGATCGGAATCGGTATCCGGATAGCCGACGCCGGTCAGGTAATTGGTGAGGGCGTCAACCCACACGTACATCACGTGCTCGGGATCGCCGGGCACCGGCACGCCCCAGTCGAAGGAGGTCCGTGAGATCGACAGGTCACGCAGGCCGCCGGAGACGAAGCTGACCACCTCGTTGCGCCGCACGGCCGGCGCGATGAAGTCGGGGTGCTCGGCGTAGTGCGACAGCAGTTTGTCGGCGTAGGCCGACAGCCGGAAGAAATACGTCTGCTCCTCTGTCCAGGTCACCGGCGTACCCGTCTCGGTGGCCACCCGCACGCCGTCGGGCCCGGTGGACGTCTCGGCCTCGGTGAAGAACCGCTCGTCGCGCACCGAGTACCAGCCGGAGTAGGTGTCGGAGTAGATGTCTCCGTTGTCGGCCATCCGCTGCCAGATCGCCGCCGACGCGGTGTAGTGGTCGGGGTCGGTGGTGCGGATGAAGCGGTCGTAGGAGATGTCGAGCAGCGCGGCGAGGCGCTCGAACTCGTCGGAGTTGCGCCGGGCGAACTCGGCGGTGGGGATGCCCTCGGCCGCAGCCGCCTGGGCCATCTTCAGGCCGTGCTCGTCGGTGCCGGTCAGGAAGCGGACGTCGAACCCGTCGAGCCTCTTGAACCGGGCGATCGCGTCGGTGGCGATGAACTCGTAGGCGTGCCCGACGTGCGGCGCGCCGTTGGGGTAGGCGATCGCGGTGGTGATGTAGAAGGGCTCGCTCATGTCAGCATCACCTTATGGTGTTGCGGTGGGTCGCAACCGTCCGGCACCGCCGCCTCCGCCGCCGCTGATGCCGCTGGTCGACGCCCATACCCACCTCGACGCGTGCGGCGCGCGCGGCACCGTGGAGGTGGCCGCCGTCGCTGATCGCGCCGAGGCGGTGGGGGTCGGCGCGATGGTGACCGTCGCCGACGATCTGGACTCCGCCCGCTGGGCCGCGGCCGCCGCGCAGTGGGACGACCGCGTCTACGCGGCGGTCGCGCTGCACCCCACCCGTGCCGCGCACCTGAGCGGGCCCGCCCGCGCCGAGATCGAGGAACTCGCGGCTGGCCCGCGGGTGGTGGCGGTCGGCGAGACCGGCGTGGACCTCTACTGGCCCGGCCGGCTGGAGGGCTGCGCGCCGGTCGAGGTGCAGCGCGAGGCGTTCGCCTGGCACATCGACCTGGCCAAGCGGATCGGCAAGCCGCTGATGATCCACAACCGCGACGCCGACGCGGAGGTGCTCGACGTGCTGCGCGCCGAGGGCGCCCCGGAAACCGTGATCCTGCACTGCTTCTCCTCGGGCCCGCAGATGGCGCGCACGTGCATCGGGAACGGGTGGGTGCTCAGCCTGTCGGGCACGGTGAGCTTCCGCAACGCCGCCGCGCTGCGCGAAGCCGCCGCGCTCATCCCGCCCGGGCAGCTGCTGGTCGAGACCGACGCGCCGTTTCTGACCCCGCACCCCTACCGCGGGGCACCCAACGAGCCCTACTGCCTGCCCTACACCGTCCGCGCGCTGGCCGAGCTGCTCGACCGGCCCGCCGAGGAGCTCGCCGAGGAGACCACCGCGACCGCCCGGCGGGTCTACAACCTGCCCTGATGGCCTGCGCTGATGGTCTGCGCTGAAGGCGTACTGAGGGTCTGCTGAGATCACCGGACCGGAGTTGCCGCGCGCCCGCGGCGTCCGTTACGTTTCTGTGATCTTGCCCTCCACGCGACCGCGTCCCCCCCACGCCATGACACACGCCCTGACCCGACTGCAGCAGTCATCCTCGCCCGCGTTGCGGGTGGTGATCGCGGCGCTGCTGATCGCGCTGACCGCCGGCGGCGTCGTGGCGGTGCGCTCGCAGAAGACGGTGACCCTCGACGTCGACGGCACCACGATGACCGTGACGACGATGAAGTCGCGGGTGGTGGACATCGTCGAGGAGAACGGCCTGAGCGTGGGCGACCGTGACGAGGTGTTCCCCGCGGCCGGCCACACCGTCGGCGACGCGGCCACCGTGGTGCTGCGGCGCGGGCGCCCATTGCAGATCTCCGTCGACGGCCAGCAGCCCCGGCAGGTGTGGACGACCGCGGCCACCGTGCACGACGCCCTGGCCGAACTGGCGATGACCGACACCGCCCCGGTGGCAGCGCCCCGCGGTGCCCGGCTGCCGCTGGCCGGCATGGCGGTGCCGGTGGTCAGCGCCAAGACCGTGCGGATCGACGACGGCGGCGTGGTGGCGACCGTGCGGCTGGCCGCACCCGACGTCGGGGCGCTGCTGGCGGCGACCGGGGCGCCGCTGCAGCAGCGCGACACCGTCGACCCGCCGGCCTCGGCCCCCGTGGTCGAGGGCATGGCGATCCGGGTCACCCGGGTGCGCCTCGAGAAGATCACCGAGCGGGTGCCGCTGGCGCCGACGGCGCGGCGGATCGAGGACCCCGCGATGAACATGAGCCGCCGGGTGGTCGAGGACCCCGGCGTCCCCGGCGTGCAGGACGTCACCTTCGCCGTCGCGCGGGTCAACGGCGTCGAGACCGGCCGGCTGCCGGTGGCCAACACCGTCGTCGTCGCGGCGCGCGATTCGGTGGTCCGGGTGGGCGCCAAGCCCGGCACTGAGGTGCCTCCGGTCACCAACGGGCCCATCTGGGACGCGATCGCCTCCTGCGAGTCGGGCAACAACTGGGCGATCAACACCGGCAACGGCTACTACGGCGGCCTGCAGTTCGACCAGAACACCTGGGAACGGCACGGCGGGCTGCGTTACGCCGGCCGGGCCGACCTGGCGACCCGCGAGGAGCAGATCGCCATCGCCTCGGTGACGCAGGCACGCCAGGGCTGGGGCGCCTGGCCGGTCTGCGGCAGGGCAGCGTCGTGACGATCCGGTACCTGGGTCGTAACGAAATCCGCAGCCTCGCTCGTGATCTCGACATCCGGCCGCGAAAGTCGCTGGGGCAGAACTTCGTTCACGACGCCAACACGCTGCGGCGGGTCGTTACCATCGCCGGTGTCGGCAAGGCCGACCAGGTGCTCGAGGTTGGCCCCGGCCTCGGGTCGCTGACGCTGGCGCTGCTGGACCGCGGAGCCGCGGTCACCGCCGTGGAGATCGACCCGATGCTCGCCGAGCGGTTGCCCCAGACCATCGCCGCGCACGCCAACAGTGAGATCCGCCGGCTGCAGGTGCTGCACCGCGACATCCTCGCGCTGCGCCGCGGCGACCTGCAGACACAGCCCACCGCACTGGTGGCCAACCTGCCTTACAACATCGCGGTGCCCGCACTGCTGCACCTGCTCGCGGAGTTCCCGACCATCCGCACCGCCACGGTGATGGTGCAGGCCGAGGTGGCCGAGCGGCTGGCCGCCGAACCCGGGGGCAAGGAGTACGGCGTGCCCAGCGCGAAGGTCCGGTTCTTCGGTTCCGTGCACCGCCACGGCATGGTGTCCCCGACGGTGTTCTGGCCCATCCCGCGGGTGTACTCCGGGCTGGTGCGGGTGGACCGCCACCCGAACCCGCCGTGGCCGCAGGACGCGGAGTTCCGCGAGCAGGTCTTCGAGTTGATCGACATCGCCTTCGCCCAGCGGCGCAAGACCGCGCGCAACGCGTTTCTGGAGTGGGCCGGCTCGGGCAACGCGTCGGCGGAGTTGCTGCTCTCGGCGAGCATCGATCCGTCCCGGCGCGGCGAGACGCTGACGATCGACGACTTCGTGCGGCTGTGGCAGCGCTCGGGCCGGTCGGCCGGACGTTCGGAGCCCGCCGAGGTGCACTGAGCGCCGCGCTACCCTCGTGCGGTGTCCCTCGGCAACACCGCCCGCCAGTGGGTGCCCACCGGTTCGGTGACGGTGCGGGTCCCCGGGAAGGTGAACCTCTATCTGGAGGTCGGCGATCAGCGCCCCGACGGCTACCACGAACTGACCACCGTCTTCCACGCCGTCTCGCTGGTCGACGAGGTCACCGTGCGCAACGCCGACGTGCTCTCGCTGCGGCTGATCGGGGAGGGCGCCGACGAGGTGCCCACGGACGAGCGCAACCTGGCCTGGCAGGCCGCCGAGCTGATGGCCGAGCACGTCGGCCGTGCCCCCGACGTGGAGATCACCGTCGACAAGTCGATCCCGGTGGCCGGGGGAATGGCGGGCGGCAGCGCCGACGCCGCGGCGGTCCTGGTGGGCATGAACTCGCTGTGGGAGTTGGGGGTGGCCCGCCGCGACCTGCATGCGATGGCTGCCGAGCTGGGCAGCGACGTCCCGTTCGCCCTGCACGGCGGCACCGCGCTGGGAACCGGCCGGGGCGAGGACCTGACCACCGTGCTGGCGCGCACCACCTTCCACTGGGTGCTGGCCTTCGGTGACGGCGGGCTGTCGGCGGGGACGGTCTACGCCGAGATCGACCGCTTGCGCGAGGCGGGCGAGCCGCCCCGGCTGTCCGACCCCGAGCCGCTGCTGACCGCGCTGTCGGCCGGCGACCCGCAGCAGCTGGCCCCGCTGCTGGGCAACGACCTGCAGCCGGCGGCGCTGAGCCTGGCGCCTGTGCTGCGGCGCACCCTGCGCGCGGGCACCGAGGCCGGCGCGCTGGCCGGCATCGTCTCGGGATCGGGGCCGACCTGCGCGTTCCTGTGTGCCTCGGCCGGCGCGGCGGTGGACGTCGGCACCGAGCTGGCCGGAGCGGGGGTGTGCCGCGCGGTCCGGGTGGCCAGCGGGCCGGTGCACGGCGCCCGGGTGGTGCCGACGGCCTCCCCGGGCCCGTGAGCAGGGCGGCTTGGCACCAAATTAAGGGAAGTCTAAGATCATCGAGTCGAGACCGAAACGCTCCCCTCTTGTGCAGGCGTGCCGCGACGATGAAGCGGCGCCCCGGGCGGAGCATGAAGGTCCGAACGAGCCGTACGGCGAGGAGGCCAGTGTGAGCCGGTTCACCGAGAACATGTTCCGCAGCGCGATGACGAGCACCAAGGGCATGGTCACCGGGGAACCGCACGAGCCGGTTCGGCACACCTGGCGCGAGGTCCACGAACGCGCACGGCGCATCGCCGGCGGCCTGGCCGCGGCCGGGGTCGGCCACGGCGACGCGGTGGGCGTGCTGGCCGGGGCGCCAGTGGAGATCGCCCCGACCGCGCAGGCGCTGTGGATGCGCGGCGCGAGCCTGACCATGCTGCACCAGCCCACCCCGCGCACCGACCTCGAGCACTGGGCCGCGGACACCAGCAACGTGATCGACATGATCGACGCCCGCGCGGTCGTGGTGTCCGATCCGTTCCTGCCGGCGGTGCCGGTGCTCGAGCAGCGCGGCGTGAAGGTGCTGACCGTGGAGTCGCTGCTGGCGTCGGCGCCCGGCGACCCGGTGCCCACCGGTGAGGACGACGTCGCGCTCATGCAGCTGACGTCGGGCTCGACCGGCTCGCCCAAGGCGGTGGTGATCACCCACCGCAACATCCACTCCAACGCCGAGGCGATGTTCGTCGGCGCGGAGTACGACGTCGAGACCGACGTCATGGTCAGCTGGCTGCCCTGCTTCCACGACATGGGCATGGTCGGGTTCCTGACCATCCCGATGTACTTCGGCGCCGAACTGGTCAAGGTCACCCCGCTGGACTTCCTGCGCGACACCCTGCTGTGGGCCAAGCTCATCGACAAGTACCGGGGCACCATGACCGCCGCGCCGAACTTCGCCTACGCGCTGTTCGCCAAGCGGCTGCGCCGGCAGGCCAAGCCCGGCGAGTTCGACCTGTCCACGCTGCGCTTCGCGCTCTCGGGTGCCGAGCCGGTCGAGCCGGCCGACGTCGAGGACCTGATCGACGCCGGCGCGCCGTTCGGCCTGAGCGAGAACGCGATCCTGCCCGCCTACGGCATGGCCGAGACCACCCTGGCGGTGTCGTTCTCCCCGTGCGGTGCGGGTCTGGTGGTCGACGAGGTCGACGCCGACCTGCTGGCGGCGCTGCGCCGCGCGGTGCCCACCTCGCGGGGCAACGTGCGCCGGCTGGCCACGCTCGGGCCGCTGCTGCAGGACCTCGAGGCACGCATCGTCGACGAGGACGGCAACGTGCTGCCCGCGCGCGGGGTGGGCATCATCGAACTTCGCGGCGAGTCGCTGACGCCGGGCTATCTCACCATGGGCGGTTTCGTGCCCGCGCAGGACGAGAACGGCTGGTATGACACCGGCGACCTCGGCTACCTCACCGAGGAGGGCAACGTGGTGGTGTGCGGCCGGGTCAAGGACGTCATCATCATGGCCGGGCGCAACATCTACCCGACCGACATCGAACGTGCGGCCGGCCGCGTGGACGGGGTGCGCCCGGGCTGCGCGGTGGCGGTGCGCCTGGACGCCGGGCACTCCCGGGAGACCTTCGCGGTCGCGGTGGAGTCCAACGCCTGGGAGGACCCCGCCGAGGTGCGCCGCATCGAGCAGCAGGTGGCCCACGAAGTCGTCGCCGAGGTCGACGTGCGCCCGCGCAACGTGGTGGTGCTGGGTCCGGGCACCATCCCCAAGACGCCGTCGGGAAAGCTGCGCCGGGCCAACTCGGTGGGCCTGGTCACCTGAGCCGACTCAGCCGGCAGCACCCAGCTCGTCGAGCGCCCGCTGCGCGCCACGGTTCAGTGGTACCGGGGCGGTGTCACGCGCGGTATCGAGGCTGATGCCCTTGGCCGCGGCGACGGCCTGCTCGAGCTGTGTCTTGCGGTCGAAGAGCGCCCGGGTGAGCACGCACGCCAGATTGGCGTCGAAGTCGTCGCGGACCAGCAGCAGGTTGGCCACCACCACGGTCGGGACGTCGGCGGGCAGCCCGTAGGCCGCCGCCGGGATCACCCCCGGCTGGTAGGCCGGGCTGATCTGCTGCAGGCCGGGCAGCTGCGGGCTGACGTCGACGAAGCTCACCTCGTCGCGCGCCGAGGTCATCAGGTCGGTGATGCCCGGCGTGGGCAGGCCGCCGGAGAAGAACAGCGCGTCGATCGAGCCGTCCTTCATCCCGTCGACGGTCTTGGTCAGGTCGAGGCGCTGGGCGGCGACGTCGGTGTCGGGGTTCAGTCCGGCGCTCTGCAGCAGCCGGTTGGCGATGACCTCGGTGCCCGATCCCGGCGAGCCGGTCGAGACGCGCTTGCCGCGCATGTCGGCCAGGGAGGCGATGCCACTGTCGGTGCGGGCGATCACCTGGGTGTAGTTCGGATAGATACGCGAGAGTGCCTGCACGGGTTGGGTTTTGCCTTCGAAGCTGCCCGTGCCGGCCACCGCGTCGGATGCGGTGTCGGCAAGTGCGAAAGCCACCTGGTAGGTGCCGGCGACCAGTTGCTGGATGTTCTGCACCGACGCGCCGGTCTCGGCGGCGGTGGCCTTGAGCTTGCCGTCGGTCGCCGCCGCGATCTGCTCGGCGTAGGCGTTGCCCAGCGAGAAGTACACCCCGGTGGCGTTGCCGGTCGCGATCCCGACGCGGGTGTCGGTGTCGACCTCGCAGGTGATCTGCCCGCCGGCGTCGGCGGCCGGGGCGTCCTTGCGCCCGCCGCAGCCCGCCGTGGCCGCGGCGGTCAGCATCAGCACCGCCACCGCGGCTGTGGTTTTCCTCATTCGCGTCTCCTTCTTTGGATGATTGTGAGCACGGCGGCGGCGAACAGACAAGCCGAGCCGGCCGCGATGGTGCGCGGGTCGAGGAACAGCAGCAGGACGGCGGCGAGCCCGCTGAGCACTCGCGGGGCCGGCCCGGCCGGCCCGGCGCCGAGCAGCCAGCCGCCGGTGGTGAACGACAGCGCGGCGATGCCCAGCGCCGCTACCGCGCCGGCCCACAGCACCCCCGCCAGCGGCCCCCGGCCCAGCAGGTACTCCCCGGGCGAGGTCAGCACGAACGCCACCGGGACCAGGAAGGCCGGCGCGGCGTAGCGCAGCGCCTGCCACATCGTCGGGATCGCCCTCCCGCCGGTGACCGCCGACGCGCCCACGGCGGCCAGTGCGGTCGGCGGGGTGACCTCGGAGAGCACCGAGTAGTAGAAGACGAACATCGCCGCCGCGGGTGCGGGCACGTCCAGCGCCAAGAGCGCCGGGCCGATCACCACCCAGCCGATCACGAACGAGGCCGTCACCGGCACCGCCAGGCCGAGGATCGCCAGGGCGATGGCCGCCAGCACGGCGGTCAGCGCCAGCATCAGGGTGCGGTTGTCGGTGATCGCGCCGACCCCGCCGACCAGAACCGACGAAACCTGCGCGCCCAGCCCGGTTTTCGTCGTCATGGCGGTGATGACGCCCGCGGCGGCGCAGACCGCCACCGCCGGCAGCACCCCCCGCACACCCGCACTGAGCGCGCCGTAGAGCCGCGCGGGGGTCAGCCGCGCATGCGGATCCAGGAAGGACAGCAGCACCGCCAGCGCGGTCGCGTAGACGACCGCGCGCGTCGCCGAGACCCCCAGCGCGAGCAGGACCACGATGGCGAGCAGCGACGCGAAGTGGTAGCCGAAGCGGGCCAGCAGCCGCCACGGGGAGGGGCCGTCCGCCCCGGCGACGGCCCGCATGCCGAAGCGGCGCGCGTCGATCTCCACCGCCAGCAGGATCCCCAGGTAGTACAGCAGGGTCGGGATCAGCGCCCAGCCGAGCACGGTCAGATAGGAGACCTGCAGGTACTCGGCGACGATGAACGCCGCCGCGCCCAGTGTCGGCGGGGACAGCAGGGCGCCCACCCCCGCGGCGGCCAGCACGCCGCCGGCCCGTTCCGGGGTGTACCCCGCGCGATGCATGATCGGCCAGGTGACCGCGCCGACGGTGACCGCCGTCGCCGTCCCCGAACCCGATACCGTTCCGAGCAGGAATCCGGAGGCCACCGTGGTGCGGCCCGCGGCGCTGCGGGAGCGGCGGAACGCCGCAACCGATAGATTGACGAAGAAGGTTGCGCCGCCGGAGAATTCGAGCACCACCCCGTAGATCGTGAACAGCACGATGTAGGTTGCCGCCACGTCCAGCGGGGTGCCGAAGAATCCGCTGCCGGAGTTGTAGAGGGCGTCGACGATCTGGTCGAAGTCCAGCCCGGCATGGGCGATCGCCCAGTCCTGGGGCAGCAGCCCGCCGTAGTAGCCGTAGGCCAGAAACGCCGCGCACACGATCGGCAGCGCCCAGCCGGTGGTACGCCGGCAGGCCTCCAGGATCAGCGCCAGTAGCAGCGTTCCCATCACCACGTCGGTCGGCTCCAGCAGGCCCTGGCGGTCGAGGAACGCGTCGTAGCCCCCGCCGCCACCGCCGATCCGCATCGGCGCCAGCGGGTAGAGGCAGACCGCCAGCGCTGCGGCGGCCAGCACCCAGTCGGCGACGCCGGGCCGGTCGTCGCGCCGGGAGCGACTGCTGCGCGGATAGAGCACGAACACCAGCGGCAGCGACGCGGCGAGAAAGACGATCAGGTAGTACTGGCTGCCCTGCGGCAGCGGCCGGAAGACCTGCCAGACGGCCAGCACCGCGACGGCGAAGGCCACCGCCCCCACCGCGCGGCCGGCGGGACCGGACAGCGTGCGGCCCGGCCGTTCGCCGTCGTCGACTGTCGCGCCCGGGTCGGTGCTACCAGGCATGAACCTGGTTCTGCGCGGCCTCCAGGCCCAGGTCGATCAGCAACTCGGTGGCGTCGGCGGCCTGCTCGCAGATCGTGGGCACCTGCGCGCGTTCGGCGGCGGTGAAGGGTTCCAGCACGAATGCCGCGGGGTCCTTGCGTCCGGGCGGTCGGCCGATCCCCATACGGACCCGCTGGAAGTCCTTGGTGCCCAACGCGGTGGCCACCGAGCGCAGTCCGTTGTGCCCGCCCTCGCCACCGCCGGTCTTGAGCCGGATCAGCCCGAAGTCCAGATCGAGGTCGTCATGGATGACCAGGACGTCGGCCGGGTTCACCGAGTAGAACTTCGCCAGCGGTCCGACCTGGCGGCCGGATTCGTTCATGAAGCAGCGCGGCTTGGCCAGCACGACCGGCCGGTGCGCGAGACGGCCGGTGACCACGTCGGCGCCGGAGCGCTTGTGCACCTTGAACGCCGCGCCGATCCGGTCGGCCAGCAGGTCGGCGACCATGAACCCGACGTTGTGGCGGGTCTTGGCGTACTGCGGTCCGGGATTGCCCAGGCCGACCACCAGCAACGGTTCGGCCACGGCCGGTGCTTACTCGCCCTCGGCGGGCTTGCTCTCGCCCTCGGCGGACGCCCCGGCCTCTTCGCCCTCGGCGGGTTCGGCTTCGCCCTCGGCGGCCTCGGCGCCCTCGGCCTCGCTCACCTCGCCGGCGCCCTCGGCCTCGAGGTCCTCGGCGGTCGGGGCGACCACGATGTTGACCACGAGCATCTCCGGGTCGCTGATCAGGGTGACGCCCTCGGGCAACGCGATCTGCCCGGCGGTGATCTGGGTGCCCTCCTCGGCGCCCTCGATCGACACCGTCAGGCTTTCGGGGATCGACAGCGCCTCGGCCTCGATCTCGATGGTGGTGGAGTCCTGGGTGACGAGCGTGCCGTTGGCGGCCTCACCCTCCAGGGCGACCGGAACCTCCACGGTCACCTTCTCGCCGCGACGGACCACGATCAGGTCGGCGTGGGTGATGGTGCGCCGGATCGGATGCACGGCGATGGCCTTGGTCAGCGCCAGTTGCTCGTTGCCGTCGATGGTGAGGCTGAGCACCGCGTTGGTGCCGGAGTTGCGCAGCACCGCGGCGAAGTCGTGCGCGTTGAGCGTCAGGTGCTGCGGCTCGCTGCCGTGTCCGTAGAGAACAGCGGGGACCTTGCCGTCGCGGCGGGCACGCCGCGAGGCGCCCTTGCCGGTGCGGGTGCGCACTTCGACGCTGAGCCGGTTGGTGGTGGTGGCCATCGGAAGCTCCTGCCTTCGGGTCGGTTTCGGACGGCGAAGGCGGGCGATACAGCGCGTGGGCGCCGGGCCTCGTCGATAACGGTGGCCTGACCACCCTCGCCGTGACGACGCCTCAGGGTAGCCGATGGTGGCCTGCCCGGGGAAATCGCGCGGACGCGGCTCAGGTCACCGCGACGGTGAAGCCCCCGATGACGGACTCGATGTCGCCGGCCTCCGGTGCGGCCTGCCGGGACAGGCTGGTGACGGTGAACTGCACCAGGTAGCGCTGGAATTTCGGGGCGGGCGTCACCGGGATGACGATGCGGTTGTAGGTGTGCAGGCGCTGCCCGTTGAGGTCGTAGCTGCCCTCGATCATCGACGACGGGAATCCCTTGAAGTCGGCCTCGGAGTAGTTGAGTTTGGTGAAGTTCTCCGACATCTCCGCGCTGGCGTCGGCGTGCTTGAGCGCCTCGGCCACGTCGAAGTTCCCGTTGAGCTTGAACACCATCACCATCGCGGTGGGGTAGGTGTTGTTCTTGGCGATCGCCTCGGTGCCCGGCGACAGGTTCGGGTTGGCGTACTTCGTCCAGCCCGGCGGCCGCGGCAGCGTGACCTTCAGATCGGTCAGCTTGTCCAGGGGCACCTGCTCGCCGGTCACCCCGACGCTGGACAGGTAGTCGGCGATCGGGGTGGGGGCGGTCGAGTTGGTCCCGGTCTGCCCGGCCGTCTCGTCGGCCGGCTCGTCGGCTGCGGCCGTCGTGGTGGCCTTGACCGGGGAGTAGTCGGCGGCGCGCGGCCCGCAGGCGACGATCATCACCGCGACGACAATGGCAAGCACGGCGAGGACGGATGCGCCGCGCCCGGGGGTGATCTTCATCCGGTGCAGAGCTACGCGTCCCCGTCGAAGAGCCCGGTCACCGAACCGTTCTCGAAGACCGCCCGGATGGTGCTGGCCAGCAGCGGGGCGATCGACAGCACGGTCAACTGCGGGAAGCGCTTGGAGTCGTCGATCGGCAGGGTGTCGGTGACGATCACCTCGCGGGCGCCGCACCCGGCGAGCCGCTCGGCGGCCGGGTCGGAGAGCACCCCGTGGGTCGCGGCGATGATGACGTCGGCGGCACCGTCCTCGCGCAGCAGCCGCACCGCGCCGGCGATGGTCCCGCCGGTGTCGATCATGTCGTCGGTGAGCACGCAGGTGCGGCCCTCGACCTCGCCGACCACCCGGTTGGACACCACCTGGTTGGACACCCGCGGGTCACGCGTCTTGTGGATGAACGCCAGCGGTGTACCGCCCAGTGCGTCGGCCCACTTCTCGGCGACTCGCACGCGGCCGGAGTCGGGGGAGACCACAACGATGTTCTCGCAGGCGTAGTTGTCCTTGATGTAGCCGGTCAGCAGCGGTTGCGCACGCATGTGGTCGACTGGGCCGTCGAAGAACCCCTGGATCTGATCGGTGTGCAGGTCCACCGACACGATGCGGTCCGCGCCGGCGGTCTTGAGCAGGTCGGCCACCAGCCGTGCCGAGATCGGTTCGCGTCCGCGATGCTTCTTGTCCTGGCGGGCGTAGGGGTAGAACGGCAGGATCGCGGTGATCCGCTTGGCGCTGCCCCGCTTGAGCGCGTCGATCATGATCAGCTGCTCCATCAGCCACGTGTTCAGCGGGGCGGGATGGGACTGCAGCACGAAGGCGTCGCAGCCGCGGACCGACTCGTCGAAGCGGACGAAGATCTCGCCGTTGGCGAAGTCCCGGGCGGTCTGGGCGGTGACGTGGACGTCGAGTTCCTTGGCGACCTGCTCGGCAAGCTCGGGGTGGGCCCGGCCCGAGAAGAGCATCAGGTTCTTGCGGTTTTCGTTCCAGTCCGTGCTCACTGGCTGCCCCTGCCGGTCGGGAATCGGTCAGAACTGCTGCCTGATCTTACGGAGTCAGTCCGGTTCCGGCGCATCCGACTCGGCTTTGGCCCGGGCCTGGGATTCGGCGGCGGCCTGAGCGGAGTCGCTGCCCGGCCGGTTGTGCAGCACCCAGTCCTCGATGGTGCGCTGCGGGCCCGCCGACACCGCCAGCGCCCCGGGCGGCACGTCCTCGCGCAGCACCGTGCCCGCGCCGGTGTAGGCGCCGTCGCCGACGGTGACCGGGGCGACGAACATGGTGTCGCTTCCGGTGCGCACGTGCGAGCCCACCGTGGTGCGCTGTTTGGTCTCGCCGTCGTAGTTGACGAACACGCTGGAGGCGCCGATGTTGCTGTGCTCGCCGATGTCGGCGTCGCCGACGTAGGTCAGGTGCGGCACCTTGGTGCCGGCGCCGATCGAGGAATTCTTGGTCTCGACGAACGCACCGAGCTTGCCCTCGGCGCCCAGCCGGGTGCCCGGCCGCAGATAGGCGAACGGCCCGACGTCCGCGCCGTCACCGATCTCGGAGTCGACGGCGTGGGTGCGCACCACCGACGCGCGGTCGCCCACGCTGACGGCGTCGAGCGTGCTGTCCGGTCCGATGCGGCATGCGGCACCGATGCGGGTCGTCCCCAGCAGCTGGGTGCCCGGGTGCACGACGGTGTCGCGGCCGATCGCCACGTCGACGTCGATCCAGGTGGTCTGCGGGTCGATCACGGTGACCCCGGCGCGCTGGTGGCCGGCGACGACGCGGCGGTTGAGCTCGCGGGCGATCTCGGCCAGCTGGACCCGGTCGTTGACGCCGGCGACCAGGGCGTGGTCCTCGATGTGCCGGGCGCGCACCGGGCGCCCGTCGGCGCGCACGATCGCGATCACGTCGGTCAGGTAGCGCTCCTGCTGGGCGTTGTCCGGGGACAGCCGGCTCAGCGCCGAGCGCAGCGCGGCGACGTCGAACGCGTACACCCCGGCGTTGACCTCGCGGATGGCCCGCTGCTGCGGGGTGGCGTCGGCCTCCTCGACGATGGCGATCACCTCGCCGTCCTGGGTGCGCAGGATGCGCCCGTAGCCGTGGGCGTCGGGCACGGTGGTGGTCAGCACCGTCACCGCGGCCGGCTCGTCGCGGTGGGCGGCGATCAGGCCGGCCAGGGTGTCGGCGTCGAGCAGCGGGATGTCGGCGGAGGTCACCACGACCGTGCCGGCGAAGTCGGCGGGCAGCGCCGCCAGCCCGCACAGCGCGGCGTCGCCGGTGCCCAGCTGTTCCTGCTGGACGGCCACCTCGACCGGCCGGCCCAGATCGCTGGCCAGTTCGCCGACCACCGGGGCGACGCGCTCACGGTCCTTGCCCAGCACCACCACCAGGTGGTCGGGCGCGACCTTGGCGACCGCGTGCAGGGCGTGGGCGAGCATGCTGCGACCGCCCAGGGCGTGCAGCACCTTGGGGACGTCCGAGCGCATCCGGGTGCCGGCACCAGCGGCGAGCACCAGCACGGCCGAATCCGTCGGTGTCGTCATCGATGGCGTCACCCGGACCTCCCACTGTGCCGTTTCGTTCGCGACACGCCAATCAAACCGTACAAAACCGCACAGTCGGGGAGGAAGTGTCTGGCTCGGACGAGGCTTTGCTCCGTCGCCAGGACTCGAACCTGAACTATCTGAACCAAAATCAGAGGTGCTGCCGATTACACCACGACGGATCGTCCGCCTGGCACTGTATCAGCAGGCCAGCGGGTGAATCGCCGCTCGCCGCAAGCACATACACCAGGACCTACAATCAGTCGATCATGGCCGTGTCGGGGTGTCAGGACGTCCGAACCCCGCTGGCGGGTCTGGTCGACACCGCGCTGAGCGCACCGGCTTTCGCCGATCTCACCGAGCTCGCGGCGGGCCGGCCGGAGAACCTCGCGGTGGTGGGACCGGTCAGCGCCCAACTTTTCGTGGCCTGTGTGCTGGCCCGCGGCGGCCCGCTGTTGGTGGTGACCGCCACCGGCCGGGAGGCCGACGACCTCACCGCCGAGCTGCGCGGGGTGTACGGCGAGGCCGCGGCGTTGTTCCCGTCCTGGGAGACGCTGCCGCACGAGCGGCTCTCGCCGGGCGTGGACACCGTCGGCTCCCGGTTGCTGCTGCTGCGCCGGCTGGCCCGCCCCGACGACGCCCGCCTGGGCCCGCCGCTGGCCGTCGTGGTGACCAGCGTGCGCTCGCTGCTGCAGCCGATGGCCGCCGACCTCGCCGAGATCGAACCGGTCACCTTCGAGGTCGGCGCCGAACAGGACTTCGACGCCGTGGTGGCGCGCCTGGTCGATCTGGCCTACACCCGGGTGGACATGGTTGGCCGGCGCGGGGAGTTCGCGGTGCGCGGCGGGATCCTCGACGTCTTCCCGCCGACCGCCGAGCACCCGGTGCGCGTCGAGTTCTGGGGCGACGAGATCAGCGAGATGCGGATGTTCGCCGTCGCCGATCAGCGCTCGATTCCCGAGATCGACGTCGCCGCGGTGATCGCGGTGCCGTGCCGCGAGCTGCTGCTGAGCGACGAAGTCCGTTGCAAGGCAGCAGAATTAGCCGCACACAGCCCCGTCGGGGAGAACGCGGTGGTCGGCGGTGTCGCCGATATGCTGGCCAAGCTGGCCGAAGGCATCCCGGTCGACGGGATGGAGGCCCTGCAGCCGGTGCTGCGCCCTGGACGGCTGGGCCTGCTCACCGACCACCTCCCGGCGCACACCCCGCTGCTGGTGTGCGACCCCGAGAAGGTGCGCACCCGCGCGGCCGATCTGATCAGCACCGGACAGGAGTTCCTGGAGGCCTCGTGGTCGGTGGCCGCGATCGGCGGTGAGGCGCCGGTGGACGTCGAGCAACTCGGCGGGTCGGGGTTCCGCGACCTCGACGAGGTCCGCGAGGCCGCCCGCGCCGGCGGGCACCCGTGGTGGACGGTCAGCCAACTGGGCTCCGAGGGCGCGATCGACCTGGGCCTCAAGCCCGCACCGGCGGCGCGCGGCCAGCAGAGCAACGTCGAGGAGATCTTCGCGATGCTGCGCGCCCACGTGCTCACCGGCGGGCTGGCCGCGGGGGTGACGCCCGGCACGGGCACCGGGCACCGGGTCGTCGAGCAGCTCGCCGAACGCGACACCCCGGCCGCGCTGCTCGAGCCCGGCGGCGCACCGGCGCCCGGCGTGGTCGGGGTGCTCAAGGGCCCGCTGCACGCCGGGATCGTGATGCCCGCGGCCCGGCTGGTGGTGATCACCGAGACCGATCTGACCGGCAACCGCGCCACCGGGCCCGAGGGCAAGCGGCTGGCCGCGCGCCGGCGCAACACCGTCGACCCGCTGGCGCTGACCGCCGGTGATCTGGTGGTGCACGACCAGCACGGCATCGGACGGTTCATCGAGATGGTCGAGCGCACCGTCGGCGGCGCGCGCCGCGAGTACCTCGTGCTGGAGTACGCCGGCAGCAGACGCGGCCAGCAGGCCGACAAGCTCTACGTCCCGATGGACTCCCTGGATCAGCTGTCGCGCTACGTCGGCGGCGAGCAGCCGGCGCTGAGCCGACTGGGCGGCAGCGACTGGACCAACACGAAAACGAAGGCGCGCAAGGCGGTTCGCGAGATCGCCGCCGAACTGGTCGCCCTCTACGCCAAGCGCCAGGCCGCACCGGGGCACGCCTTCTCCCCCGACACCCCGTGGCAGTCCGAGATGGAGGACGCGTTCGGCTTCACCGAGACCGCCGACCAGCTGACCGCGATCGGTGAGGTGAAGGCCGACATGGAAAAGCCCGTGCCGATGGACCGGGTGATCTGCGGTGACGTCGGCTACGGCAAGACCGAGATCGCGGTGCGGGCGGCGTTCAAGGCCGTGCAGGACGGCAAGCAGGTGGCCGTGCTGGTGCCCACCACGCTGCTGGCCGATCAGCACCTGCAGACCTTCACCGAACGGATGGCCGGGTTCCCGGTCACCGTCAAGGCGTTGTCGCGCTTCACCGACGCCGGCGAGTCCAAGAAGGTGCTGGCCGGGATGGCCGACGGCAGCGTGGACATCGTGATCGGCACCCACCGGCTGCTGCAGACCGGCGTGCGCTGGAAGGACCTCGGCCTGGTGGTGGTCGACGAGGAGCAGCGCTTCGGCGTCGAGCACAAGGAGCACATCAAGGCGCTGCGCACCCACGTCGATGTGCTCACCATGAGCGCCACCCCGATCCCGCGCACGCTGGAGATGAGCCTGGCCGGCATCCGGGAGATGTCGACCATCCTCACCCCGCCCGAGGAGCGCTACCCGGTGCTGACCTACGTCGGCCCCTACGACGACAAACAGGTCGCCGCCGCGCTGCGCCGTGAACTGCTGCGCGACGGACAGGTGTTCTACGTGCACAACCGGGTCGCCAGCATCGACGCCGCCGCCGCGCGGGTACGCCAGCTGGTGCCCGAGGCGCGGGTGGCCGTCGCGCACGGCCAGATGCCCGAGGACCTGCTGGAGCGCACCGTCGCGGGCTTCTGGAACCGCGACTACGACATCCTGGTGTGCACCACCATCATCGAGACCGGCCTGGACATCTCCAACGCCAACACGCTGATCGTGGAGCGGGCCGACACCTTCGGCCTTTCCCAGCTGCACCAGCTGCGCGGGCGGGTGGGACGCAGCCGCGAGCGCGGGTACGCCTACTTCCTCTACCCGCGCGAGACCCCGCTGACTGAGACCGCCTATGACCGGCTGGCCACCATCGCGCAGAACAACGAGCTGGGCGCGGGGATGGCGGTTGCGTTGAAGGACTTGGAGATTCGCGGTGCGGGCAACGTGCTCGGAGTCGAGCAGTCCGGTCATGTCGCCGGTGTCGGCTTCGACCTCTACGTGCGGCTGGTCGGTGAGGCCGTGCAGGCCTACCGGGCCGCCGCCGACGGCGGAACCGTCACGACCGCGGAGGAGCCCAAGGACGTGCGCATCGATTTACCGGTCGATGCGCACCTGCCCGCCGACTATGTCAACAGCGACCGGCTGCGGCTGGAGGCTTACCGCCGACTGGCCGCCGCCGAGGACGCGGAGGCGATCGCGGCGGTCATCGACGAGCTCACCGACCGCTACGGCCCGCTGCCCGAGCCCGCGCAGCGGCTGGTCGCCGTCGCCCGGCTGCGGCTGCTGTGCCGGCGCTACGGCGTCACCGAGGTCGCGGCCACCGGAACCGGCGCCACCACCCTGCGGATCGCGCCGCTGACCCTGCCCGATTCCGCGCAGGTCCGGCTCAAGCGGCTCTACCCGGCCGCCGGATACCGCGCGACGACGTCCACCGTGCAGGTGCCGATCCCGCGCCAGGGCGGCATCGGCGCGCAGCGGCTGCGCGATCTGGAGCTGGCGCAGATGGTGGCCGACCTGCTGCTCGCGCTGCATGGCCGCCCGCCCGGCGAGATTGATATAACGGCCCGGTGACCGTCATCCTGGTCGACCCGCGCCGGCCCGCGATGATCCCGCTGGAGGCGGTCGCGTTGCTCAGCGGTGACGTGCAGTGCACCGAGGACGTGCCCGAGTCGATCCGGGCGCTGCTGCCGGCGGCCCGCCCGGCCGGGGCCGGGGAGCCCGCCCCGACGCTGCTGTCCGCCGATCCCGCCCACCCGGAAGTGACGGCGCGCCTGGCCGCGGGCGAGTCGCTGATCGCCGCGCCCGAAACCAGGCCGGGGGAGCGTCTGCTCGACGCGGTGGCCGTGATGGACCGGCTGCGCACGGCGGGCCCGTGGGAGAGCACCCAGACCCACGACTCGCTGCGCCGCTACCTGCTGGAGGAGACCTACGAGCTCTTCGACGCGGTCCGTGGCGGCGACCCGGCCGAGCTGCGCGACGAACTCGGCGACATCCTGCTGCAAGTGCTCTTCCACGCCCGCATCGCCGAGGACGCTCCGGCGCATCCGTTCGGCATCGACGACGTCGCCGACGCGCTGGTGCGCAAGCTGGGCAACCGGGTCCCCGCGGTGCTGGCCGGGGAGAACGTGACACTGGAGGATCAGCTGGCCCAGTGGGAGCAGCGCAAGGCCGCCGAGCGGGCAGACCGCGGCTGCGTCGACGGCATCCCCACCGCGCAGCCCGCGCTGGCGCTGGCGCAGAAGGTGATCGACCGGGCCAGCGCGGCCGGGCTGCCGGCCGACCTCATCCCGGCCGGGCTGACCTCGGTGTCCGTCGGCCCCGGCGGCGATGCGGAGAACGATCTGCGCGCGGCGGTGCTGTCCTTCATCGACCGGGTTCGCGCCGCCGAGCGGGCCATCGCCGCGGACGGTTCGGGCCCCGGGCCGGCCAGCGCCGAGGGCTGGCGCCGGGCCTGGGCGACGACTAACGAAGCCCGCCCGTGGGACGATAGGGGGAACAGGGCAGGTCAAGGTGAGGGGTGAGGGGTCTGTGATGCCGTCCCGTCGGCTGCGGACCGTCGCGGCCGCGGCGGCGACGGTGATGCTGCTCGTCTCGGGCTGCTCCTGGCTGACCGGCACCGCCATCCCCGAGGGCGTCCCGCCGCCGCCGGGGGATCCGGTCCCGGCGATCGACACCCGTGCGGCCGGGCGGCCCGCCGACCAGTTGCGGGACTGGGCCGCCGAGCGCGCCCCCGCGCTGGGCATCCCGGCCGAGGCGCTGGAGGCCTACGCCTACGCCGCCCGGGTGGCCCAGGTCGAGAACCCCGACTGCCACCTGGCCTGGACGACCCTGGCCGGCATCGGCATGGTCGAGAGCCACCACGGCACCTATCGCGGGGCGGTGATCGCCGACAACGGCGACGTCAATCCGCCGATCCGGGGGGTGCGCCTCGACGGCACCAACGGCAACCGCGAGATCCGCGACAACGACCCGACCGTCGACGGGGACCCGCTCTACGCCCGGGCGATGGGCCCGATGCAGTTCATCCCGGAGACCTGGCGGCTCTACGGGGTCGACGCCAACAACGACCGCGTGGTCAGCCCGGACAACTTCGACGACGCCGCCCTGGCGGCGGCGGGCTACCTGTGCTTCCGCGGCCAGGACCTCAGCTCCCCGCGCGGCTGGATGAAAGCGCTGCGGGCCTACAACCACTCCGATCCCTACGCGCGGGCGGTGCGGGACTGGGCGACCGCCTATGCGGCGGGTCACCCGCTCTGACCGACGCGTGCCGCCCCGCGCGGTTTAGGCTGATCGCGTCACGCCCGTCTCCCAGCAAGGAGAACCCTGTGCCCATCATCGAGCAGGTCGCCGCCCGGGAGATTCTCGACTCGCGCGGCAATCCGACCGTCGAGGTCGAGGTGGCCCTCATCGACGGCACCATCGCCCGCGCCGCCGTCCCGTCGGGGGCGTCCACCGGAGAGCACGAGGCCGTGGAGTTGCGCGACGGCGACAAGGATCGCTACGACGGCAAGGGCGTGAAGAAGGCCGTCGCCGGCGTGCTCGACGAGATCGCCCCCGCCATCATCGGCCTGGCCGCCGACGACCAGCGACTGGTCGATCAGGCGCTGGTCGACCTCGACGGCACCACCGACAAGTCCCGGCTGGGCGCCAACGCGATCCTCGGGGTGTCGCTGGCGGTGGCCAAGGCGGCCGCCGACTCCGCGGAACTGCCGCTGTTCCGCTACCTGGGCGGCCCGAACGCGCACATCCTGCCGGTGCCGATGATGAACATCCTCAACGGCGGCGCGCACGCCGACACCGGTGTGGACGTGCAGGAGTTCATGGTCGCGCCGATCGGCGCGGCGAGCTTCCGGGAGGCGCTGCGCTGGGGTGCGGAGGTCTACCACGCGCTCAAGGCGGTGTTGAAGAAGCAGGGACTATCCACCGGTCTGGGTGACGAGGGCGGCTTCGCACCCGACGTGCCCGGCACCACCGCCGCGCTGGACCTGATCTGCTCGGCGATCGAGTCGGCCGGTTACACCCCGGGTACCGACGTGGCGCTGGCGCTGGACGTCGCCGCGACCGAGTTCTACACCGCCGGTTCGGGTTACAGCTTCGAGCGGCACACCCGCGACGCCGCGCAGATGAGCGAGTTCTACGCCGGCTTGCTCGACAGCTACCCGCTGGTGTCCATCGAGGACCCGCTTTCCGAGGACGACTGGGACGGCTGGGTCGAGTTGACCGCCGCGATCGGCGACCGTGTGCAGATCGTCGGCGACGACCTGTTCGTCACCAACCCCGAGCGGCTCGAGGACGGCATCGAACGCGGCGCGGCCAACGCGCTTCTGGTGAAGGTCAACCAGATCGGCACGCTCACCGAAACCCTCGACGCGGTCGCACTGGCGCACACCAGCGGCTACCGAACGATGCTGAGTCACCGCAGCGGCGAGACCGAGGACACCACCATCGCCGACCTCGCGGTGGCCGTCGGCAGCGGGCAGATCAAAACCGGCGCGCCGGCCCGCAGTGAGCGCGTCGCCAAGTACAACCAGCTGCTACGCATCGAGGAGGCCCTCGGCGACGCCGCCCGCTACGCCGGCGATCTGGCCTTCCCGCGCTACGTGGCGGGCGACTGAGGCCGGCGCGGGTGGCAGACGGCAAGCGGCGCACGCCGGCCTCCCGGCCGGCAGCCACCTCACGCCGGTCGCGGCCGGCGCGGGCGGGCGCCAAGGAGCCCGGCGGCCGGGGCCTGCGGGCGCGGGCCGAGTCGGTCCGGCGCGGCATCACCGAACCGATCCGTCGCGCCATCTCCGCGTCGGCCGCCCAGCAGAGCGAGGAGCGGCTGGGGTTCACCGCCCGACGCGCGGCCATTCTCGCCGCGGTGGTGTGTGTGCTGACCCTGACCATCGCCGGGCCGGTGCGCACCTACTTCGCCCAGCGCACCGAGATGCGCCAGCTGGCCGCCAGCGAGGCTGCGCTGCGCGAGCAGATCGCCGACCTGGAGGGCCAGAAGGCCAAACTCGCCGACCCGGTCTACATCGCCGCGCAGGCCCGCGAGCGGCTGGGCTTCGTCAAACCCGGCGACATTCCCTATCAGGTGCAGCTGCCGCCGTCGTCGGCGGCGGCGGTCGACGGCGGGCCGCAGGGCGGCGTCGCGCGCAGCGGTGACCCCTGGTACACCGCGCTGTGGCACACCATCGCCGACACCCCGCACGGGCCGCCGGCCGAACCCCCGCCGGCCCCGCCGCTGCCGCCGGCCCCGCCGCCGCCCGGTGGTTGACCCGGCCGACCTCGACGTGGTGGCACGGCAGTTGGGGCGGGTACCGCGCGGGGTGCTGGCGATCGCCTACCGCTGCCCCAACGGGGAGCCCGCCGTGGTCACCACCGCACCGCGGCTGCCCGACGGCACTCCGTTTCCGACGCTGTACTACCTGACCCATCCCGCGCTGACCGCCGCGGCCAGCAGGCTCGAATCCGAGGGGGCGATGGAGGCGATGAACGCCCGGCTGCGCGCCGATCCCGATCTCGCCGCCGCCTACCGCCGCGCCCACGAGTCCTACCTGGCCGAGCGTGATGCGATCGCACCCCTGGGCACCACCACTTCGGCCGGCGGCATGCCCGAGCGGGTGAAGTGCCTGCACGTGCTCATGGCCCACGCGCTGGCCAAGGGCCGGGGGGTCAACCCGCTCGGCGACGAGGCGCTGGCCCGGGTCGCCGCCGACCCCGCGATGGCCGGGATCCTCGCTGCGGGGCAGTGGACATGACCCGGGTCGCGGCCATCGACTGCGGCACCAACTCGATCCGGTTGCTCGTCGCCGAGCGCCACGGCGCGACGCTGAGCGATCTGCACCGCGAGATGCGCATCGTGCGCCTCGGCGAGGGCGTGGACGCCACCGGCAGCTTCAGTGCCGGCGCGCTGCAGCGCACCCGCGCCGCGCTGGTGGACTATGCCGGATTGCTGCGCGGCTACGGGGTGGACCGGGTGCGGATGGTGGCGACGTCGGCCACCCGCGATGCGGCCAACCGCGACGACTTCTTCGCGATGACCGCCACCGTCCTCGGTGAGGTGGTGCCGGGGGCGGTCGCCGAGGTGATCACCGGTGCCGAGGAGGCGGAGCTGTCGTTCAACGGTGCGGTCGGCGAGTTGGACTCCGCCGCAGGACCTTTCGTCGTCGTCGACCTCGGTGGCGGATCAACCGAGGTGGTGCTGGGCGAGGCCGCCGGAGGCGTGCAGGCCAGTTTCTCCGCCGACATCGGGTGCGTGCGGATGACCGAGCGCTGCCTGCATAGCGACCCGCCGGCGGCCGCGGAGGTGGCCGATGCCCGGCAGGTGGTGCGGGAGCGTCTGGCCGAGGCGCTTCGGGTGGTGCCGGTGCAGCAGGCGCGCACGTGGGTCGGTCTGGCGGGAACGTTCACCACGATCGCCGCGCTGGCCCACGGTCTGCCGACCTACGATCCCGCGGCGATTCACCTGTCTCGGGTGGGGTTCGCCGACCTGCGCGCGGTGTGCGCGGAGTTGATCGCCATGACCCGCGCGCAGCGTGCTGCGCTGGGCCCCATGCACGAGGGCAGGGTCGACGTCATCGCCGGCGGGGCGATCATCGTCGAGGAACTGGCCGCGGCGCTGGGGGAGCGGGCGGGGATCAGCGAGCTCGTGGTCAGCGAGCACGACATCCTCGACGGGATCGCGCTCGCGATCCGCTAGAGCTTGATCCGGCAGCCGCTGCCGATGTTGCGGCAGTGTGCCTGGCTCTTGCAGGCGCCGCAGCGGCAGGTACAGCCGCCGGTGCGCTTGGTCTCGGGGACACGCATCTTGCTCACCTCCTTGGTCCGACTCAGCCGGTCGGACCCCCTCACGATAGTGGCCGCAGGGCCGCTACACCGGCTATCGCCGTTGTCGGCGCGGGTAGTCTGAGGACGCTCCGCGACCGGCGGACTCGGTGAAAGGCAGGGGGACGCTGATGGCCGAAGACCTCACGTACCTGCCGAAACTGCGCCGCTTCGAGGACCTCTACAACGACCGGGTCGCCACCGCGGTGTCCCTGCTGGGGGCCGACCCGCGGGCCGTCGTCGAGATCGAGACCTCCCGCGACATCGTCGGCGCGGCGATACAGGAACTGGCCGACCTCTACCGGGGGCTGTTCATCGACCAGAGCGCGGCCAAGAACGCCGAGTCGGTGCTGCGGCTGACCCGGCTGGAAGCCAACATCGCGATGACCGCCCAGCAGACGCTGACCGCGATGCGCAAACTGATCGCGCTGCAGTCGCGGCCGGGTGCGATCAAGGCGCTGCGCTCAGGTGCGCTGCGCAACTCCATCCACAAGATCAACGCCAGCCTGGCCCGCCGCGACGACGCCGCCCCGCTCTCGCCGGTGGTGGCGGTGCCCGAAATGCTGCTCGCCGCCCGCAAGCCGGTCAAGACGGCGTTTCTGGTGGTGGCTCTGGTCGGGCTGCACCGGTCGGTGTCGCACTGGCCGCGCTGGCTGGATCCGGCCAACTTCTTCCGCACCGACGACCTGACCTTCGCCGGTTTCGACGAGGCCAACTCCGCGATGGCCGGCAGCCCGCGCCGGGTGATGGTGGTCGTCGGCAACCACGACGCGTCGCTGTATGACGGGTCGATCGCCAACCGCTCGGCGCACAAGCTCGGCACCGCCCACCACATCGTGATGGCGCGCCGGGGTGTCTACCCCATCCCGCCGCCGGAGTCACCGGGCGACGTGGTCTACGTCGACGAATACGACGCCAGCCTCAATCCGATCGGCCAGAGCGTGGACAGGGTGAAGGAGTTCCTGGCCAAACGTGACATCGTCAGCATCGCCGTGTACCCCGAGGGGATGATGCCCTTCAGCGGAGCGCAGATGCCGCTGGTCGCCAAGGAGGGTGCATTCATCGTGGCCCGCAAGATCGCGATCGCGCTGGCCGAGCAGCAGGTGCCGGTGTACCTGGTGGAGTTGAAGTCGAACATGATCGAGCACCTGACCCACTCCGCCTACGTCGAACCCGAGGTCCGCGTGACCAGCGTGGAGATCGTGCCCGCCGAGCCGATGGTCAAGGGCAAGACCGACGAGTGGATCGCGCGCCGCCGCTTGCAGTCCCAGGAGCTCTACAACACCGAGCGCGGTGAGAACATGATCGACATCGTCGCCAGCGTGCGTGTTCCCGGCGCGAAGACCTTCGAGGCCCGCGGCCTGTTACGCGACAGCCCGGTCCGCTGATTCGCGACCGGCAGCCGGCGGCGCGCCCCCATAGCCCAATTGGCAGAGGCAGCGGACTTAAAATCCGCCCAGTGTCGGTTCGAGTCCGACTGGGGGCACGGGGTTTTCGACACCCGGTCACGCGCCGAGATTGCGCTCAGATCACGAAATCGCCCGTTTGGGTGATCTGGGCGCAATCTCGGTGACCAAATCCGCGGCGTTCGCCCGCGGTCAGGCCGGCCGGATCGTCACCGACACCGTGACTCGGGCGCTGCCGCCGTAGCCGTCGGCGACCGTCACGATGAAGCTATCGGAGCGATCGGCTGTACCTGCCCCGGGCCGGCCGGCGTTTTGCCGCGCGGCGAGCGTGGGCGTGTAGGTGAACGCCCCGCTCGAAGCGGTGATGCTGATCGCCCCCTTGCTCGTGGTGGCCGGGGCGGAAAAGGTCAGCGGGTCTCTGTCCGCGTCGGTGGCGCTGACCCGTCCGGTGACGACCCCGGTCGTGGTGTTCGGTGTCCCGACAGTGGCCCGTACTCCGCTGGGCGCGGTGTTCTTCGGGCTTATGGTCACCGTGACCGGGATGCCAGCACTTGCGCCACGCCCGTCGGAGGCGGTGACGGTGAAGGTATCGGCTTTGTCGGCCGAGGTGGCACCGCTTCGCGCCGCCGCATGGCGCGCGGCGGCGGTGGGCGTGTAGGTAAAGGTCCCCGCACCGGTGACGGTCACTCTGCCTTTGGCGGTAGAGATCGTCGTTGCGGTGTAGGTCACAGAGTCGCCGTTGGGGTCGGTGGCGTTGACCTTGCCGCTCACCACTCCGGTGGAGGTATTGGTGGTCGTTGTGGGCGTACCGGGCACGGGCGGGGAGTTCGCAGGGGGCGCGACCGGGCTGATCGCCACCGCGACAGCCGTCGATCTTGAGCCGCCGTAGCCATCAGACACCGTGACGGTGAAGCTGTCGGACTTGTCCGCGGCGGTAGCGCCGGGCTTGCCGGCGTTCTGCCGCGCGGCCAGGGTGGGCGTGTAGGTGAACGCGCCGGTGGCAGCGTTGATGGTGATTCCGCCCCTGGCGGTGGTTGCGGGCACCGAGAAGGTCAGGCTGTCGCGGTCGGCGTCGGTGGCGCTCACCGTTCCGGTGACCACCCCGGTGGAGGTATCGGGGGAACCGACGCTGGCGCGGACGTCGGCCGGGGGCGTGTTGCGGGGCACGATGGTGACTGTCACGGGCACGTCGACCCGCGAGCCCTGGCTGTCGCGGACGGTCACGGTGAACGTGTCGGTCTTCTCCGCTGTCGCGGCCCCGTTGCGGGCGGCCGCATGCATCGCCGCCGCACTCGGGGTAAAGGTGAATGCCCCGGCGTTAGTGATGCTGACCGTCCCCTTGGCCGGCGTGGTCGGGGTATAGGTCATCGACCCACCCAGACCGGAAGTCGTTACCCTGCCGGCGACCACGCCGGTGCTGACCTCGGGCGTGCCTACGGTCGCGGTGCCGGTCGGTGCCGGAGCATAGAGGTCGATCTCGCTGAGGATGCTCGCGCTATAGGGTGCGCCACTGGAGCTGTCGGTGGTGATGTACACACGCTTGCCGTCGGTACTGACAGCCATATCAGAGGCGTATCCCGTGCCGTTGAGCGTGTCGAGAGTCAAGGTTTTCAGCACTGCATTGGTCGCGATGTCGATGACGAAGAACAGCTTGCGTGCGGGTTCGCTATCGCTGTTGAGCGCGAATAGGTATTTGCCGTCAGGGCTGACCGCCATATCGATGACGGATGCGCCGTTGGAGTTGTTAAAAGGCGTGTCGGGCAGCAGGTCGATCGTGGTGATCAGAGCACGCGAGGCACCGTCGATCACGGCAATTTTCGAACCCCCGACGAAGATCCTCGATCCACTCGGCGTTTTCGCGAGAGAAAGTTCCTTAAGTCTGACGCCGGAGCCGGTGAAGTCACTGGGCAGTTTGACATAGGCGGTCGCACCCGTGGAGGTGATCACCGACGCCACCCAGGGCACCGCAGCGGCTCGGCCCCTCGCTTTCCGGGGATCCTTGGTTCCCACCAGCCAGGCGATCCCCGACGATGCCGGCCCGACCAGCTCGACATCGTTGACGGTTAGTCCGATGTCCTCCCAGCCCTTGGTGTTCGCCCAATTCAGTATCGGTCCCACCCGCTGACCTTCGGCGCCGGGGATTATCGTCTTGGGGATGCTGCCCTGCGGGCGTGTTGGCACTGCACCTTCATCCTCGTCACCGTCGCTAACGGTTCCGCCGCTGCCCTCACCGAGGGGTAACCCGGCAACGAGTGCGGTATCGATGTAGCCGAGGAACGCCTGGGTGTCGTACTCCTTGAGCGTCTCGGTACGGGGGTCGTAGAAGGGCTGGAGTCCCCGGTCCTCATCGACCTCCTTGTAGGACAGCGTTCTTGGGACAGCCTTGGTCGCGATCAGTCCGGTTATCACGGTCTTGGCGTCGAAACTCACAGCTCCGGCGACGGACTTGATGGCGAAGCCGCCGTACTGGGAGCCCAGCGCACTCGCATCTTCCGATGGGATCTCCCGCCATTGGAATCCCGATTCCCGCGCCGTAGCGCCGACGACGTAGTTGCCGACATCGACTAGGGCGCGCTCTTCCTCCAGTCCGAAGAGGTACAGGGTGCCGTCGGGAGTGATCGCGACATCGTCGGTGAAGCGGCCGTCGCATCCGCAGCCTGACGGGATCATGCTGTACGTCGTGACCGTCTTGGTCACGGTGTCCAAGACCGAGATGGACGCATAGATTTCCCGGTCCGTTCCTTTCTCGCCCCTTTCGTTGATGGTGTAGACCCACCGGCCGCGGGGGTCGGCCACCACCAATCGCGGTTCGACTCCGACGGTGTAGGTCGCCGTGATCCGCGGGTTCAGCGCGGGCGTCGCAGCCGCTCCGAGCGGTCCCTGGTCCTCGCGCGAGCGGGCGGCAGCCACCGCTGCCCAGGCTGTCGGGGACTCCACCGGCGACGCCGGCCCACCGCCGAGCAGTAGCGCCGACGCCATGGTGAGCAAGTCACTGGCGGGAGCAGGTCGCGCGGCGGACGCATCTGGCGCGGGCGCTGCGGGCGTTAGCGCGGCTGGTGTCGCTGTGGCGCTGGGCGGGTTCGCCGGGGGCGCGGGCGCCAGGGCAACGGCCGCCACCGCATCACCGGGTCGCCGCGACACTCCGCCCGCTGCTACCGGCACCGCCGGCACCTTGAGGCTCACCGCCGCGGAGGGACGCGGTGGGGAGTCGTTGCCCGGCGCCGCCGAGGGCAACTCCCGGGGGGTCGACACTGCGGCGCGCTGGGCATTGTCAGGACCGGGGGCTTCTGATGCGACGGGTGTGCCGCGGGATTGTCGGGTGCGCTGCGTTGTCGCGCCACCGCGCGCCGGGCTGGGTTCGGCTGTGGCGGAGGGATCTGGTGATCCCTGGCCCGGGGCCGCCCCCACCGGTGGCCCGCATGCGATCGACACCCCGACCCCGATGCCCAGTGCCAGGGCCAACCCCCCGACCCGGCCCACATACACCGACGCTTTCATTGCATGATCTCCCCGCGTCCGCAAAGCGGCCGTTCACCCCTGCTCAGGGCGGCATCGGCCCTCGAGAAAAGGCTAAATCACACCCCCCAGGTCCGCGCGCCGTTCATTACAGGGTTTTCCCTTGCGATTTTCGTGGTGATTCCGAACTTGTCAGTCGGTAATTGTGGGCGCCCGAAGCCCATCCGCGCGCCGAGAATGCGCTCAGATCGCGAAATCGCCCGTTTGGGTGATCTGGGCGCAATCTCGGTGGTCAATCCCGCAACTCGCCCGCCCTCAACCGCTCGATGAGCTGGGTGCGTGAGCGGATACCGAGTTTGCGATAGGCGCTGGACAGGTGCATCTCGACGGTCTTGGCCGACACGTACAAGAGAGCCGCGATCTGGTTGTTGGTCATGCCCTCGGTGGCGTGCTTGGCGACCTGACGTTCGGCCTCGGTGAGCGCGGTGCCGGCGGCCCGCTTCTCCAACCGGGTCAGCTCACGGCGCGCGCGCTCCGCCCACAGCGGGCTGCCGAGTTCCTCGAACACGGCGACCGCTTCGGTCAGCATGGCCCGGCCGGGGTGCGTGCGCCGCCGACGGCGCTGCAACTGGCCTGCCAGCAGCAGTGTGCGCGCGCGTTCGAAGGGCATCGGCAGTCGCTCGTGATGGGCCAGCGCCCATTCGGTGGACTTCAGCGCGCCGTCGAGGTCACCCATGGCGGCCTGAACTTGGGCGCGACCGCGCGCGCCCACCGCCAGCATCCACGGTCGGTCCAGGCGGGCACCGTTGGTTTCCAGCGCGGCCACCAGGGGCTCGGCCTCGGCCGTGCGACCGAGCGCGGTCAGCGCCTCCACGGCGTCGGGTAGGAACGCCCCGGCGACGATTTCGGTGTCGTGCTCGGGGTCGAATCGAGCCAGCAACGGCTGCAGACCCTGCAGCGCTTCCTCGTAGTGCCCGTCGGAGACCAGCGCGAAGGCCAGACTCATCGTCGGTGGGCCGACCAGGTATCCCAGCCCGGCCTCGGTGGCCCCCGCGATCGCCAACCCCGCCGACGCCCGCGCGTCATCGATGCGCCCCTGGTAGGCCGCGGCGTGAGCGATCGCGGTGTGGGCGGTGATCAGCGGCAGCCGCCCGCCGAGGTGTTCGGCGCGCTCGAGGGCACCCGCTGCGGTGCGGGCAGCGTCGTCGTATCGGCCCAGGCAGACCTCGATCGTGGTGAGTTGCTCGTCGGCCCAGAGCATTTCGAGCTCGTTGCCGCGCTCGGCGCACTGGTGCCACACCTCGGTAAGCTCCGCGTGGCCCTGCTCGAGCCGTCCGGTCCAGCCACACTGGAGCGCGTGAATCGACTTGGGTCGCAGCATGATCGGCGTAGTCGGGTCGGGTTCGCCGAGTTCCAGCGCCTCGTCCAGCGCGGCGGTGTCGCTGCCCAGCCCGTAGAGGAAGCCGACGTGTGCCGACAGGGTGAGCGCTTGGCTGCGCAGTGCGGGCAGGCCGGTGGCGTCGGCGTCGGCGCGGGCGCGCGCGGCCTGCTCCACACAGGTCGCCAGGTCACCGCCGATACCGGTGGACAGCGCCAACACCAGCAACGCCTGGGTGCGCAGTACCAGGTTGTCGCCGGCTTCCTCGACGGCGCGCTGCAGCATCCCGATCGTGCTGGCGACCCCGTCACGATAGCCCCGGACGGCTGAGAGCAGCAGGAGCCCGACCGTGCGCATGAAGCCCGCCGGCAGGTCCTCAAGGATCGGTGCGACCATCGCATCGGCCCCATCGAAGTCCCCGGCGCGAAAGAAGTAGTCCCCGCCGCGCAGCCGTTGCAACTGGTCGTCGGCACCCAGCCGGATCGCCAGGCTGACCAGTTCGGCGGCGGTGCTGTATGCCCCACGCGCAGCGGCGTTTTCGGCGGCGGCGTCCAACGCGGCCAGCGTTTCCGGATCGCCGTGGGCGGTGCTCAGGGCCAGGTGACGGGCGCGTTGTTCAGGGTGGCTGACGGCGGCGGCCAGGCGCCGGTGGGCGCAGCGCTGCCGTGTGGGGTCGGCGTCGGCTGTGATCCCGGAGGCGATCAGCGGATGGGTGAGCCGGATGCGGGAGCCATCGAAGATCAGCACGCCGCGGCGTTCCAGCGGCTCGAGTAGCACGACGAGATCGTCGGGACTGCGGTTGGTCGCCGCAGCGATCACCTCGACGGTCGGCTCGAACGCGGTCGCCACCGTGAGGATCGCTTCGGCGGTGGCCGCGTCGAGCTCCCCGATACGCCGGCGCACCAGTTCGCTGAGCGTCACCGGCAGCTCCGCGGTCCCGTTGTCGGGTTTGTCGTCAAGGGAGCGGCCCAGTTCCAGCGCGTAGAGCGGGTTGCCGCCGGCGAGGGACTCGATGTGTGCCATCGCCGCCGGGGACGGACGGCGTCCCAGCCGGGTGGTGAGCACCGCGCGCAGATCGCGGTCGGGCATCGGGCCCAGCGTCAGGCGGTTCAGTCGGCTCGGGTCGCGCGGCTGCACCCAGGACCGGTCGCGTCCGCCGGGCTCGCCGCTGCGGAATGCCGCCAGCACTACCGCCGGCCCGGAGAGCCGCCGCACCGCGAATCCCAGCGCCAGCTTGCTGGGCTCGTCGATCCACTGGGCGTCGTCGACGACGACGAGCAGCGGTCGTCGTTGGCTCTGCCGTTCGAGTGCGGTGCGAAGGCCCATCGCGACGAGGCGCTCGTCCCCGCCCGGGCCTTGGGCTCCGGTGGTGATCGCCTGCACGGCCTGCTGGTGCAGCGGTGCCAGTTCGGCGAGCACGTCGGCGTCGATGCCGCCGATGAGGTCGGCCAGCGCCGCCCACGCCAGTGACACCTCTGCGGCCGCGCCGGACGTGGTGAGCACGCCGAAGCCGGCTGCGGCGGCCGCATCGGCGACCGCCAAGGTGAGGGTGGTCTTGCCGATGCCGGCCTCGCCGTCGAGGATCAGCGCTGCCGGACCGCGCCGGCTTGCATCCAGCAGGGCCTGCATCGCCTGCAGTTCGTGCTCACGCCCGACGACAGCGCCGGGCGTGTGCCGCCCCTGGGTGTCACCGGGATCCCCGCCCATGGATACCACTATTGCAGTCCCTGTATGCCAGGGAAATCCCTGTAACAGGGTGACCCCGGGGTGGGCGGATCCTTCGAGACTGCGCCCAGATCACCGAAAGGGGCGATTTCGCGATCTGGGCGCACTCTCGGCGCCGGGTTCGACCCCTGATTTGCGATTCCGGACCGAAATCGGCCGAAATACTAGGGAAAACCCTGTAAGGACGGGCCTTCGGCGGGGTCTGGATCGTTTTACGGTTTTCTCAGGGCCGGTGACAGCCTGAGGGCACGGTGACCGGCATCTTCGGTACAGGGGATGGAGTGTCATGAGGGCATCGGTGTTCGTGGGACGGGTCGGGGGTTTGGCGCTGGCGTTGGGCGTCGGGCTGGGGTTGTCGGTGGTCTGCGGGGGGCCGGTGTGGGCGGCCCCGGACGAGGGGTCTGCAGATTCCGCGACGTCGGCGGATGGGGCCGGACACGGTGCCGGTGCGGTGCAGCGTTCCCGGGAGGGGCGGGGCACACCGGCCCGCGCGGAGTCGGCCGAGGCGGGCTCGGGTGCTGCGGTCGCCAGGGG
>VEQY01000015.1 GCA_018882965.1 Mycobacterium sp. | reverse complement strand
GCACCCAGTAGTCGTGCGCCGGGTTACCCGGGTTGACGTGGTGGACGGGGTCGTGGTCGCGAAGTGCGGTGTACATCGGCCACGGGTCGGCCCAGGTCGGCCCGGAGCGTAGCTGGAACCGGGGAGCGTGCGCCACCGACGTCGTCATGCCTCTTCGATACGGCGCATCGGCGCCGGTGTCAACGCTGAGAGTGCGTCCAGTGCGCGAAATCGGCCGAAACATCGCGCTGAGCGCACTTTCGGTGAACGCGCCGAGCTATACCACCGCACCGGGGTTCAAGATCCCGTCCGGGTCCAGCGCGGCCTTGATCCTGCGGTTGAGGTCCATCGCCTCCGGCCCGATCTGGCCCGCCAGCCAGGGCTTCTTCAGCCGGCCCACTCCGTGCTCTCCGGTGATGGTTCCGCCCAGGGAGATCGCCAGGTCCATGATGTCGCCGAACGCCTGCTCGGCGCGCGCGGCCATCGCCGCATCGGCGGGGTCGTAGACGATCAGCGGATGGGTGTTCCCGTCGCCGGCGTGGGCCACCACGGCGATGGTCAGGTCCGCCTCGGCGGCGATCTTGGCCACCCCGCCGACCAGATCTGCCAGCCTAGGCAGCGGCACGCCCACGTCTTCGAGCAGCAGTGAACCCTTGGCTTCGACGGCGATGATGGCGTAGCGGCGCGCCGCCACGAAGGCCTCACCCTCGACGGGGTCGGAGGTCGAGAAGCATTCCGTCGCGCCGGCATCGGTGAAGGCCTGCGCCATGAAGGCGGCGTCGTCGCGGGCGGCCTCGCCGCGGTCGTCGGAGGCGGCGATCATCATCGCGGCCGCATCGCGGTCAAGCCCCATCCGCAACTTGTCCTCGACGGCGTTGATCGACGCGGCGTCCATGAACTCCAGCATCGACGGCCGGATCCGATTGGTGATGGCGACCACCGAACCGGCAGCAGACTCCACCGAGTCGAACGTGGCCACCACCGTGGACCCGACGTGCTGCGGCGGCAGCAGCCGCAGGGTGACCTCGGTGATCACCCCGAGGGTGCCCTCGCTGCCGACGAAGAGCTTGGTGAGCGAAAGCCCGGCGACATCCTTCAGGCGCGGCCCGCCGAGACGCACCGCGGTCCCGTCGGCCAGCACCACCTGCAGACCGAGGACGTAGTCGGTGGTCACGCCGTACTTCACGCAGCACAGGCCACCGGCGTTGGTCGCGATGTTGCCGCCGATGCTGCAGATCTCATACGACGACGGATCGGGCGGGTACCACAGGCCGTACTCGCCGACCGCCTTCTTCACCTCGGCGTTGAGCAGTCCGGGTTGCACGACGGCGGTGCGAGTCACCGGGTCGACGGTGATCGCACGCATCTTCTCCGTCGACAGCACGATGCCGCCGTCGACCGCACTCGCGCCGCCGGACAACCCGGTGCCCGCCCCGCGGGTGACCACCGGGACGCGGTGCGCGCTGGCCCAGCGCAGCACGGCCTGCACGTGCTCGGTGCAGTGCGGGCGCACGACGGCCAGCGGGGTGCCGGCATCGGGGTCCATGGCGCGGTCATGGCGGTAGGAGGCCAGGATGTCGGGGTCGGTGACGACGACTCCCGCAGCCGCTTCGCCTAGTTCTGCAAGCAGGCCGGGTAATGCGTTCGCCGTCATGGCGTCAATACTAGGAGTGCGGTGTGATCACCGGTCGAGCTCGCGCAGCGCCGGGATCCACGGGCAGGCCAGCGCGATGACCAGGATCGGTACCGCCAGCGCCAGGAATGCCACCTGCAGCCCGAAGGTGTCGACCAACGGGCCTGCCAGGGTGAAGCCGACCGGGCCGGCGGCGTAGGCCATCGAGGTCATCACCCCGACCACCCGGCCGCGCAAGTGAGCGGGCGTTCGCGTTTGCATCACCGAGTTGTAGATCGGACCGATCGGCCCGTAGACCAGGCCGACGACGGCAACCAGCGCCAGGATCACCGGCAGCGGCGGCAGGAAGGCGATGGCGACCGCCGCTGCGCCGTAGGTCAGGACCGCGGTGAGCACCGTCGCCCTCTTGCTGGCGATACGGGACAGCACCGTCCAACTCAGCGCGCCGAGCAACCCACCCAGGGACAGCGCCATCAGCACCCAGCCGAGCTGAGCAGGCTCGTTGCGGTCGGTGAAGTACTTCGGAAACAACACCCCCTCCATCGGCAGATACAGCCCCGTCGCGGCGAGGTCGATCAGGCCCAGCGTGCGCAGCACCCGGTTGTGCCACACGAATCGCAGGCCCTCGACGAGACCGGAGACCACGCCCTCGGGTCGCTGCTCGGGGTCGGGACGGTCGGCGCCGGCCAACCTCAGGATCGCCATCGCCACGATCGAGACCCCGAACGCGGCGGCGGTCACCCACATCGTGTTGACCCCGCCCAGGGTGGCGATCAGCAGGCCGCCGATGCCGGGGCCGGTGATGTAGCCGAGGTTGAACGACGCCTCGTAGACGCTGTTGATGTGGTCGAGAGTCCAGTCCGCGCGCTCGGCGGCCTCGGGGAGCATCGACAGTCGCGCCGTCATACCGGCCGGGTCGAAGAAAGCGCCGAGTGCGGCTAGTGCGGCCAGTACCGCGGTGTTGATGACGTCGACCCCGGCGGTCAGTGCCAACACCGGAATCGCTGCGACCGACACTGCCGACATCGCGTCGGCGAGCATGGCGATCTGGCGGCGGCCCAGGAAATCCACCGCCGTTCCGGAAAGCAGCGTGGCGAACAGCAGGGGCAGGGTGGCCGCACCCGCGACGATCGAGGCGTCCACCGCGCTGCCGCTGCGCTGGAGCACCAGCCAGGGGAAAGCCACGATGGAGATGCCGTTTCCCACGGCCGCCAGGAACGCCGACGTGAGGATCAGCAGCGCGGGCCCGCGGGAAGTCGTCACCACGGGCAGCATAGATTCGCGCTGTGTCCCTGCCTCACCCGCGCACCGGCGAGGCCTTCGGTTCTCCCGTCCCGCCCGGGAGCGGATGGCCGGGCGACCCCGCGACGCCGTCGACTTCGGTCGCCCGGGATGCCGAGCAGGTCGCGGCATTGGCGGCCGCCGCCGATGGACTGGTCAGTCTCGATGCCGAGGTGAGTGTCTGCCGGGCCTGCCCGCGGCTGGTCTCCTGGCGTGAAGACGTTGCGGTCACCAAGCGCCGCGCCTACGCCGGAGAGCCCTACTGGGGGCGCCCGGTGCCCGGATGGGGCTCGGCCCGACCGCGCATCCTGCTGCTCGGATTGGCCCCCGCCGCACACGGCGCCAATCGCACCGGCCGGGTCTTTACCGGTGATCGGTCTGGTGACCAGCTCTTCGCGGCTCTGCACCGGGCAGGTCTGGTGAATCAGCCCGTCAGTGTGGACGCTGCGGATGGCCTGCGCGCCAACGGGATCCGTATCGCGGCCGCCGTGCGCTGCGCACCACCGGCGAACGCGCCGACACCTGCTGAGCGCAACGCATGCGAGCCGTGGCTGGAAGCGGAGTGGAAGTTGGTCGCTGCCCACGTCCGGGTGGTCATCGCCCTCGGCGGATTCGCCTGGCAGGCAGCCCAGCGGTTGCTGGGCGGGCAATCATCCCCGGGGAGAACGGCGTTCGGGCACGGAGTGGTCACCGAATTCGCCTCCGGGGTGGTGTTGCTCGGTTGCTACCACCCCAGCCAGCAGAACATGTTCACCGGACGGCTCACCCCCGAGATGCTCGATGCAGTCTTCAGCGAGGCGAAGAAGCTGGCCGCAGTCTGATCACCGGGATCGGTCGCGTCGTGCGCGCCTGATAGCCGTTGTACCGGTCGGAATTGTTCGCGTTCACGATGTGCCACAGCCGCGCGTAGTCGGGATCGTCGGGCAGCACAGCCTGTGCGATCGCCGGAAACCGCCGGGGACCGACGTTGATCTCGACGCTCGGTTCGGCTTTGAGATTGTGATACCAGCCGGGTGCGCGTCGGTCGCCGCCATTGGAGGCGACCACCAGGTAGTCCTGCGCATCGCGGGCGTAGGACAGCGAATTGGTGCGTGGTAAGCCGGTTTTCGCCCCGGTCGTGTGCAGCAGCAGGCTGTTGGGCGCTCCCGGGATGCGGTGACCGATCCAGCCGCGGGAACGCTGGTAGACCGCGTCATGGACGCGCACGAAGGTGCCCAGCGCCCACTCACCCACCGAGGTCATGGCAGCGCCGCCAGCGCGTCGCGGAGAAGGCGGCCGGTGGCCTCGCGGTCGGGGTCGCGGCGCAGCAGCATGCCCGTGACGAAGGACACCTTGTCGCCGTCGCGACGCGGGATGACGTGGAGGTGGATGTGGAACACCGACTGCATGGCCGACTTGCCGTCGTTGATCGCCACGTTGTTGCCCGTTGCCGAGAGTCCCGAGACGCGGGTGGCCTGAGCGATCCGCTGTCCGACCGCGATCATGCCGGCCAGTGTCTGCGCGGGGGTGTCGTTCAGGTCGACGGTGTGACGCTTGGGGATGACCAACGTATGTCCGCGAGTGAAAGGCCGGATGTCGAGGATGGCCAGAAACTCCGCGTCCTCGAAGACGCGGATGGCCGGAGCGACCCCGGCGACGATGTCGCAGAACACACATGCCACCCGGTCACCCTATAGCCGCTACGCTGCGCAGAGTGGACGCCACCGACCTCGCCTTCGCCGGCGCCGCCGAGCAGGCCCGCCTGTTGGTTGCGGGCTCCATCACCGCCCCCGCCCTGGTGGAGTTGTACCTCGAGCGGATCTCCCGGGTGGACCGGGAGATCCGAAGCTACCGCGTCGTGATGGCCGACAGCGCGCGCCGGGAAGCACAGGCCGCCCAGGCCCGACTGGACGCCGGTGAGCGGTTGCCGCTTCTGGGTGTGCCCGTCGCGATCAAGGACGACGCCGACGTCGCCGGGGAATTCACCACCTACGGCAGCAGTGCCTACGACCAGGCCGCGACTGCCGACGCCGAGGTGGTCCGCCGGCTGCGTGAGGCGGGCGCGGTGATCCTCGGCAAGACCGCGGTCCCGGAGATGATGCTGTGGTCGTTCACCGAGACGGCGGCGTTCGGCGCCACCCGCAATCCGTGGGATCTCGCCTACACCCCCGGTGGAAGCAGCGGGGGCAGCGGTGCGGCGGTGTCGGCGGGACTTGCGCCGCTGGCGCTGGGCTCCGACGGCGCGGGATCCATCCGCATCCCCGCCGCCTGGTGTGGGATCTTCGGGCTGAAGCCCCAACGCGATCGGGTGTCGCTGGATCCGCAGTCGGATACCTGGTGCGGTTTGAGCGTTTACGGCCCGCTGAGTCGCACGGTCGAGGATGCCGCGCTGTTCCTCGACGTGACCAACACCGCCAAGGCGCCCCGTGGCGGGTTCGTGAAAGCGGCTAAGCGCGAGCCGGGCCGGTTGCGCATCGCGCTGAGTGCCAAACTCCCGCCACTGATGGTGGCGCGGGTGGGTCAGCCCCAGCAGCGTGCCCTCGACCGGCTGGAGGTGTTGCTGCGAGACCTCGGTCACGATGTGTCCTGGCGCGATCCGGACTATCCGCCCTGGACCATCTACGGACATGTGCTGCCCCGCATGTGGCACGGGGTCAACACCGAGATGCAGAAGCTGCCGCATCCCGAGCGTCTGGAGTCGCGCACCCGGGCGATCGCGCGGCTGGGCAGCCTTATTTCCGAGCGGCAGATCGCCCGGATCCGGGCCGCTGAGGCGACCCTGGCGGCTCGGGTGCAGTCGGTGTTCGACGACGTCGATGTGCTGATCACTCCGGCCACCGCTACCGGGCCCTCGCGGGTCGGGCAGTACCAGAACCGCGGCGGATTGAGCACCCTGGCTTCCGTCGCGGCGCGCGTGCCGTTCAACGCCATTGCCAACGCGACGGGTCAGCCGGCTGCGGTGGTGCCGTGGTTCCTGGAGGGTGAGAGCCTGCCGGTGTCCCTGCAACTCGTCGGCCGCCCGTCCGACGAGGCCACGCTGCTCTCGCTGAGCTACCAGATCGAGTCGGCGCGCCCGTGGGCTGGTCGGCGGCCGGCAGTGTCGTGACCTCGGAGATCGAGTCCGCCGGTCTGCTCGACGGGTTGACCGGGGAATCCCGCGCCGAGCGGGCCGAGCTGGTCGCCTGGCTGCTCGAGCAGGGCTTCGAACCGCAGGAAATCCGGTCGTCGTTCTCCCCGATGCTGCTGCCGGCGCGGCGGGCGCTCGGCGATGACGGTCAGGTCACCTCGGTCCGGGAGATCAGTGAGCGAACCGGGCTCGACCTGGACCAGTTGATCCGCTTTCAGCGCGCCGCCGGGCTTCCCGCGGTGAACGACCCGGATGCGGAGATCTTCATGCGCAACGACGCCGACACCGCCGAGCACATCAAGCGGTTCCTGGGTATCGGTATCGACCCTGATCTGATGCTCAACATCGTGCGGGTGTTGGCGCACGGTCTGGCCAACGCCTGCGAGGTGATGAACGTCGCCGCTCTGTCTGCGGTACTGCAACCGGGTGCCAGCGAACTCGACCTCGCCAAAGCCACCCACGCCCTGGTGAGTGCCGCGGTCCCGCTGCTGGGTCCGATGATCAACGATCTGCTGCTCCTCCAACTGCGGCGCACGCTGGAGACCGAGGCGGTCAACGCCGGCGAACGCGCGGCGGGTGAACCCCGTCCGGAGGCCAAGCCGATCGGCGCGGCGTTCGCCGATCTCGTCGGATTCACCGCACTGGGGGAGGAGTTGCCCCCGGAGCAACTCGAACAGCTGGCGAATCGGCTCGCGGAGTTGTCCCATGAGGTCGCGGCGCCGCCGGTGCGTTTCATCAAGACCATCGGCGATGCGGTGATGTTCGTGTCAGCGGACACCGGGGCGCTGCTAGAGGCGCTGATCGACCTCCTCGACGCGGCGGCGTCGGATGCGACGCTGCCGCGGCTGCGGGCGGGCCTTGCCTTCGGGTCGGCGGTGAGCCGTGCCGGCGACTGGTTCGGCCGTCCGGTGAATCTGGCCAGCAGGCTGACCGCGGCGGCCCGACCGGGCGCGGTGCTGGTCTCGGAGCGGGCCCGCGTGCAGATCGGTGACGACCCGCGCTTCCGGTGGTCGTTCGCGGGCGCCAAGCGCCTCAAGAACATCAGCAGCGAGGTCAGGGTCTACCGGGCTCGCCGGGCCGGCGACGGGGGGGAACCCGCGGGCGAAAGCTGAACCGGCAGCTCAGCGCGGGCGCAACACGGCCGCGCCCGCGACGATCGCGGTGCCGACCAGCAGCAGTATCGCCCAGCCGGCGCCGACGAACCACCACAGAGCCCCGGCCGCGAGCAGCACCGGGGAGAGGGCGAACAACGTCATCGCCGGGTGCTGGCGGACGACGTCGCGGGCCGCGCGGGCACGCTGGGGATCGAGCTCTTTACCTGCCATGCACGCCATTATCCGTTTTCGGCGGACAGGACTGGTGCGGACAGGGCTGGTTCACTGCGGGCCCGTTCGCTGTGGGTGAAACGCGTTGCCCCGGTCCGCAATGGTGTAATGATGTAATCATGACACCGCACTGGCAGCAGTCAGGACAGCCCGACGCCGGCGACGCGGCCGACTGGTTCGCCGGCCGGGTCCCCGATGCCTGGTTCACCGGGGATCCCGCGGTGACGGTCGATCGCGAAGAGATCACCGTCATCGGCCGACTTCCCGCCGCAGCCGAGGACACCGAGGCTCGCGCGGCCGGCCGGGCGGCTCGGTTCCGGGAGGAGACCCGCGCCGAGCGGATGCGTATCGCCGACGAGGCGCAGCAGAAGTACGGCCGCAAAGTCTCCTGGGGCGTCGAGATCGGCGGGGGGGATCAGTCGGCGGGCCAGCGCACCCTGTTCACCCACATCGCGGTCCCGGTGATGACGCGACTCAAACAGCCCGAACGCCGGGTGCTCGACACCCTGGTCGAGGCCGGAGTGGCCCGGTCGCGCTCGGACGCGTTGGCCTGGTCGGTGCGACTGGTTGGTCAGCACGCCGAGGACTGGTTGTCCAAGCTGCGTGAAGCGATGGCCGAGGTCGACGACCTTCGCGCCAAAGGGCCGGCGGCTGACCCGCCTCGCTGAGTTCAGGCCCGCGTCATCCGCCAGTAAGCCCCCCGGCGGGCCAGCAGATCGGCCCGGCTGCCGCTTTCAACCAGTCGGCCCTGGTCGAGAACAACGATCACATCCGCATTCTGGATCGTGGACAGGCGATGGGCGACAACGAAACTCGTTCGACCGCGGCGTAATTCGGCCAGCGACTGGGCAATCAGCATTTCCGTGCGACTGTCCACCGAACTTGTCGCTTCGTCCAGGATCAGCAACTGAGGCTGGGACAGGAAGGCGCGGGCGATGGTGATCAGCTGACGTTCTCCGGCGCTGATCATCCCCGCGTCCTGGCTGACGGGAGTGTCCAGGCCGGCCGGTAGCGAGCTCGCGAACCGGTCGACGTAGGCGGCGTGCGCGGCCGCGAGCACCTCGGCATCGCTCGCGCCGGGTCTGCCGTAGGCGATGTTCTCGAAGATCGTGCCGGCGAACAGCCAGGTGTCCTGCAGGACCATTCCGATCCTCTCGCGCAGGCTGTGCCGGCTCACTGAGCTGATATCGACGCCGTCGAGGAGTATCCGGCCCTCATCGACGTCGTAGAACCGCATCAGCAGATTGACCAGGGTGGTCTTGCCGGCACCGGTCGGTCCGACGATCGCGACCGTGCTGCCGGGCTCGGCGACCAGAGAGAAGCCCTCGATCACGGTCCGGTCGGGCTGATAACCGAACCGCACGTTGTCAAACTCAACCCGGCCACCGCCGCCGGCCGGTAGTTCCGCCGTTGACGAATCGGATTCCTCGGGCTCGTCGAGGAACTCGAAAATCCGCTCGGCACTGGCGACTCCGGACTGCAGCGCGTTGTACATCGCCGCGATCTGAGTCAGGGGCTGATTGAACTGTCGGACGTACTGGATGAAGGCCTGGACGCCGCCGAGGGTCACCTGGCCCGTCGCGACCTGGTAGCCGCCGATCACCGCAACCGCGACATAGCTGAGGTTGCCGATCAGCAGTGTCGCCGGCGAGACCAGGCCGGAGAGGAACTGCGCCCCGAAACTGGCCTTGTAAACCTCGCTATTGAGCTCATCGAATCTCTGCTGGGCCGAAGCGCGGTGACCGAATGTCTTCACCACCGCAAAGCCGCTGTAGGTCTCTTCGATGTGAGCGTTCAGGCGGCCGGTGTTGGCCCACTGCGCGACGAAGAGCGTGCGTGATCGGCGCGCGATCGATGCGGTCAACCACAGCGACAGCGGTACGGTCGCGACGGTGATGAGAGCTAGCAGCGGGGAGATGACCACCATCATCACCAGAACCGCGACGAGGGTGAGCATGGCGGTCAGCAACTGACTTATCGTCATCGAGAGCGACGTCGCGACATTGTCGACGTCGTTGGTGAGCCGGCTCAGAAGCTCGCCCCGCTGCCGGGAGTCGAAATAGGCGAGTGGCAGGCGGTGGATCTTGTTCTCGACCTCGGAACGGAGCAGAGCGATTGTGCGCTGGACGATGACGTTCAGCAATCGGGCCTGTGCCCAGATCATCAGGGTCGCAACCAGATAGAGCACGAGGGCAAGCAGCAGTGTCCGGCCGACGGCAGCGAAGTCGACACCGCGCCCGGGGATCACGTCCATCGCGGAAAGCATCCGGGCGAAGTTGCTTTCTCCGCGCGCCTCGGCAGCGGCGATCGCCTGTTCCTTCGTGATCCCCGCGGGCAGCCGTCGGCCGATGAAACCGTTGAACAACAGGTCGGTGGCATGGCCGAGGATGCGAGGTCCGATCACCGACAGCGCGATGCCGCCCACTGACAGCGCGATGACCGCGGTGGCGTAACCGCGCTGGGGGCCCAGCCACGTGAGTAACCGCAGCGCTGACGCAGTGAAGTCACGTGAGCGGGTCCGCTCGGCTGCAAGGGCCACCTGGCGGGGCGGGGTCATGACGCCTCCCCGACGCTGGCTGCCACCGACTGCGACTCGGCGAACTCCGCGAACGTGGGGCAGGTGCTCAGCAGCTCGTCGTGTGTCCCGGTTCCGACTATCCGACCGTCGTCGAGGACGATCACCTGGTCGGCCTCGCGAATGGTCGCGATGCGTTGCGCGGCGATGATCACCGTTGCCGTCGCGGTCACGTCGCGAAGTGCTGTCCGCACTCGTGCGTCGGTGTGCACGTCCAGAGCGGAGAAGGAATCGTCGAAAACGTAGATGGCGGGCCGGCGGACCACTGCGCGCGCGATCGTCAGCCGTTGGCGCTGCCCGCCGGAGAAGTTGACGCCGCCCTGCGCCACCGGCAGCGCGAGGCCCTCGGGGTGGGCGCGGACGAATCCGTCGGCGTCGGCGACCTGAAGAGCGGCCCACATCTCGTCCTCGGTCGCGTCGGATTTCCCGTACCGAAGATTGTCGGCAAGCGTGCCGGTGAACAGATAGGCGCGCTGAGGCACCAGCCCCACCGCCGACCAGAGCTCGTCGAGGTCGTAGTCGCGGACGTCGATGTCATCGACGCGAACCGATCCGCTGCTGACGTCGTGGAGGCGGCAGAGCAGTGAAATCAGCGTGGACTTGCCCGATCCCGTTCCGCCGACGATGGCGGTCACCGAGCCGGCCGGAACGCTGAAGGAGACATCCTCCAGCACCGCACGTGTGGCGCCGGGATAGGCGAAACTCACGCGATCCACGGTGACGACGCCCCGGACACCCGTCGGCGGGTGCTGCGGGGACGACGCACTGGTGATCGCGGGCGCGGTGGTGAGCACCTGCAGGATCCGCTCGGCGCAGATGGAGGCCCGCGGAAGGATCACCAGGACCAGCGTGGCCATCAGCACGGCCATCAGGATCTGCATGAAGTACGAGAGGAACGCGATCAACGAGCCGACCTGCATCTGGCCGGCATCGATGCGCAAGCCGCCGAACCAGATCAGCGCGACGCTCGAGACATTGATGGTCAGCGTCGTCACCGGGACCAGCAGAGCCTGCACCCGGCCGGCGGCCAGTCCGGTGTCGGTCAAGGCGAAATTGGCGGCGGCGAACCGGTCGCGCTCGGCAGCCTCACGGGTGAAGGCCCGGATCACCCGGATCCCGGACAGTTGTTCGCGCATGACCCGGTTGAGGCCGTCGATGAGTCGCTGCATCCTGCGGAAGATCGGAAGCATCCGTGATGCGATCAGATAGTTGCCGATCGCCAGGACGGGCACGCTGATCAGGAGCAGCCACGACAGCCCGGCGTTCTCATGAATCGCCATCACGATGCCGCCGACGCACATGATCGGGGCGGTGACCAAGACGGTGGCGGTCATCTGCACCAGCAGTTGGATCTGCTGGACGTCGTTGGTGGTCCGGGTCAGCAGGGACGGCGCGGAGAACCGGTCGGTCTCGGGCTCGGAGAACCCCAGGACGTGGTGGAAGACCGCGCCCCGCAGATCACGGCCCAGACCCATCCCGGTCCGCGAGCCGAAAAACACCGCCCCGATCGCGCAGAGTCCCTGCAGGGCGGTCACGGCGAGCATGACCAGGCCGAGTCGGATGATCAGCGCAGTGTCGCCCCGGGCCACTCCGTCGTCGATGATCGAGGCGTTGACGGTCGGCAGGTACAACGATGCCAGCGCGCTCACGGTCTGCAGTGCCATCACCGCCGCGACCATGCGCCGGTACGGCCGCACGTACTTCCGCAGCAACGCCAGCAGCATCCCGCTACTGTCCCACACCCGGGTAGCCGGTAAAAGAGCAGGTCAAAAGGGCTCTCGGGGGGTCATGTGGGGGCTGCCGCTACAGTGCATGCTGTGAGGCATGCGGTAGGGCAACCCGCGCCGGCGGGGCGGGGCGCGTGATGGCGAGGCTGATGGCGGGGCGTGGTTCGGTGGCCCTGGCGGCCGCGGTCGCGGTCGTCGTCGGGGCGGGCGCGTGCTCGACGAAGAGCCCGACCGAGCCCCAGTCCGGCGGGTCCGGGGACGCGCCTGTCGCCGCGGGGATCGAGCACGGGCCGGCCTTTCCCCAGTGCGGCGGAGTGAGCGACGAGACGATCGCCCAGCTGACTGAAGTCAACGGCCTGGTCAACACCGCGGTCAATTCGGTTGGGTGCCAGTGGCTGGTCGGCGGCGGGATCCTCGGACCGCACTTCTCGTTCACCTGGTTCCGCGGCAGCCCGATCGGGCGCGAGCGCAAGACCGAGGAACTGTCCCGAACCAGCGTCGAGGACATCACCATCGAGGGCCACGACGGCTTCATCGCGATGAACACCGACCCGATCATCGGGGAGAACCTCTGCGAGATCGGGATTCAGTTCGGCGACGATTTCATCGAGTGGTCGGTCAGCTACGCCGAGAAGCCCTTCCCGCCGCCGTGTGACGTGGCCACCGAGCTGACTCGCCAGTCGATCGTGAACGCCTCGTGAGCGGCGGCGTCCGCCGTTGGCACCGGCTGGCCGGGTCCGTGACCGCGTTGTGTCTACTGGGAGCCACGGTCGCGGGTTGCGCGCGGACCGTCGACGGGACCGCCATGAAGTCCGGTACCGGCAGCACGCCGCGCAACAACGACTCGGCCCAGCAGTACCCGAATCTGCTCAAGGAATGCGACGTACTGACCACCGACATCCTGGCCAAGACGGTGGGGGCGGACCCGCTCGACATCCAGAGCACGTTCGTGGGCGCGGTCTGCCGGTGGCAGGCGGCCAACCCGGCCGGCCTGGTCGACATCACCCGGTTCTGGTTCGAGCAGGGCAGCCTCGATAACGAACGCAAGACCGCCGAGGAACTCAAGTACCAGATCGAGAACCGGACCATCGCCGGTGTGACCTCGATCGTCATGCGGACCGGTGATCCCAACGGCGCCTGCGGCGTGGCCAGCGACGCCGGTGGAGTGGTGGGCTGGTGGATCAATCCCCAGGCGCCGGGCATCGATGCCTGCGGTCAGGCGATCAAGCTCATGGAACTGACGCTGGCCACCAACTCCTGACCGTCCGCCGGCTGCGCGGCGTGTTCAGCGCGGGATGTGGAAGGACACCAGGTCGGCTTTGCTGAGGGTGACGTCCGCCCATCCGCCGGACACCCGCAGCACGGCCAGCCCCGATGTCGGGAACTTCATCGCGATCCGGTCGATCGCCTCGTCGTCGCTGCCGGGACGGCCGGCGAGGGCCAGCGCGACCCGGCTGATCGTGGGTTCGTGACCGATCACCAGCAGGCTTGTCACATGGTCGCCGACGGCGCTGATCTCGCCGATCATCGTGGCGGGGGTGGCGCCGTAGAGCTGCTCGAGGTGGGTGACCGGTGCTGAAATGCCGGTCCTCACCAGGGTCTGGCGGGTCCGGACCGCCGAGGAGCACAGCACCGCGTCGATCGGTTCCACGTTGCTGCGCAGCCAGTCGCCGGCCAGCCCGGCCTCCCGGACTCCGCGCTTGGCCAGCGGACGGTCGTGGTCGGCCACGCCCTCGGGATAGTCGGACTTGGCGTGTCGCATCAGCACCAAGGTTCTCACCCGTACCAGATTAATCGCGTCGAGCCGCGACCGCCGGACACACACCGGGTTGGGTCCCCGGACTTGTCGGTGGCCCGACCTAAGCTCGCCGCAGTGACTTGCCGAACGGGGAGGGACCGGGCGTGAAATTCCTGCACAGCGCCGACTGGCAGCTCGGCATGACGCGCAGTTTCCTGGACCCGGAGGCCCAGGCCCGGTTCTCCGCGGCCCGGCGGGACGCGGTCGCCGCCCTCGGTCCGCTCGCCGCCGAGACCGGGGCCGAGTTCGTCGTCGTCGCCGGCGACGTGTTCGACGCCAACCAGCTGGCCCCCAGGGTCGTCAGCCAGTCGCTGGAGGCCATCCGCGCGATCGACGTGCCCGTCTATCTGCTCCCCGGCAATCACGACCCGCTCGACGCCGCCTCGGTCTACACCGGTGCGTTGTTCACGGCGGAGTGCCCCGGCAACGTGACCGTGCTGGACCGGGCCGGGAGCTGGGATGTCGCGCCGGGGCTGCAGATCGTCGCCGCGCCGTGGCGATCCAAGCGGCCGACGGCGGACCTGACGGCGGCCGTCCTCGCCGACCTCCCCGCTGACGGGACCGCCCGGATTCTGGTCGCGCACGGCGCGGTGGACGTCCTCGACCCAGACCCCACCAACCCGGCTGTGATCCCACTGTCCGGGCTCTCCGAGGCGCTGCGTCGCTCCGTGCTGCACTACGTCGCGCTCGGCGACAAGCATTCCCGGACCCCGGTCGGGGACAGCGGGCGGATCTGGTACTCGGGTGCTCCGGAGGTCACCAACTACGACCATCGGGAGGCCGATTCCGGACACGTACTGCTGGTCGATCTCGATCTCGCCGACCCGCTCCATCCGGTGCGCGTCGAGTCCCACCGCACGGGCAGCTGGCGTTTCATCACGATCAGCCGTGAGGTGAACACCAGCCGCGACATCATCGACCTCGGCGTGAACCTCGACGAGTTGGCCGACAAGGAGCGAACCGTCGTCCAGCTCGCGCTCGAAGGGACCCTCTCCGTCACCGACCGGGCCGCCCTGGATGCCTGCCTGGACAAGCACGCCCGGTTGCTCGCCGGTCTGCGCACCTGGGATCGCCGGACCAACCTGGTGGTGATGCCCGCGGACGACGAGTTCGACGATCTCGACATCGGGGGGTTCGCGGCCGAGGCCGTCGCCGAGCTGGTGCGGATCGCCCGATCCGGTGCGCCCGAGGCGGACACCGCCCGCGCGGCGCTGGCGCTGCTCCTGCGTCTGCGGGCCGAAGGCCAGCAGGGTGCCGCATGATTCTGCACAGGTTGCGGCTGGCCAACTTCCGCGGTGTGGGCGAGCGCGAGATCACCTTTCCCGACTCCGGGGTCGTCGTCGTGTGCGGCCCCAACGAGATCGGCAAGTCATCCATGCTCGAGGCTCTCGATCTGCTGCTGGAGCACAAGGACCGGTCCAACGCCCAGAAGGTCAGGGTGGTCAAGCCCGCCAACGCCGACGTCGGCGCGGAAGTCGAGGCGGAGATCAGCACCGGTCCCTACCGATTCGTCTATCTCAAGCGATTCCACAAGAAACATCGCACCGAGCTGACGATCCTCACCCCCGTGCGAGCGCACTTCAGCGCCGACGAGGCGCACGAGAAAGTCCGGTCCCTGCTCGCTGAGACTGTCGACACCACACTGTGGGAAGCCCAGCGGGTGCTGCAGTCGGCGGCCACCCGCGCGGTGGACCTTTCCGGTTGCGATGCGCTGTCGCGTGCGCTGGACGCCGCCGCGGGGGCGGTCGCCACACCCTCCGGCACGGAGTCACTGCTCATCACCCGGATCGACGCCGAGTTCGAACGCTACTTCACCCCAACTGCCGGCAGGCCCGCGCGGGAGTACCGGGACGCCATCACCCGCCTCGAGGCTGCCCAGGCCGACGTCGAACGGTGCCGGGACGCGGTCGCCGATGTCGAAGAACGGGTCGCGCGATACGAACAGCTCGGCGCTGACCACCGCGCGCTCACCGACCACCTGGCGCCGGCCGCGACGCGGTGTGCGGCGGCGGAGAGCGCCCAGGCCGCAGTGACGGCTCTGGCCGAGCAGCTGGAGCAGGCGCGGTTGGTCGCCGCGGCTGCCGCGGGCACCGGCGCCGCGGCGGCCGCGGCTCTCGAGCAGCGCGACACGCTTCGCGCCGAAGCCGACCGCCGCGCCGCCGCCGTCGCCGAGCTCGGCTCACCGCTCGCTGCCGCCGTCGCCGAGCAGACGGCCGCCCAGCAGGGCGCCGCCGCGGCGGAGGACCAGAGCAGCGCGGCCGAGGCACGGCTGGTCGCTGCCGCGCAGCGCCGCGACACAGCTGCGGCGGCTGTCGCGGCGTGCGAGTCGCGCGACGAAGCCGACCGGCTGGCCGTCCGGGTCGCGCGTATCGAGCAGGCCGGGATCGACATGCAGCGGGTGCAGGACCAGCTGGCGGGAATCACGCTGACCGACGAGCTGCTGGCCGAAGTCGAGCAGGGCGCGGCGCTGGTGGCGCGACTGGAGGCGCAACTCCACGCCGACGCCGGTTCGGTCGAATTCATCGCCGACGCGGACCTCGAGATCACCGTCGACGGCGAGCCGCTGCGCCTGGTGCGCGGACAGTCGTGGACGGCGCCTCCATCCGAGCCGGTCGCCGTGGCGTTGCCGGGTGTCCTGACGGTGCGCATCGACCCGGGCGCGAGTGCGGCAGAGCTGCGCGCCCAGCTGCAGGACGCGAAGCGGGCGAGCGACGAGGCGCTGGCCCGCGCGGGCGTGGCAGGCCTCGCCTCCGCACGCAGGGTCGCTGAGCAACGCCGCGCGCTGGCGAGTACCCGCGTGGAGTTGGCTGCCGCCCTGGATGGTCTGTGCCTGGGTGAGGATGCAGAACGTCTTCGCGAACGGCTTGCCGAATTGCGCGCCGCATCATCGGGGCCGCCGGTCGAAGCCGGTATCGCCGCTGCCGAACTTGCCAGCGCTACCGCGGCTCTCGATCAGGCCCGGGCCGACGCGGAGACCTGCCGGAGCACCCTGGGAGCCGCGAAGAGTGTTCTCGCCGAAAAGACGACCGCCGCAACCCTGTTAGGTGATCGGTTGACGATCGCTGAAGCGGAATCGGTGGCAGTCCAGGATCAACTGGCGGAGTCTCGGTCTGCAGTATCCGACGATGCCGTCGCCGCCGCCGCAGCGACGGCGGCCGAGGCACGGCGCCGCGCCGAGGACGCGTTCACCGCATTGTCCGAACAGTACGAGGCCGCCAACCCCACGCAGGTGGCAGCGGAACTGGCCGACGCCACGCAGGCGCGGGCAGCGATCACCGACCAACTGGCCGCCCTGAAGAGGGAACTCGATGCCCTTGTGGCACAGCTTGAGATCATCGGTACCGAGGGACGACAGGGTCGGCTCGACGAGGCCGACACCGAACTGGAGCACGCGCAAGCCGAGCACGATCGGATCTCCCGGCGGGCCGACGCGGCGCGGCTTCTGCGCGACACGATGGCCCGTCATCGCGACGACACCCGACAGCGCTACGTACTGCCGTATCGGGCAGAACTGGAGCGGTTGGGCCGCATCGTGTTCGGCACCACCTTCGAGGTCGATATCGACTCGGACCTGTCCATCATCAGCCGAACGCTCGAGGGCTGCACGGTTCCCTACGACTCGCTGTCGGGTGGCGCCAGAGAACAACTCGGCATTCTCGCGAGGCTGGCCGGGGCGGCGCTGGTGGCGCCGGAGGACACCGTCCCGGTGGTCATCGATGACGCGCTGGGCTTCAGCGACCCGCAGCGGTTGACCGCCATGGGCGCTGTCTTCTCCACCGTGGGTGACCGCGGTCAGGTGATCGTGCTGACCTGCCAACCGAGTCGCTACCAGGACATCGCCGATGCCGAGGTGATCGAACTCAGCGCCTGAGGTTCCGAGCGGCCATCAGGTGGCGAGCGCCACAACCTCGTCGAAACCGGCTATCAGACAGTCGCGGAACTCCTCGAAGTCCGGGATCGCGCCCGTGTCGACATCGATGCCCAGCGCGCAGGTGTCGACGTAGGTCAGCAGGGTGACGTTCACCGCGGCACCGATGGTCGGGCCGAAGGCGTACTGCACCACGACCTTCGCTCCACCGAGGAACACCGGGACCGGCACCCCGGGCACGTCGCTGGCCAGGAAGTCGACGTTGCGCAGGATCGACCCGATGTACCACCGCGGCATCAGGTTCAGTGCGCCGGCGATGATCTGGGTATACGGGATCGACTTCTCGTGGCGTACCCGGTCAGTGCGCTCGTGGATTTCGCTGATCCGCTCAGCGGGATCGGCGATGCCCACCGGGACGTCGAAGCGCATCAGGGTGATCCGGTTGCCGCCCATGTCGTCGCTCTCCTGACGAAGGCTGACCGGCATGGTCAGATGCAGATCGCCGACGGGCACCCCATGCTTGTCGTGGTAGCGGCGCAGGCCTCCGGCGATACCGGCGACGAACGCGTCGTTGAGCGACCCGCCGCTGCGGTGTGCGGCCTCCCGCAGCGTCGACAGCGGCACCTGATGCACCCCGAGGCGGCGCAGCAGGCTGCGCTGCGTCATCAGGGTCGAGCCCGGGCGACTGACCGGACGCACCGTGCGGTACACCGACGCGGCGAGTTCGGTCGCCGAGGCGGCCGTCTGCAGCGGGTGGCGAAGGGCGTTGTAGAGAAGTTTCGGCCCGCCGGTGACCGTCTCGGTGACCGCCTTGCGCAGCAGTCCCAGGTCGTAGCGCACGGTCTGGGCGTAGTCGGCAAGCACGCCGTGCTCCTCAACCTCCGGCGGCTCGGCCGAGGCCTCCACCGCGTCGATGCCGCGGGGTTCGGCGCCGAGGTCGAAGATCGTCATCGCGATCTGGACACCGCCCACGCCGTCGGTCAGGGCGTGGTGGAACTTGCACAGCACCGCTGCGCCGCCGCCCTCCAGATCGTCGATCAGCGTCACCTCCCACAGCGGCCGCGCCCGATCGAAGTCGTCCATCGCGGCCAGGCGGGCCATCTCGATCACGGCCTCGAAGGTGCGCGGCTCGGGTGCCGACACCCGGCGCAGATGGAAGTCGGGGTCGAAGTTGGGAGCGAACTCCCAGCGCGGCGGCGCGGGCGGCGGCGAATCCACCACGCGCCGCCGGAACATCGGGAGCGTGCGGCTGACCACCTCGAAGCGCGCGCGCACCACGTCCCAATCCGGCGACCGATCCAGCAGGATCACGGTCACCACCGTGGAGCGCAGCCGCGGATCGGTCTCCATCGACCAGGTGAAGGCGTCGCTCTGGCGCATGAATTCGGTCATCGCCCTTCAACCTACGGCCGCACGACGGCCCCGGTCATCCGTTGGCGGCAAGTGGGGACTTTCTGCCCTTACCGCGCGAGTGGCCCGCCCGGAACCGCGGCCCGCAGGCAGGACACAATCGGGACATGGGCGCTACCGGTCACCGCAGCCGGCTGGCCGGCCTGCCGGGGGTCCGGGCAGTCCGGCGGCCGGTGACGCCGGACGCCGAGGCCGGTTTCGACCTGTACTACGTGCGGACCGGACGCAAGAGCAACTACCCGGTGCTGATCATCCCGGGCGGGCCGGGCATGGCGTCGATCGAGCCGTATCAAGGTCTGCGACGGCGTGCGGCGATGGCCGGACTCGACGTCATCATGGTCGAGCACCGCGGCGTCGGGCTCTCGCGGCGTGACGATTCCGGAGCCGACCTGCCGGCCCCGGCGCTGACCATCGACCAGGTCGTGGACGACATCGCCGCCGTACTCGATGACGCCCGCGTCAGCAAAGCCGTCGTCTACGGCACCTCCTACGGCAGCTACCTGGCCGCCGGTCTGGGGGTGCGGCACCCGGCCCGGGTTCAGGCGATGGTGCTGGACTCCCCGGTGCTGGGCCGGGTCGACATCGAGATAGTCCGGCACGAACTGCGTGCGCTGCTCTGGCACGGTGAGGACCCGCGCACCGCCGATCTGGCGTCGAAGGTCCGGAGGCTGGTCGATCACGGGCAGCTCACCTCATCGGACGCTCAGACCGCCGCCGCCGTCTACGGGATCGGCGGACCTCGGCTGCTGAGCGGTCAGCTCGACCTGCTGCTCAAAGGCAAGCGGGTGCTGTGGACGGCGCTGGACCGGATCGGACGGCGGATGACCAACCAGAACACGCCCTACAGATTCGAGACCGACCTGGTCGGCCCGATTGGCTTCCGGGAGCTGAACTTCGGCGGAGTTCCCGATGGCCAGCCGCTGGATCCTGCGGTCGCCATGCGGGAGCACCCGGCCGGGAACACTCCGTTCGAGGGTGAACCCTTCGACCTCACGACCGCACTGCCGCAGTTCGGCTGGCCGACGGTCGTCGTCTCGGGCGGGCTCGACCTGACCACACCGCCCGCGGTCGCCGATCGCGTCGCCGAGTTGGTACCCCGCTCCGTACTGGTGCGGCTGCCGACCGCGGCCCACAGTGTGCTCGACACCCGCGAGCGGGCGGCGCTGCGCATCGCGGCCGCCGTCCACGCCGGGCAGTCGGACACCCTGCCGGCGCGGGGCGACGCACTCGACGCGATGCCCGGTCGACCGGCGATGCGCGTGACACGGACAGCGATCGGGGTCGCCGCCCGACTGGAAGCCGTGCTGCCTGCGCGCCGGCCTATTTCGTAAAGCCGATCGTGCTGTAGTCGAGGTCGCCGAGACCGGTCGGGCCGAAATTCGCCAGGGTGCTGCGCACCGCCACGTTGCCGGGGGACTGGAACAGCGCCAGGCTGAACACCTCGTCCCACAGCATCGTGTCGACCTCGTTGGCCAGTGCGCGGGCCTTGACCGGGTCCAGCTCGTCGAGAACCTCCTCGACCTTGGCGTCGATCTCCGGGCTGGAGATCTTGCCGAAGTTGCTTTCCGCACCGGTGGTGAAAATCTGGTTGAGGCAGCACAGCGAGAAGGCGTCACCGACCCAGGAGAACTGGGTGACGTCGAAATCACCGACGGTGACGTAGCGGCTGAAGAAGCCGTCGGCCGCCTTGACGTCCAATTCCATCTTCACACCGATCTGCGCCAGGCTGTTCTGCGCCACCTGCCCGACCTGCCGGCCGCTCTGCGAGTCGTAGAGCACGTTTCGGATCACCAGCTGCCTGCCGTCCTTCTCGCGGAACTGGCCGTTGAGTTTCCACCCCAGGGCGTCGAGTTCGGCCTTCGCCTTCTCCGGATCGAAAGCCACCACCGCGCTGTTGTCCTGGTAACCCTCCTGTCCGGCGACGAAGACGTGGTTGCCCAGCGGTGTGGGGTTGTCGACCAGGCCGCGCTGGCTCACGTTGACGATCGCCTGCCGGTCGATGCCCTTGGCGACGGCTTGGCGCAGCGCCTTGTCGGCCAGGATCGACCCCGGCGCGCCGTTGAACGTCAGGTGGTACCAGGAGGGCCCCGGTGCACGGCGGATCGAAATGCCCTCGGTGCGCTGGGCGATGGTCAACTCGTCGAGGCTCGCGATTCCGGTCGCGTCGATGGTGTTGTTCTGCAGCGCGGGAATGCGGGCGGCGTCGTCGAGAACCAGATAGGTGATGGAGTCCAGCAGCGGCGGGGTTCCCCACCAGTTCGGGTCGCGGTCGAGCATCACCCGCTTGGCGGTGCGGTCCACCGCGGAGACGATGAACGGACCGGCCGAGGGACCTGGCCCGTCGAGCTGGCCCTTGTTGAACACATCCGGGTCGGCGGTCATGCTCTTGGGCAGCAGCATGGTGTTTCCGGCGAACATCCCGCGCCACTCCGGGTAGTGCTGGGCGAAGGTGACGATGGCCTGGCGGTCGTCCACGCCGCGGGTCACCGAGCCGACCCGGTCGGAGCCGTTGGGTGAGGCGATCGCGAAGGCCTTGTCCTTGCCGCTGGTCGCGTTGATCTGGGCGGCGATGTCCTCCCAGGTGATCGGCGTTCCGTCCGACCAGGTGGCCTTCGGGTTGATGGTGTAGGTGACCACCTGCGGCTCGGTGCTGGTGAGTTCGACACTGGTGAAGTAGTCGGTGTCGACCTTCATCGACCCGTCCGGCGCGATGACGAAGGCACGCGGCATGGTGGGTCGCAGCATCGAGGCGGTGTCGGCTTCGTTGCCGTCGATGTTGAGCGTATTGAAGTTCGACGGCAGCGCACCGATCGACAGCCGGAGGTCGCCACCCTGCTGCAGGGTGGCCGGGTCCTGCGGGTTGGTGTCGCTGGCCGTACCGAGTTCGGCGTCACCGCCGGTGGCCGGGGTGGTGCGTTCGGCGGTCGAGCATCCCGCCAGCGCCAGTGCCACCACCGAAACCAGGGCCGCCGTCCGGCGAATCAGAGTCGTCACGAGTTCAGATGCTAGCGGCGAGAGGGGTCCGGCTGGGGGATCGCGGCCAACAGCGTGCGGGTGTACTCGTGGCGCGGATTGGCGAAGACCTCCTCGCTGTCGCCGTATTCGACGATCGCCCCACGGTGCATGACCGCCACGCTGTGGGCCAGATGTTTGACCACCGACAGGTCGTGGGAGACGAACAGGTAGGTCAGGTCGAACTCGCGTTGCAGGTCCAGCAGCAGATTGATGATGCCGGCCTGGATCGACACGTCCAGTGCCGAGACCGGTTCGTCGAGCGCAAGGATCTTGGGCTGCAGGGCCAGCGCGCGGGCAATGCCGATCCGCTGCTTCTGGCCCCCGGAGAACTCGGCTGGATAGCGGCCGGCGTCGGCGCGGCGCAGCCCCACGATCTCCAGCAACTCCGCCACCCGGGTGTCGGTGGCGGCCTTGTCGAAACCGCCCGCCCCGAGTGGTTCGGCGAGGATGTCGAACACCGGCAATCGGGGGTCCAGCGATGCCACCGGATCCTGGAACACCACCTGGATGTCGCGGCGCAACTCCCGGCGCCGTGCTGCGGTGATTGTGGCGACGTCGCTGCCGAGCACGTCAATCGAGCCTGACTGCGGGGCGCGTAACTCGAGAATCTCGTGCAGCGTGGTCGACTTGCCCGAACCTGATTCTCCGACGATTCCCAGGGTGCGGCCCTGGTGCACCTCGAAGCTGATCCGGTCGACGGCGCGAACCTCCCCGATCTGGCGGCGGAACACCACTCCCTTGGTCAGCCGGTAGGTCCGGGAAAGATCGCGCACCCGCACCACCACCGCGGTCTCGCCGTCGCGCTCGGCCTCTGCTACGGCGGTGGCCACGCCGTAGATCTCCGCCGCGCTGCGGCCCGCCACCCGGTCGGTGCGGATACACGCCGCCGCATGGCCGGAATCGACGACGGTCAAGGCCGGTTCGGCCACCCGGCAGTCGTCGATCACCAGCGGACAGCGCGGAGCGAAGGGGCAGCCCGGCGGCAGTGCGACCATCGATGGCGGGGCGCCGGGAATCGGCACCAGTCGCTCGCCGCGCGGGGCGCTGAGCCGGGGTACCGAACCGAGCAGGCCCGCGGTGTAGGGCATCCGGCGATCGGCGTAGAGGTTCTCCACGGTGGCTACCTCGACAGCCCGCCCGGCGTACATGACGAGTGCGCGGTCGGCGAACTCGGCCACCACGCCCAGGTCGTGGGTGATGATCAGCACGCCGGCGCCGGTGACGTCGCGGGCGGTCTTGAGCACCTCGAGAATCTGGGCCTGCACGGTGACGTCCAGTGCGGTGGTGGGCTCGTCGCAGATGATCAGGTCGGGATCGTTGGCGACCGCGATGGCGATGACCACCCGCTGGCGCTCACCGCCGGAGAGTTCATGCGGAAAGGAGCGGGCCCGCCGATCGGGCTGGGCGATGCCGACCAGGTCGAGCAGTTCAACTGCCCGGTTGCGGGCCTCGGTCCGGGTGATGTCGGCGTGGTGAACGCGGATCGCCTCGGCGATCTGATCACCGACCGTGTAGACCGGTGTCAGGGCCGACATCGGGTCCTGGAACACCGTGCCGATGCGCGCGCCCCGGATCCGTGACATCGCCGAGTCGGACATGCCGAGCAGTTGCTCTCCGGCCAGCCGCACCGATCCGGACACCGCCGCATACTCGGGTAGCAGGCCGATCACCGCCAAGGCCGCGGCCGACTTGCCCGATCCGGATTCCCCGACCATCGCCACCACCTCGCCGGGGTCGACATGGAAGCTCAACCCGCGCACGGCGTGCAGGTCTCCGGCATCGGTCGGGAACGTCACCGCAAGGTCTTGGACCTCCAACAGCGAGGACTTCACCGGCCTGCTCCGGCCCGGATCCGGCGCAGGTGCCCACTGCCGGGATCAAGAGCATCCCGCAATCCGTCACCGATCAGGTTGGCGCACAGGATGATCGTCACCAGCACCCCGGCCGGGAAGAGGAAGATCCACGGAAACGTGGTCGCCGACTTCGTGCCGTCAGCGATCAGCGTGCCCAACGAGACGTCCGGGGGCTGAACACCGAAGCCCAGGAAGCTCAACCCGGTTTCGGCCAGGATCGCGATCCCGACGTTCAGCGCGGTGTCGATGATCAGGATCGAGGCGACGTTGGGCAGGATGTGGCGCGCGATGATGCGCCGATTCGGTACGCCCATGTATCGCGCTGCCTGGACGAATTCGCGTTCGCGCAGGCTCATGGTCAGCCCGCGGACGATGCGGGAGCTGATCATCCAGCTGAACGCGGCCAGCAGCACGATGAGCAGCGCGATGTTGGCCGAATTCTTGGTTCGTGGGCTGGTGATCGCGATCAGGATGAAGCTGGGCACCACCAGCAGCAGGTCGACGACCCACATCAGAACGCGGTCGCGCCAACCGCCGAAATAGCCGGCGATCGATCCCACCGTCGCGGCGATCAGAGTGGAGATGACCGCTACACACAACCCGATCAGCAGCGACTTTTGCATCCCGCGCAGAACCTGCGCCAGCAGATCCTGTCCGATTGCGTTGGTACCGAACCAGTGCCGGGCGGTCGGCGGGGACTGCAGAGCCGAGAAGTCCAGGTCCGTGTGGGAGTAGGGCAGCAGCGGAGGCAGCGCGTAGCAGCCGATGAACATCACCGCCAACACAACCAGCGCGCCGACCGCGAGCCGGTTGCGGACGAAGCGCCGGGCGACCAGGGTGCGCCGGGAGACGAACGCGGTCGTCTCGGAGGTGGCAGGTTTGTTCATGTCACCCGTACCCGCGGGTCGAGGATGGCGTAGATGACGTCGGAGAGCAGACCGGCCAGCAGCACGACCGCCCCGGAGAACACCGTGATCGCCGCCACGATGTTGGTGTCCTGGGTGGCGATGCCCTGCACGATCCACTCGCCCATGCCGTGCCAGCCGAAGATCTTCTCCACGAACACCGCGCCGGTGACCAGGCCGGCGACGCTGTAGGCGAACAGCGTCGCCATCGGGATCAGGGCGGTGCGCAGACCATGCTTGAACAGGGCCTGCCGCCGGGTGAGTCCCTTGGCTCGCGCGGTGCGGATGAAGTCCTGCCCGAGCACGTCGAGCATGGCGTTGCGCTGGTAGCGGCTGTAGCCGGCGATCGCCATCAGCGCCAGGGTGAGCGTGGGCAGCACCAGATGTTGCAGCCGGTCGACGAACTGGTTCCACACCCCGCCGGCGACGTTGGGCGACGTCTCGCCGGTGTACTCGAACAGCTGGATCCCCAACACGGAGTTGACCCGCAGTGCGGCCAGGATCAGCAGGTTGGCGATCACGAACGACGGCGTGCTGATGATGAGCAGAGACAGCACCGTGATCACCCGATCGGACAGCCGGTACTGGCGTATCGCCCCCCAGGCGCCCACCACCACGCCGATCACTGTGCCCAGCACCGAGCCGATCACCAGCAGCCGCAGGCTCACGCCGATGCGCCGCCACAGTTCCTCGCTGACCGGTTGGCCACCGACGGTGGTACCGAAATCGCCGCGCACGGCACCGGACACCCAGTGCGCGTAGCGCAACGGCACCGGTTTGTCGAGATCGAGTTCGGCTGCCTTCGCGTCGATCACCGCCTGCGGCGGGCGCGGGTTGCGCTGCAGCAGGCTGTTGAGCGGAGTGAAGGTGTAGGAGGTCAGGGTGAAGGTCAGGAACGACGCCAAAAACAGCAGGAAGAGATAGTTGAGTAGCCGCCGGGCCAGGAACCGCGTCATCGGGGCCCGCCTCGCATGCAGCACACGTTAGGGCATTTCGGCTCAGGCTGATTCACCGTCATGCGCGGACCCCCGGCGGTGGGTAGCATCAGGCGCCGTGACTGTCACCGACGAATACCTCAAGAACAACGCCGCCTACGCGACGACCTTCTCCGGGCCGCTGCCCTTGCCGCCGAGCCGACATGTGGCCGTGGTCGCCTGCATGGACGCCCGGATGAACGTCTACGGCATCCTCGGCCTCAAGGAGGGCGAGGCGCACGTCATCCGCAACGCCGGCGGGGTGGTCACCGACGACGAGATCCGCTCGCTGGCGATCAGCCAGCGGCTGCTCGGCACCCGCGAGATCATCCTGATCCACCACACCGACTGCGGCATGCTGACCTTCACCGACGACGACTTCAAGGCCGCCATCCAGGCCGATACCGGGGTCAAGCCGGAGTGGGCCGCCGAGGCGTTCGGCGACGTGGAGGAGGACGTCCGCCAGTCGCTGCGCCGCATCGAGAACAGCCCCTTCGTCACCCTGCACACCTCCCTGCGGGGCTTCGTTTTCGACGTCGCCACCGGCAAGTTGCACGAGGTCACGCTCTAGTTCCGCCGAGAATGCGCCCAGGGCGCGTTTCGCGGGGGATCGGCGCGCTGAGCGCATTTTCGGCGCTTGACCCGCAGCCTGCATAGAGGGTAATTTGGGTTGAAATTACCAACTTTACGAGGAATCGGCGAGGGACCAGCGTGGCCGAGCAGGTTCTCACCCCCGCGGCGGGGCAGTACGAACTGACCCAGCTGCGCGCCCTGGAGGCCGAGGCGGTCCACATCATCCGCGAGGTGGCCGCCGAGTTCGAGCGGCCTGTGCTGCTGTTCTCCGGCGGCAAGGACTCGATCGTGATGCTGCACCTGGCGATCAAGGCGTTTGCGCCCGGCCGGCTGCCCTTCCCGGTGATGCACGTCGACACCGGCCACAACTTCGACGAGGTGATCGCCACCCGTGACGAGTTGGTCGCGCGCCACGGCGTGCGCCTGGTGGTCGCCAGCGTGCAGGAGGACATCGACGCCGGGCGCGTCGTGGAGAGCGGGCCGTCGCGCAACCCGCTGCAGACCGTGACCCTGCTGCGCGCCATCCGCGAGCACCGCTTCGACGCCGCCTTCGGCGGGGCGCGCCGCGACGAGGAGAAGGCCCGCGCCAAGGAGCGGGTGTTCAGCTTCCGCGACGAGTTCGGGCAGTGGGAACCCAAGGCCCAGCGGCCTGAGCTGTGGACGCTCTACAACGGCCGGCACCGCAAGGGCGAGCACATCCGGGTGTTTCCGCTGTCGAACTGGACCGAGTACGACATCTGGGCCTACATCGGTGCCGAGGACATTCCGCTGCCCACCATCTACTACGCCCACCAGCGGCCGGTGTTCCGGCGCGACGGCATGCTGCTGGCCGTGCACGAGTTCATGCAGCCCCGCCCCGACGAGGAGGTTTTCCCGGCCACCGTGCGATTCCGCACCGTGGGCGACGTCACCTGCACCGGCTGTGTGGAGTCGACCGCGGCGACCGTCGAGGACGTGATCGCCGAGACCGCCGTGTCGCGACTCACCGAGCGCGGCGCGACGCGCGCCGACGACAGGATCTCCGAAGCCGGCATGGAAGACCGCAAGCGGGAGGGGTATTTCTGATGAGCGCTTGCGCGAAGAAGGGAGCGAACCCCTGAGCACCCTGCTGCGCCTGGCGACCGCCGGCTCGGTCGACGACGGCAAGTCCACCCTGATCGGCCGGCTGCTCTACGACTCCAAAGCGGTGATGGAAGACCAGTTGGCTGCCGTCGAGCGCACCTCGGCCGAGCGCGGCAACGACTACACCGATCTCGCCCTGATCACCGACGGATTGCGCTCGGAGCGCGAGCAGGGCATCACCATCGACGTCGCCTACCGCTATTTCGCCACGGTCAAGCGCAAGTTCATCATCGCCGACACCCCGGGGCACATCCAGTACACCCGCAACATGGTCACCGGCACCTCCACCGCTCAGTTGGTGATCGTGCTCGTCGATGCGCGCCACGGCCTGCTCGAGCAGTCCCGCCGACACGCCTTCCTGGCCGCGCTGCTTGGGGTTCGGCATATCGTGCTGGCGGTCAACAAGATGGATCTGATCGACTGGGACCCGCAGCGCTTCAACGCAATCCGCGATGAGTTTCATGCATTCGCAGCCCGGCTTGACGTCCACGACGTCACCACAATCCCGGTCTCGGCCCTGCACGGGGACAACGTGGTGACCAAGTCACCCCACGCGCCGTGGTACGAGGGTCCTCCGCTGTTGAGCCATCTGGAAGATGTCTACATCGCCGGAGACCGCAATCTCATCGACGTGCGTTTCCCCGTCCAATACGTGATCCGCCCGCAGACCCACGAACACGCGGACCATCGCAGTTACGCCGGCACCGTCGCCAGCGGGATCATGCGCCCCGGTGACGAAGTGGTCGTGCTCCCCAGCGGGAAGACCAGCCGGATCGCCGCCATCGAAGGCCCGTCCGGCACACTGACGGAGGCGTTTCCACCCATGGCCGTCTCGGTCAGCCTGGCCGACGACATCGATGTCTCCCGCGGCGACATGCTGGCCCGCCCGCAGAATCAGCCCGTCGCCGCCACGGAATTCGACGCCATGCTGTGCTGGATGGCCGACGACGCGTCGTGTGAACCCGGCCGCGACTACGTCATCAAGCAGACCACCCGCACCACCCGCGCGCGGGTCACCGCACTGGACTACCGCCTCGACGTCAACACCCTGCACCGGGACAAGAGCGCGACGGCACTCAAACTCAACGAACTCGGCCGGGTCAGCCTGCGCACCCGGGTCCCGCTGCTGCTCGATGAATACACCCGCAACGCCGCCACCGGATCGTTCATCCTCATCGACCCCGACACCAATGTCACCGTGGCGGCCGGCATGGTGCGCGACACCGCTCCGGCCGCCGGCCGCTCGGCGTCGCCGAACACCGTGCGCCACCGCTCGCTGGTGACCGCCGCCGACCGGCTGACCAGGGGCCGGACGGTGTGGTTCACCGGGCTGAGCGGGTCGGGCAAGTCCTCGATCGCGGTGCTCGTCGAGCAGATGCTGCTCGACAGCGGTTCGCCGGCCTACATCCTCGACGGCGACAACCTGCGTCACGGGCTCAACGCCGACCTCGGCTTCGCGATGGCCGACCGCGCCGAGAACCTGCGTCGGCTGGCCCACGTCGCCACCCTGATGGCCGACGCCGGGCTGACCGTGTTAGTCCCGGTCATCAGCCCTCTGACCGAGCACCGCGAACTGGCCCGAACGGTTCACGGCGAGGCGGGCATCGAGTTCTTCGAGGTGTTCGTCGACACCCCGTTGGCGGACTGCGAGCGGCGCGACCCCAAGGGTCTCTACGCCAAGGCCCGGGCGGGGGAGATCACTCATTTCACCGGGATCGACAGCCCCTACCAGCGGCCGAAAAACCCGGATCTTCGGCTGACTCCCGACCACTCCGTCACCGAACTCGCCCAGCAGGTGGTCGATCTGCTCGAGTCGCGGGAGTGAACGACCATCAGCTCGCTGCCGCCCTGGCCGCCGAGGCGGGACGTCTGCTGCTGCGGGTTCGCACCGAACTCGCCGACGCGTCGGTCGCGGAGCGCAAAGCGCAGGGGGACAGTCGCTCCCACGTCTTTCTGATGGATCGGCTGGCCGATGCCAGACCCCGCGATGCGGTGCTCTCCGAGGAGGGTGCCGACGATGCGGCGCGCACGGATGCCGATCGGGTCTGGATCATCGATCCGCTCGACGGAACCCGTGAGTTCGCCGAACCCGGCCGCGCGGACTGGGCGGTCCATGTGGCGCTCTGGCAGGACGGCGGCCTGAGCGCCGGCGCGGTGGCGTTGCCTGCCCAGGGCATCACCCTGGCCACCCCGGTGGTGCCCAGACCGTCCGGCGGTCCGGAGCGCCCGCGAATCCTGGTCTCGCGCTCGAGGCCGCCGGCGCAGGCCGAACAGCTGCGGGAGCGACTGGACGGCACGCTCATCGAGATGGGCTCAGCGGGGGCCAAGGTGGCGGCGGTGATCGGCGGCCGTGCGGAGATCTACGTGCACGCCGGCGGACAGTACGAGTGGGATTCGGCCGCGCCGGTCGCGGTCGCCCGCGCGGCTGGACTGCACGCATCGCGCATCGACGGCTCGCCGCTGCGGTACAACCAGGTCGACCCGCTGATGCCCGACCTGCTGGTCTGCCACCCCGAGTGGGCCTGGGCGGCGCTGGCGGCGCTGCGCTGACACCGGGAAGCCGTCCGTGGTTCGCTGGTCGGCTGACGCACGCGATTCAATCACCTGCTGAGGGGGAAAACCGCCCCAAGGACATCTCTGACCGGGAGTTTGCTGGTTTCTCGGCAGGGCCCGGCCCTCCCAGTTTGCACTCAGGCTATTCTCAGGTAACGTGAGGCCTACGGTCCGGCGACAACCCTGGCGACGGCAAACCGACGCTCCACCAACTGAACCCCCCAACTGAAAGCCCCACGCAGGAGGAACCCCGATGCAGATCTCGCTCCGCTCACAGATGATCGCGGGCGTCGCCGCCGTCGCCGCGACCGCGGTGGCCATCACCCCGATCACCCAGCCCGACCTCACCGCGGTGCAGCGGCTGTCGAGCACCTTCGAGCTCACGGCGTTCGCCAACCCGGTGACCGCCCTGGCTGGAACCCTCGACCTCACAGCCGCGACCCTCGTCGACCAGACCCCGCTGCTCGACCCGGCCGAACTGTTCTGGCCGGATTCGTTCTATACCGCAGACTTCGGCACGCTCTACGCGCCCTCCTACTTCGGCTGGATTCCCGACCTGGCCAACCAGTTCTCCTTCGGCGCGATCAGCGCGCTGATCAACAACGTCTCCGGGTACACCTACGCCGGCCTCTACGCGCCCCTGGCGCTGGTGGGCGGGATCGCGACGGCGGCGTTCAACGCCCCGTTCGCCCTTGTGGCCGCCGCTCAACTCGCCCTCGCCGGCGACATCCCGGGCGCCATCGCCGAGCTGCAGACCCAGATCATCGCTCCGATCCAGGACAGCATCGGCGGTGTTCTGACCAGTGTCGGCTACATCCTGGACAACGTGATCGCCAACGTCCAGACAGTGGTGTTCGAGGCCGTGCCCGCGCTGGTCAACGGCTTGACCAGCGCACTCGTCGGTGGCGTGGCCTTTCTGGTGACCGACCTCATCACGACCGCCACCGAGATCGTGACCAGCATCAGCACCGGGGACATCGAGGGAGCCTGGAATGCGGCGGTCGACGGACTGCTCGGTCCGGACGGCACCCTTGGCAACGCCGTCGTGCTGACCACCGGCATCGGAATCGTCCAGGAGGTCGAGTACGACGAGGGGCCGGTGCTGACCGTGACCAATCCCAGCCTGCGGTCCGTGCTGACCAGCGAGGCCCAGCGTCTCGGCGACTTCAGCGCCAACGGCGACGGCGGCATCCTCAACGATCCGTTCGATCCCTTCGCCGGGGTCACCCCGCCGGCCGCGGCGGAAGCCGCGGTCACCGCGGTCGACGCGGCAGCCGGAGCGGAGCCCGAGCCGAATCAGGCCGACGCGGCCGTCGAGCGGCCGGTGGCCGGCGACGCCGGGAGCGGCGGAGCCGATACGGCAGCTTCGGATACCGACAGCGCCCCGAACGCGGGTGGCGATTCAAGCCCGTCGGCCAGCAGTGGCGATTCGACAGACACGGCGGCGGCTGCGGCTCCTACAGCCGCGTCCACCGGTGGCCAGGAGGCCGCCGCCGGTGCAGACACCGGCGAGAAGCCCGTCAAGCAGCGCTCTGCGCGGAAGGCAGCCAAGGCGGCCAGCGCGAGCGAGGGCTGACACCCGGGACACCCCGGGCCAGGCTCGAGGCGCGGCGCCCCACCGAGGGGCGCCGCGCTTTTTCTTTGCTGAGAAAATCCCGTGAAAAAACGTCAGCGTTGGACGACCCTAGGCATCGGTCAGGTTGCCAACCCGCCGGTTCCCCCCTCAAAAGAGTTTGCTGGTGTGACATTCTCTGACTGAGAAATCAGACCATGATCTCTGCTCTGAACACTTATTTGACCATGTCATACCACTAGAGTCACCTATTCTCGTGGCGTTGCCATGAAGAGGCCGAAACGGACTAGGCAAAATCTCTTGCAAAAGACTTGCGCTCAGGTTTTTCTCAGGTTATCGTGACAGGGTCAGTGTTAACTAACACCGGAGGAACCTACCGTGCAGATCTCACTTCGCTCCCAGCTCATCGCCGGGACTGCGGCAATCGTCGGGGCCGGCGCCATCGCCATGAACCCCGTCGCACCAGCCCTGACCCTGCCCTCGATCACAGTGCCGTCGGTCGCCCAGGTGGCGCTGGCCGGCTTCGACAACCCGCTGTCGGAACTGATTCTGACCACGGGTGTTCTCAACACCAACATCTTCGACGGCACCAACCTGTACGGCGACTATGAGTGGGAGCCCTACGTCGGCATCGTGCCCGAGTTCATCTACACCGCGCTGCCGCTCATCAGCCAGTTGGGCTTCAACGGCTCGGCCTACATCGGCGGCTCCATCGACGCCCTGGGCACCTCGGCCTACGTTCTCAGCGAGGCGGTCTGGAACCTGCCCGGTGCGGTGGTCACCGCCGCCCAGCAGGCCATCGGAGGCGACATCGCCGGAGCTATCACCACGCTGACCAACGCCACGCTGGTTCCGATCCAGACTGCGGGCACCACCGCACTCGGCGCTCTGATCAGCGTCGTCACCGGTGTGGTCACCAACGTCACCAATGTCGTCGGAGTCCTGCCGGGAATCGCGGCCGGCCTGGTCACCACCGCTGTCGGCTCGGCCAGCGCGCTGGTCAACGCCGTGGTGAACATCGTGACCCAGACCCTGGGCGCGCTGGCCACCCTCGACGTCGAGACCGCGTGGAATACCGTCGTGGACGGTCTGCTCGGTCCAGTGGGCGCGGACGGCTTTGTGACCTCCAGCGTCCCGGGCACCCTGCTGGCCGTCACGGTCGGCCCCGGCCTCGGCCCGCTGGGGTTCCCCAACGGCTACGCGGTTCCGAGCCTGCGGATGTGGGCTGAGCAGTCCCAGCTGCAGGTCGCCAACGCGATCGGCGCCAGCTATCCGGTTCCGGCTGCTGCCGAGGCGGCTCCGGCCGCTGCGGTCGCCGCCGCTCCGGCGGCGGAGGTCGGCACGTCCGCGGCCGCAGAGGCACCGAGCGTCGAGGTCGACCGGCCGGTGGCCGGCGACGGCGCCGGTGCGGCCGCTGCTGACAGCAGCACCGACGCCGGCAGCGCCGGCAGCGCCGGGACCGCAGGCGACAACGGTGGAAGCGCCGCCGCTGACGACAGCGCCGGTGCGGCCGACAGCGGTGCCGGTGCGGCCGCTGAGGCCACCAGCGCCGGCGACGACACCTCGGCCGCAGCCGAGAAGCCGGCCAAGCAGCGCGCGGAGCGTAAGTCGGTGAAGGCCGCCAGCGACGCGAGCTGACCCTCGGCAGACGAGTAAAGGCCGCCCCCTTCCTGAGGAAGGGGGCGGCCTTTGTTCAGGGCAAATATTATTTCGAAACAGGGACTTCTCAGATTACTCTCAGGTATGGTAGGCTGCGTTCAGGAAAGGCGGGTGACGACGGTGCGCCGGGCATATGGACCTCTAGTGACAACGGGCGTGGCTCTCGCCACGGCCGGTGTCGTGGTGGCCAACCCGATGATCGCGCCGCGCGGTGACGTCCGCATCCCCGCCGTCGAACTCTCCGCAGGCAGCGCCGACTCGGCGAGCATGCTCGACGACTCCTTCCTCGACGCGATCGCACCCGCCCCGGCCGACTCCACAAGCCCGCTGTCGGTGCTCAAGGACCTGTTCACGTCGCTGGCGGCAGACGCCACCCACATCGGCAAGAACGCGATCGTCAACGCCTTCATCGCTGGTTTGGGCGTGGTGTCCGACCCCGAGTTGACGGCGTCGTCGCCCGATACCTTCACCGACCCCTCGGAGATCGCGGCGATCATCCCGCCGGCCGATCTGCCCGAGCTGGTCGGCATCCTGGCGATGCCCGAGTTCGATCTGGGCAGTGTGTTCCCGCAGTTCATCAATGACGGCCCGCTGGGCCTGCCGACGATTCAGTACGACACACCCGCGAACCCCGCACCGAACGTCACCCTGTCGGTCTCGACGGTCGGAGACTTCGTGACCTCGCTGGCTTCCAGCGCGGGATACCTGGGCAAGCAGGCCATCGCCGCTGCCTTCGCAACCGGCGCTCTTGTCGCCTACGAGCCTGTGCTGATCGTCGACACCCTGCGGTCATTGGTCCACGGCGACTTCAGCGGCGCGCTGGAGAAGGCGGTCAAGGTCGTTGTCGCTCCGCTCGGCCCGCCGGCCATTGTTTTCGACGCCGTCAACAGCGTCATCCGGGCCTACCTGCCTGAATGGAACATCCCCTCGGTGGCGCCGGATCTGGTGAATTCTCTGAATGGCAAACCGTCGGCGCCCGATACGTCGCTGCCCTCGACCGGCTCGCCTCTCGACGGCCGTTCGCACTCGGAGGTCCTCGCCAGCGCGGCCGTCCGTTCGGCGATCAGCCCGCGCGCCGCGCGGAGCTTCCCGGCGGATGACACGGAGAGCCCGACCGACGGTGCCACTGACGGTGCGACCGACGGTGCCACTGACGCGGTGATCGACGGTGTGCCCGAGACTGAGACGACGCAGACGGAGACGGCCGCCGAGGCGATCACGGCCACCGATGCGCAAGCCGGTGCGGTGGCAGAACCCCAGACCGGCACATCCGAGGGCATCCGCTCCGGTGCACGCCTCGGCGCCGCTCGGGTAGCGGTATCGCGGGAGGCCGTAGCGGCACCCGCTCGAAACGCCCGCGCGGGCGCCGGCCAGCGGAGCAAGGCCGCAGCAGCCGCGGCGGGCGCGGAGACGGGCGCCGAGTAGTCCGGGCCCCACGCGGTCAACTGACGGTGGGACAATCCGCGACATGCGAATGTCGGCGAAGGCGGAGTACGCCGTGCGGGCGATGACCCAGCTGGCCGCTGCGTCGCCGGGTGGGCTGGTCAAGACGGACGACCTCGCCGAAGCGCAGGGCATCCCGCCGCAGTTCCTCGTCGACATCCTTTCCGATCTGCGTGCCGACCATTTAGTGCGCAGTCACCGCGGCCGCGACGGCGGCTACGAACTCGCCCGGCCGGCCGACCAGATCAGCATCGCCGATGTGCTGCGCTGCATCGACGGACCCCTGGCCAGTGTGCGCGATATCGGCCTGGGCGAATTGCGCTACAGCGGTCCCTCAGTCGCCCTCTCCGACGTCTGGCGGGCGCTGCGCGCCAGCATGCGCTCGGTGCTCGAGCAGACCACGTTGGCCGACGTGGCGGGTGGACATCTGCCCGCGCACGTCCGCACCTGGGCCGAGGAATACCGGGCCCAGGAGAACACCCGGGGCCGCGGATGACACTCCTCGACATCGCGCCGTTGGCATCACCGTCACCGGGCGCGCGACGTACTGTTTGACGGATATGGCTGCCACGCGTTCCTACGTCGAAGTCCTCGGCTCCATCGGGCCCAACTGGTTCGCCTCGGTGATGGGTACCGGGATCGTCGCCAATGCCGGGGCGACGCTGCCCGTCCAGTTCCCCGGCCTGCGGGCCTTCGTCGAACTGGTGTGGGTGTTCGCGACGGTGCTACTGGTCGTTCTGGTGGTGGTGGTCGGCGGCCATTGGCTGCGGCACCCCACGTCGGTCCGCAGCCACGCCCGCAATCCGCAGATGACGCACTTCTTCGGTGCCGCGCCGATGGCACTGCTCACCGTCGGAACCGGATCGCTTCTCATCGGCCGCGACCTCATCGGGGAGAGCGCGGCGGTGAGCCTCGCCTGGGTGCTGTGGTGTGTGGGCACCGCACTCGGCCTGTACACCACGGTGAGAATCCCGTTTCTGATGTTCACCCAACTCAGCGTCGAACCCGATTCCGCGTTCGGGGGCTGGCTGATGCCGGTGGTGCCCCCGATGGTGTCCGCGGCCGGCGGTGCGCTGCTCATTCCGCACGCACCGCAGGGGGCCGTCCGCGAAACCCTGCTCTACGGCTGCTACGCCATGTTCGGGATGTCACTGGTGGCCGCGATGATCATCATCACGATGATCTGGAGCCGCCTGATGCTCTACGGGACCTCGGGAACCGCCCGCGTGCCGACACTGTGGATCGTGCTGGGTCCGCTCGGCCAATCCATCACCGCCGCAGGGCTTCTCGGCGTCAACGCCAGCCTGGTGGTGTCGGCCGACCTCGCCAAGGTGATGAACTCGTTCTCGATCATCTACGGGGTGCCGGTCTGGGGATTCGCCCTGCTGTGGGTCGCCCTGGCCTCCAGTCTGACCTTCCGGACCTGGCGACGCGGAATGCAGTTCGCGCTGACGTGGTGGAGCCTGACCTTCCCGGTCGGCACGTTCGTGACGGGAACGACCCAACTGGCCATCCACACCGGACTCCCGGCGTTCAAGGTCGTCGCCGTGCTGGCCTACACCGGCCTGCTGACTTCGTGGTTGGTGGTCTCCGTGCGCACTGCCCGAGGCAGTCTGCGGGGCAATCTGCTCGCGCCGCCGCCCAGCACCGGGCCGGTGAAGGTGAGCAAGGAACCGGCGAGTTGAGCATGCAGGTCGGGATGAGCATGCCGGTGATGGAACCGGATCTCGACTCAGATGTCCTGCGCGGCTGGGCCCGGATCGTCGATGAGGGCCCGTTCTCGTCGCTGTGCTGGGGAGAGCGCATCGCCTTCGACAATCCCGAGGCGTTGACCCTGCTGGGCGCGCTCGCGGCGTGGACCGAACGGGTGCCTCTGGTGACCACCGTCGTCGTCCCGCAGCTGCACGATCCGGTGTTGCTGGCCAAAGCGCTGGCCACTGGCGACATGCTGAGCGGCGGCCGGCTGACCGTCGGAGTCGGGGTGGGTGGCCGGCACGAGGACTACCACGCGGTCGGGGCCGACCCAGCGACGCAGACGATGCGCGGGCTGGCCGAGCGGGTGGCGGTGATGAAGCGGGTGTGGAACGGCGAGAAGATCACCGACTCGGTACTGCCGGTCGGCCCGCGACCCGTGCAGCCGGGCGGACCGCGGCTGCTGGTCGGAACCATCGGACCCAAGACGTTGCGCAGCGCCGCGGCATGGGCGGACGGGCTGGCCGGTATCACGCTCGACCTCGAACCGGCTCGGCAGAACGAGCTCTACGAGGTGGCCCGACTCGCGTGGGCCGAGGCCGGCAAGCCCGCACCGCACTTGGCGACCTCGTTCTGGTTCGCCCTCGGCGACCCGCCCGCCGCCCGCGAACAGATCCATCGTCATCTGCGGCACTATATGAACTGGATCCCGGTCGAGTACGTCGATGCGATGGCGCCGAGCACCGGCTGGGCCGGTACCGAGGAACAACTTGCCGAGGTGCTGCGCGCCTTCGCGGAGATCGGCACCAGTGAGGTGCATCTCATTCCGACCAGCGCCGACCTCCACGAGCTGCGCCGGGTCGCGGATGTGGTCGCTGATTTCACCCGGCCGAAGGAGTCCATCCGATGACCGGGTCCTACGGCGACTATCAGCTGGAGATCTACTTCCAGGGCCTCAACGGCATACTGCCCGCGCTGCCGCTGACCTTCGCAGAGCTGGAAGCCCGGGCGCAGAAAGCTATGTCGCCCTCGATCTGGTCCTATGTGGCGGGCGGGTCGGGTGACGAGTCGACCCAGCAGGCCAACGTGACCGCCTTCGCACGGTGGGGACTGATCCCGCGGATGCTTGTCGGGGCGACGGAGCGTGACCTCTCGGTCGAGCTGTGGGGACGGCGCTGGCCCTCTCCGTTGTTCATGGCACCGGTCGGGGTGATCGGCCTGTGCACTCAGGACAGACACGGCGACCTGGCGGCGGCCCGGGCCGCCGCACGCACCGGCGTGCCGCTGTGCGTGTCGACCCTGATGATGGACCCGCTGGAGGATGCCGCGGCCGAATTCGGCGACACCCCGGGCTATTTCCAGCTCTACACGCCGAAAGACCGCGATTTGGCGGCCAGCCTGGTCAGCCGCGCCGAGAAGGCCGGCTACGCCGCGATCGTCGTCACCCTCGACACCTGGCTTCCCGGCTGGCGGCCGCGCGACCTGGCCACCGCCAACTTTCCGCAGCTGCGTGGGCTGGTCTTGGCCAACTACATCAGCGATCCGCACTTCCGCGCGAAGGCCGACCCGGATATCGACGCCGACCCGCGCAAGGCGGTGATGCACTGGATCAGTGTCTTCGGCAACTCGCTGAGTTGGGATGACCTGCCGTGGTTGCGCTCGCTGACCTCGCTGCCGCTGATCCTCAAGGGCATCTGCCATCCCGACGACGCGCGGCGCGCCGTCGACGCCGGCATCGACGGGATCTACTGCTCCAACCACGGTGGCCGACAGGCCAACGGCGGATTGCCCGCCATCGACTGCCTGCCCGGGGTGGTGGCCGCCGCCGGCGGCGTTCCGGTGCTCTTCGACTCCGGCATCCGGTCGGGCGCCGATGTGGTCAAGGCGCTGGCCCTGGGCGCCACCGCGGTCGGTGTCGGCCGCCCCTACGCCTACGGTGCCGCGCTGGGGGGTACCGACGGGATCGTTCACGTGTTGCGTTCGCTGTTGGCCGAGACCGACCTCATCATGGCGATCGACGGTTACCGCGCGATCAAGGACCTCACCCCGGAGGCCCTGCGCCGGGTTGGCGAGGGGTGATCGGATGCCCCGGCCGACGACCGCCGTCTCCCGGCTGCGCGAGAAGCAGAGCACCTCGCGTGGTGAGCTCTACGCGCTGCTCGACAGCACGCCGCTGGTGACCATCGCGTTCATCCGGGACGGCCATCCGATGGCGTTGCCGATCGGTTTCGCCCGCATCGACGACGAACTGGTCATCCATGGATCGACCGGATCACCGTTCCTGCGCGATCTCGCCGCCGGTGCGCCAGCCGCGGCATCGATCACCACACTCGAGGGCGTGGTCGTGGCGCGCAGCGGGTTCGAGTCGTCCTTCCACTACCGCAGTGCGGTGCTCTACGGGGTGTTCACCGGTGTCAGCGCCGGCGAGAAGACCCGCTATCTGGAGACCCTGACCGAGACTTTCATCCCCGGCCGGGTCGCCGAAATGCGCCCCAGCAGCAAACGGGAACTGGCCGCCACTCGGGTGCTGCGGCTGGCGATCACCGACGACAACTGGTCGCTGAAGATCGGCGACGGCTGGTCGGAGGACCCCGAGGAGGACATCGCCGCCGGTACCTGGGCCGGGGTGGTCCCGATCGCGACGACCTACGGGCAGCCGCTGCGCGCCCCGGACTGCCCCGAGTCGATCCCGGTGCCCGAGTCGGTGCGGATGATGAGCGGTCCGGTGGTCAACCGCCGCCGGTAGGGGTGCCCCCGGCAGGATTCGAACCTGCGGCCTTCTGCTCCGGAGGCAGACGCTCTATCCCCTGAGCTACGGGGGCGCAGGGTTGCTGCGCCGTCGGGCTGACCAAGCCTAACGCATAGGATGAACCCCCGTGACCCCCGCTGACCTGGCTGAGTTGGTCAACAGCACCGCCGCCGCGGTGCTGACCCAGCACGGCCTGGATCCGGCGACGCTGCCCGCCGAGGTCACCGTCGAGCGGCCGCGCAACCCCGAGCACGGCGACTACGCCACCAACGTGGCTCTCCAGGTCGGCAAGAAGGCGGGGGTGAACCCCCGGGAGTTGGCCGGCTGGCTGGCCGAGGCGCTCACCGCCGCCGACGGCATCGCCGCCGCCGAGGTCGCCGGGCCGGGTTTCGTCAACCTGCGCATCGAGGCCTCCGCACAGGGCCGCATCGTCGCCGACATCGTGAGCGCCGGGGATTCCTACGGGCACTCCGGGTTGCTCGGCGGCAGGCGGATCAACCTCGAATTCGTCTCGGCCAACCCGACCGGCCCCATCCACATCGGCGGCACCCGATGGGCGGCCGTCGGCGACGCCCTGGGCCGGCTGCTGAGTTCCCAGGGCGCGCAGGTGGTGCGGGAGTACTACTTCAACGACCACGGCGCGCAGATCGACCGCTTCGTCAACTCGCTGATCGCCGCCGCCAGCGGCGCGCCCACTCCCGAGGACGGATACGCCGGCGACTACATCGCCGACATCGCCGAGCAGGTGCTGACGAAGGCTCCCGACGCGCTGGGCCTGCCGACGACCGAGCAGCGCGAGACCTTCCGCTCGATCGGCGTGGAGTTGATGTTCAACCACATCAAGGCGTCGCTGCACGAATTCGGCACCGACTTCGACGTCTACACCCACGAAGACTCGATGCACACCACCGGCCGGGTGGAGCAGGCCATCGCGAAACTGCGCGAGACCGGTGCGGTCTATTCCGCGGACGGCGCGACCTGGTTGCGCACGACCGCATTCGGTGACGACAAGGACCGCGTCGTCATCAAGAGCGACGGCACGCCGGCCTACATCGCCGGGGATCTGGCCTACTACCTGGACAAGCGTGAGCGCGGATTCGACCTGTGCATCTACATGCTCGGCGCGGACCATCACGGCTACATCGCCCGGCTCAAGGCCGCTGCGGCTGCCCTCGGTGATGACCCTGACACCGTGGAGGTGCTGATCGGGCAGATGGTCAACCTCGTCCGTGACGGTCAGCCGGTGCGGATGAGCAAGCGTGCGGGCACGGTGATCACCCTCGACGATCTGGTCGAGGCGATCGGGGTCGACGCCGCGCGCTACGCACTGACCCGCTCCTCGGTGGACACCCCGATCGACATCGACCTCGAGCTGTGGTCCTCGGCCTCGGCGGAGAACCCCGTCTACTACGTGCAGTACGCCCACGCCCGGCTGTGCGCGCTGGCGCGCAATGCCGCCGAACTGGGACTCGCGCCCGACACCGCGCGCCTCGAACTGCTCAGCCACGACAAAGAGGGCACGCTGATCCGCAACCTCGGCGAGTACCCCCGGGTGCTGCAGGCCGCGGCCGCCCTGCGCGAACCGCACCGGGTGTGCCGCTACCTGGAAGACCTCGCCGGCGACTACCACCGGTTCTACGACTCCAACCGGGTGCTGCCCCAGGGTGACGAACAACCCGGGGATCTGCACCGTGCACGGCTGGCGCTGTGCGAGGCCACCCGCCGGGTGATCGCCAACGGTCTGGCGATCCTGGGCGTGAGCGCCCCGGAGCGGATGTGAACGTCCACCCGGCCGGTCCGCGGCACGCCGAGGCGATCCACCTCGGTGGCCTGCCGCCGCGGCCGGCGACCGCCGCCGAGGCCCTCGCGCTGGCACCCAACGTGTGGCCGCGCAACCTCACCCGAGGCGATGACGGCGTGGTGCGGATCGCAGGTGTGGCGGTGACCGACCTGGCCGCCCAGTACGGCACGCCGCTGTTCGTGATCGACGAGGACGACTTCCGCAGCCGCTGCCGCGAGATGGCTGCCGCCTTCGGCGGGGAGAACGTGCACTACGCGGCCAAGGCGTTCCTCTGCGGTGAGTTAGCCCGCTGGGTCGACGACGAGGGATTGTCGATGGACGTCGCCAGTGGTGGCGAGCTTGCGGTCGCACTGCACGCCGGCTTCCCCCCCGAGCGGATTGCGTTGCACGGCAACAACAAATCCGTAGGCGAACTGACCGCGGCGGTGAAGTCGGGGGTCGGTTGTGTGGTGATCGACTCCGCAGAGGAGATCGACCGGCTTGAGGCGGTGGCAGCCGAGGAACTCGGAGCCGGGGCCGTGCAAGACGTGATGGTGCGGGTGACGGTCGGCGTCGAGGCGCACACCCACGAGTACATCGCCACCGCCCACGAGGACCAGAAGTTCGGGCTGTCGCTGGCCGGGGGAGACGCCATGGCGGCGGTGCGGCGGGTGCTCGACAGTGCGCATTTACGACTGGTCGGCCTGCACAGCCACATCGGGTCGCAGATCTTCGACGTCGGCGGATTCGAACTGGCCGCTCGGCGCGTGATCGGACTGCTGCGCGCGGTGGTGGCGGAGTTCGGTGCCGAGCGCACCCGCGACCTGTCCACCATCGACCTCGGCGGCGGCTTCGGAATCGCCTACCTGCCGCAGGACGACCCGCCACCGGTGGCCGAGTTGGCCTCCAAACTGCAGGCGATCCTGCGTGCCGAGGCCGAGGCGGCCGGGCTGCCCGTGCCGCGACTGCTCGTCGAACCCGGCCGGGCGATCGTGGGACCGGGGACCATCTCGCTCTACGAGGTGGGCACCGTCAAGGACGTCGCGATCGGGGCGGGCGCGCACCGTCGCTACATCAGTGTCGACGGCGGTATGAGTGACAACATCCGCACCGCGCTCTACGGCGCGGAGTACGACGTGCGGCTGGTCTCCCGTGCCGGCGCGGCTGCACCGCGATTGGCCCGCATCGTCGGAAAGCACTGTGAGACCGGCGACATCGTGGTCCGAGACACGTGGGTGCCCGACGACGTCGCGCCCGGAGATCTGCTCGCCGTCGCCGCCACGGGTGCGTACTGCTATTCGATGTCCAGCCGCTACAACCTGATCGGGCGTCCGGCGGTCGTCGCAGTCCGTGACGGCCGTGCCCGGGTGATCCTGCGGCGAGAGACCGTCGAGGATTTACTCAGTCTGGAGGTGAGGTGAACGATGGCCGCTGACTCAGGCGAGAAGCCGATCGCCCCGGTCGGCGTCGCCGTGCTGGGCCTGGGCAACGTCGGCCGGGAAGTGGTCCGGATCATCGAAGACAGTGCCGCGGACCTGGCCGCGCGGATCGGCGCGCCGCTCGAGCTGCGCGGTGTCGCCGTGCGCCACCTCACCGGCGACCGGGGGCTGCCCGCCGGGATGGTGACCGACAACGTCGAGGAGCTGGTCTCCCGCGACGACGTCGACATCGTCGTCGAGCTGATGGGTCCGGTCGAGCCGGCGCGTAAGGCGATCCTGGCCGCCCTCGAGGGCGGTAAGTCGGTGGTCACCGCCAACAAGGCACTGCTGGCGCAGTCCACCGGCGAACTGGCGCAGGCCGCCGAGCAGGCCCACGTCGACCTGTACTTCGAAGCCGCGGTGGCCGGGGCGATTCCCGTCATCCGGCCGCTCACCCAGTCGCTGGCCGGAGACACCGTGCTTCGGGTGGCCGGGATCGTCAACGGCACCACCAACTACATCTTGAGCGAGATGGCTGCGACCGGCGCCGACTACGCCAGTGCGCTCGCCGAAGCCAGTGCGCTCGGCTACGCCGAGGCCGACCCCACCGCCGACGTCGAGGGTTACGACGCGGCCGCCAAGGCGGCGATCCTGGCCTCCATCGCCTTCCACACCCGGATCACCGCCGACGACGTCTACCGCGAGGGAATATCCAAGGTCACGCCGGCCGACTTCCAGGCCGCCCGGGCGCTCGGGTGCACGATCAAACTGCTGGCGATCTGCGAGCGGATCACCACATCCGATGGTCAGCAACGGGTTTCGGCGCGCGTCTATCCGGCGCTCGTTCCGCTCAGCCACCCGTTGGCCACGGTCAATGGCGCCTTCAACGCCGTCGTGGTCGAGGCCGAGGCCGCCGGCAGGCTGATGTTCTACGGGCAGGGTGCGGGTGGCAACCCGACCGCCTCGGCGGTCATGGGCGATGTGGTCATGGCCGCGCGCAACCGGGTGCAGGGCGGACGCGGGCCGCGGGAGTCCAAGTATGCCCGCCTGCCGATCGCCCCGGTGGGCGTCGTGCCGACCCGCTACTACGTGAGCATGACCGTCAAGGACCGGCCCGGCGTGCTGTCGGCGGTGGCTGCCGAATTCGCCAAGCGCGAGGTCAGCATCGCCGAAGTCCGCCAGGAAGGTCTCACCGACAACGGCGGCGCGCCCAGTGGTGCGCGCATCGTGGTGGTGACCCACCGGGCCACCGATGCCGCGCTGTCGGAAACCGTTGCTGCCCTTCGTGATCTGGATGTCGTCGAGCGGATCGACAGTGTCCTGCGGTTGGAGGGCACCAGCGAATGAGTGCCTCCTCAGCCGCGTCCATCCCGGTCCATACCCCGTGGCCCGGACTCATCGCCGCCTATCGGGAACGCCTGCCGGTGGCTGCCGACTGGACACCGGTCACCCTGCTGGAGGGCGGCACCCCGCTGGTGCCCGCACTGCGGATCTCGGAGATGACCCGCTGCACGGTGTACTTGAAAGTCGAGGGACACAACCCCACCGGCTCGTTCAAGGACCGCGGCATGACGATGGCGGTCACCGAGGCGGTCTCGCGCGGACAGAAGGCGGTGCTGTGCGCGTCGACGGGGAACACCTCGGCCTCGGCGGCGGCCTATGCCGCGCGGGCCGGTATCACCTGTGCGGTGCTGATCCCGCAGGGCAAGATCGCGATGGGCAAGCTCGCCCAGGCGGTCATGCACGGCGCGAAGATCATCCAGATCGACGGCAACTTCGACGACTGCCTGGAACTGGCCCGCAAGCTGACCGCCGACTATCCGACCATCTCGCTGGTCAACAGCGTGAACCCGGTGCGCATCGAGGGGCAGAAGACCGCGGCGTTCGAGATCGTCGACGTGCTCGGTGCCGCACCGGACGTGCACGCTCTTCCGGTGGGTAACGCCGGCAACATCACCGCCTACTGGAAGGGCTACACCGAGTATCACCGCGACGGTCTGAGTGCCACGTTGCCGCGCATGCTGGGCACCCAGGCCGCCGGAGCTGCCCCGCTGGTGCTCGGTAAGCCGGTCAGCCGCCCGGAGACGCTGGCCACCGCCATCCGGATCGGCGCCCCCGCGTCCTGGGACGGCGCGATGGCCGCACAGCAGGACTCCGGCGGCCGGTTCCTGGCGGCCACCGACGAGGAGATCCTGGCCGCGTATCACCTGGTCGCGCGGGAGGAGGGGGTGTTCGTCGAACCCGCGTCGGCCGCCAGCGTCGCAGGATTGCTCAAATCCGCGCAGGACGGTTGGGTCAAGCCCGGGTCGACGGTGGTGTGCACGGTCACCGGCCACGGCCTCAAGGACCCCGACACCGCACTGCGCGATATGCCGTCGGTCACGCCGGTGCCGGTCGACCCCGGTGCGGTCATGGCCGCCCTCGGGCTGGGCTGACCCGGTGCCGGATCCCGTCGCACTGCCCGCCGGCCTGACCGCGGCCGCCGTCGTGGCGGCCTCCAGCGCCAACCTGGGCCCCGGCTTTGACAGCCTCGGACTGGCGCTCGGTCGCTACGACGAGATCGTCGTCGAGACCGCAGACTCCGGACTGGTCGTCGACGTCGACGGCGAGGGCGCCGGCGAAGTTCCCACCGGCGCAGATCATCTGGTGGTCGCCAGCATCCACCGTGGCCTGGCCGCACTGGGGCTGCGCGCGGCCGGTCTGGTGGTGCGGTGCTCGAACGCCATTCCGCACGCCCGCGGCCTGGGGTCCTCGGCGGCCGCCTTGGTCGGCGGGCTGGCGATCGCCAATGCCCTTGCCGCACAGGCGCATCAGCCGACTCTCGCTGACGATCAGTTGATCCAGCTGGCTTCCCAATCCGAAGGCCACCCGGACAACGCGTCAGCGGCGGTGCTCGGCGGGGCAGTGGTGTCCTGGACCGAGTCCGATCCGTCCTCGCCGCGCTACGGCGCGGTGCCGATCAACATCCATGCCGACATCCGCCTGTTCATCGCGATCCCGCAGTCACGCTCGTCGACAGCGGTGACGCGGGTGCTGCTGCCGGCCCACGTCACCCACGAGGCGGCGCGCTTCAACCTCAGCCGCGCGGCCCTGTTGGTGGTGGCGCTGACCCAGCGGCCCGATCTGCTGATGGTGGCAACCGAGGACGCCCTGCACCAACCTCAGCGCGCCACGGCGCTGCCGGCATCGGCGGAATACCTCGGTCTGCTGCGTCAGCACGGCGTTCCGGCGGTGCTCTCCGGTGCCGGCCCGGCGGTCCTGGCGCTGACCGACGGTGCCGACCTGCCGGGCGAGGCGTTCGACGCCGGTGCCGCCCATGGCTTCTCCGTGACCGAGGTGAGCGTGGGTGAGCCGGTGCGGTGGGGCCCGGGCGTCAGGGCTCAGTAGTCAGGTCAGTAGTCAGGTCAGTAGTGAGGATTGTCACAACTTCCGCACCACCCGCGTACGCGCCGCGCATGGCTTTCTTGCTTCCGACGGTTTGGACGGCTATCCTCGGGGACGTCCAGCAACCGCAGCGATTTCCACTGCGCCGACACTAGGACGATCACCAACGATCACCAGTTCTTCTTCAGGTCCTCGCGTGTAACCAGCGGGCCGACATCACGGCTCCCTGGCCTTCCGCGGCAACACTTGGCACAGACGACGGTGATCCGTGCTCGGCGAAAACTCAAGCTGAGCGCCGAAAACCCCGCTGAACGAACGCGGGGAGAGAAAGGAATTCCGTGACCGAAACGGACCTCATCGCGGTAGACGACCGCACCCCGGCAGCCGAATCTGCGGTGGCCGTGGCTTCCGAAGGATCCGACGGCTCGCTGGCCACCATGGTCCTGCCCGAACTGCGGGCGCTGGCCAACCGGGTGGGCGTCAAGGGCGCCTCGGGGATGCGCAAGAACGAGCTGATCGCTGCGATTCAGGACACCAAGGGGGGCGGGTCCGGTCCGGAGTCCGGCCGCCAGCCCGCGAAAGCCCCCAGGGGCGAGGAGTCCGAAGCGCCCGTCGAGCCGGCCGCGGAGCGCACGCCCGCCACCCAGTCCGGCGAGTCCGGCCAGCAGGGCCGTGACGACGACGGCGAGGGCCGCGGTGGTCGGCGCGGACGACGGTTCCGCGACCGCCGCCGTCGCGGCGAGCGGGTCGGCGGCGAGGGCGGCGCGGACACCGAACTGCGCGAAGACGACGTCATCCAGCCGGTGGCCGGCATTCTCGACGTGCTGGACAACTACGCCTTCGTGCGCACCTCCGGGTATCTGCCCGGCCCGAACGACGTCTACGTCTCAATGAACATGGTCCGCAAGAACGGTCTGCGTCGTGGTGACGCCCTCACCGGCGCGGTCCGTATGCCCCGCGAGGGCGAGGCGGCCAACCAGCGCCAGAAGTTCAACCCGCTGGTGCGGTTGGACACGATCAACGGCGGCCCGGTCGAGGACGCCCGCAACCGTCCGGAGTTCGGCAAGCTCACCCCGCTCTACCCGAACCAGCGCCTCCGCCTGGAGACCACCCCCGAACGGCTGACCACCCGCGTGATCGACCTGATCATGCCGATCGGCAAGGGCCAGCGCGCGCTGATCGTCTCGCCGCCCAAAGCCGGCAAGACGACCATCCTGCAGGACATCGCCAACGCGATCACCAGAAACAATCCCGAATGCCACCTCATGGTCGTCCTCGTCGACGAACGCCCCGAGGAGGTCACCGACATGCAGCGCTCGGTCAAAGGTGAGGTCATCGCCTCGACCTTCGACCGTCCGCCGTCCGACCACACCACGGTCGCCGAACTCGCCATCGAGCGAGCCAAGCGTCTGGTCGAGCAGGGCCGCGACGTCGTGGTGCTGCTGGACTCGATCACCCGCCTCGGCCGCGCCTATAACAACGCCTCACCGGCGTCGGGCCGCATCCTCTCCGGCGGCGTGGACTCCACCGCGCTGTACCCGCCGAAGCGCTTCCTGGGCGCGGCGCGCAACATCGAGGACGGCGGATCGCTGACCATCATCGCCACCGCGATGGTGGAGACCGGCTCGACCGGCGACACGGTGATCTTCGAGGAGTTCAAGGGAACCGGTAACGCCGAGCTCAAGCTGGACCGCAAGATCGCCGAGCGGCGCGTGTTCCCGGCCGTGGACGTCAACCCGTCGGGCACCCGAAAGGACGAACTGCTCCTGTCACCCGACGAGTTCTCGGTGGTGCACAAGTTGCGCCGGGTGCTCAGCGGCCTGGACTCCCATCAGGCCATCGACCTGCTGATGAGCCAGTTGCGAAAGACCAAGAACAACTACGAGTTCCTGGTCCAGGTCTCCAAGACCGCGCCGAACCCGATGGACGCCGACTGACCTGTGTTCAAGGGCAACAAGGCGAATCTGCCCGCCAAGCCGTGCCTGCACTGCGGGCGGCCGATGAGCTGGCGGAAGCGCTGGGCCAAGAACTGGGCTGAGGTGAAGTACTGCTCGGACGCCTGCCGCCGCGCCGCCCGGGCCACACGAACGTCGGCGCGCTCTCGTGCGGCAGGCGAACGTTAGCGCGCCCAACCCGCCCGGCACCGTGCAGCAGCTGTTGCGCGAGCGTGCCGACGACGCCGCACCGGCGGTCAAATACGGCGACCGGGTGTGGACCTGGCGTGAGCATCTCACCGACGCCGCGCACCAGGCCGCGGCGCTGATCGCCCTGGCCGATCCCCAGCGGCCGCTGCACGTCGGCACCCTGCTCGGCAACACCCCGCAGATGCTCGTCGCGATGGCGGCCGCCGGGCTGGGCGGCTATGTGCTGTGCGGTATCAACACCACCCGCCGCGGCGAAGGCCTCGCCCGCGACATCGCCACCGCCGACTGCCAGATCCTGCTCACCGACAGCGCCCACCGCGGCCTGCTCGGCGGACTGCACCTGCCCGGCGTGCAGGTGATCGACGTCGACTCGGGAGGGTTCGCGGCGGGGGAGCTCGTTCCGCACCGCGAAGTGCGTCCGACCGACACCTTCATGCTGATCTTCACCTCCGGAACGAGCGGCGAACCCAAAGCCGTACAGGTCCCGCACCTGATGATCCCGTTCTCGGGAACGGCACTGGTGCAGCGGTTCTCGATCACGCCGCAGGACGTGTGCTACCTGTCGATGCCGCTGTTTCACTCCAACGCCGTGCTGGCGGGCTGGTCGGTGGCGGTGGCGGCCGGTGCGGCGATGGCACCGGCGACGTTTTCGGCCACGGGTCTGCTGGGCGATCTTCGGCGCTACGGCGTGACCTACCTGAACTACGTGGGCAAGCCGCTGGCGTACGTGCTGGCGACTCCCGAGCATCCCGGCGAAGGTGACAACCTGCTGCGGGTGGCCTTCGGTAACGAGGCCACCGAGCGCGACATCGCCGAATTCAGCCGACGCTTCGGGTGCACGGTGTGGGACGGGTTCGGTTCCACCGAGGGCGCGGTGATCATCACGCGCGACGGCGACTGCCCGCCGGGTTCGGTGGGCCGCGGATTCCCCGGGGTGACGATCTTCAACCCGGAGACGCTCACCGAGTGCCCCCCGGCGGAGTTCGACGCGAACGGCGCGCTGACCAACCCCGATCAGGCGATCGGAGAGATCGTCAACACCACCGGCGCCGGTCTTTTTCAGGGCTACTACAACGACCCCGCCGCCACCGGTGAGCGATTGCGCCACGGCATGTACTGGTCGGGGGATCTGGCCTACCGCGATGCCGACGGCTGGATCTACCTGGCCGGCCGCACCTCGGACTGGCTGCGGGTGGACGGAGAGAACCTCGCCACCGCACCCATCGAGCGCATCCTCTACCGGCTGGAGCCGGTGAGTCGTGTCGCGGTCTACGCCGTCCCCGACGAACGGGTGGGCGACGCGGTGATGGCTGCGATGGTCCTGCGCGACGGCGCCCGGCTGACCCCCGACGAGCTGGGCGCGTTCCTGGCGGGCCAGCCCGACCTCTCACCGAAGGCGTGGCCGCGCCACGTCTGGATCACCGATGAGCTTCCGGTGACCGCGACCAACAAGATCGTCAAGCGCGCCCTGATCGCCCAGGCCCTCGAGGTGCCCTCCGGGGTGCTGTGGTCCCGCACTGCGGAGGGCGGCTACCGGGCAGCCCCGCCGGGCTGACGGTCGAGGGCGTTTGGGCCGGAAGCGGCTGAACTGGCATAATGGGGACGACCAACCGCAAAGGACATCATGAAGAACGGCATTCATCCCGCCTACGTCGACACCACGGTGGTGTGCGGCTGCGGCAACTCGTTCGAGACCCGAAGCACCAAGGAGAACGGCCGCATCGTGGCCGAGGTCTGCTCGCAGTGCCACCCCTTCTACACCGGCAAGCAGAAGATTCTCGACAGCGGCGGCCGCGTCGCCCGTTTCGAGCGTCGCTACGGCAAACGCAAGACCGATCAGGCCGCGGACAACTAGCCGCCCCGCCGACGCCCGTCTGTCGCATCTGCGAGAGGCCGGGCGTCGGTTTGCGTTCGGGCCAGGCAGAGAGGACGGACGGTGACCAGCGCTCCCGCCACGGCGATCGACGCCGTGCTGGCTGAGCACGCCGACCTCGAACGCCAGCTCTCCGACCCCGAGCTGCACAGCGATACCGGCAACGCCCGGCGGGTGGGACGGCGCTTCGCCCAGCTGGCCCCGATCGTGGCCACCCACCGCAAGCTGGAGACCGCCCGCGGGGATCTGCAGGCCGCCCGGGAACTGGCCGTCGACGACGAATCCTTCGCCGACGAGGTGACCGAACTCGAGGCGCGCGTCGCCGACCTCGACGACCAACTCACCGACATGCTCGCCCCCCGCGATCCGCACGACGGCGACGACATCGTGCTGGAGGTGAAGTCCGGCGAGGGCGGTGAGGAGTCGGCCTTGTTCGCCGCCGACCTGGCCCGGATGTACATCCGCTACGCCGAGCGTCACGGCTGGGCGGTGACCGTGCTCGACGAGACGTTCTCCGATCTGGGCGGCTACAAGGAGGCGACCCTCGCCATCGCCGGCAAGGGTGATTCCGCCGACGGCGTGTGGTCGCGGTTGAAGTGGGAGGGCGGTGTGCACCGGGTACAGCGGGTGCCGGTCACCGAGTCCCAGGGCCGGGTGCACACCTCGGCGGCCGGCGTGCTGGTCTACCCCGAACCCGACGAGGTCGAACAGGTCAGCATCGACGAGGCCGACCTGCGCATCGACGTCTTCCGGTCGTCGGGCAAGGGCGGGCAGGGTGTGAACACCACCGACTCCGCGGTGCGCATCACCCATCTGCCGACCGGCATCGTGGTCACCTGCCAGAACGAACGCTCGCAACTGCAGAACAAGACGCGGGCCATGCAGGTGCTGGCCGCCCGGCTGCAGGCGCTCGCCGAAGAGCAGGCGCTGGCCGAGGCGTCGGCCGACCGGGCCAGCCAGATCCGCACCGTCGACCGCAGCGAGCGCATCCGCACCTACAACTTCCCGGAGAACCGCATCACCGACCACCGCATCGGGTTCAAGGCGCACAACCTCGACCAGGTGCTCGACGGCGACCTCGATGATCTGCTCGATGCTCTGGCCGCCGCGGACAAGCAGTCCAGGTTGCAGCGGGCATGACCGCACAGCACAGGCTGTGGGCGGCGATCGATGACGCCGCCGCGGTGCTGGCGCGAGCGGGTGTCCGCTGTGCGCGAACCGACGCGGAGCTGCTGGCCGCGCACCTGAGCGGCGTCGGCCGAGGCCGGCTCGCGCTGGGCAGCCCGGCAGAGGATTTCTTCGAGCGGTTCGGCCGGGCGGTTGCGGTGCGCGCGCAGCGGGTTCCGCTGCAGCACATCACCGGCACCGCCGCCTTCGGACCGATCGAGGTCGAGGTGGGGCCGGGGGTGTTCATTCCCCGCCCGGAAACCGAGTCGCTGCTGGAGTGGGCGCTCACCCAGACCCTCCCGCGCGCCCCGGTCATCGTCGACCTGTGCACCGGGTCGGGCGCGCTGGCGATCGCGCTGGCGTCCCGGCTTCCCGGTGCCCGCGTGACCGCGGTCGACGACGATCCGACCGCGCTGGAGTACGCGCGCCGCAACGCCGCGTCGGGTGCCGTGAATGTGAACAGTGCCGTGAATGTGAACGTCGTGGCCGGCGACGTCCGCGATCCCGGCCTGCTGACCGGGATGGCCGAGTCGGTCGACCTGGTGGTGGCCAACCCGCCCTACCTGCCCGTAGACACCGAACTGGAACCCGAGGTCGCCCAGCACGACCCGGCCCATGCGCTCTTCGGCGGGCCGGACGGCATGGAGGTGATCACCGCGGTCGTCGCGTGCGCGGCACGGCTACTCAAGCCCGGCGGTCTGCTGGCGGTCGAACACGACGAGACCACCGCGCAGGCAACCGCCGAACTGGTCGCTCGGTGCCTCGACGGCGTCGAGTCGCATCGGGACCTGTGCGGGCGGCCGCGGTTCGTCACCGCCCGGCGCAGCGGACCGGCATGACCCAGTTCTTCGACTGCCGCGATCCGGACGGGCGCGCGGAGGCGGTGGCGGAAGCGGCGGCGGCGGTGCGCAGCGGCCGGCTGGTGGTGATGCCCACCGACACCGTCTACGGCATCGGCGCCGATGCGTTCGACAGCCAGGCCGTCGCGGGCCTGCTGGCGGCCAAGGGGCGCGGACGCGACATGCCGGTCGGTGTCCTCGTCGGCTCCTGGCAGACCATCGAGGGGCTGGTCTACGCCGTCCCCGACAGCGCCCGCGAGCTCATCCGCGCCTTCTGGCCGGGGGCGCTGAGCTTGGTCGTGCGGCAGGCGCCGTCGCTGCAGTGGGACCTCGGCGACGCGCGCGGGACGGTGATGCTGCGCATGCCGCTGCACCCGGTCGCCATCGAACTCCTCCGCCAGACCGGTCCGATGGCGGTCTCCAGCGCCAACGTCTCCGGCCAGCCCCCGGCCACCACCGCCGCTGAGGCGCAACGCCAGCTCGGCGACCTCGTCGAGGTCTACCTCGACGGCGGGCCCTCCCCGGAGCAGGCCGCCTCGACCATCGTCGATCTGACCGTCGAGCCCGCGCGCATCCTGCGGCAGGGACCGGTGAGCGCGCAGGCCATCGCCGCGGTACTCGGCGTCGACGCCGCGTCGCTGACCGACTGAGCATCGCGGGTGCGCGCTCCCGGGTGCAGTACCGTTTGACCATCAGTGAGATCGCGAACAACTACCTGGCCCTGTCTGACCGCGGTGCCGGCGTGCCGCTGCGGGAGCTGGTGCTGGTCGGTCTGACGGCGGCGATCGTCACCTACTTCGCCACCGGAGGGGTGCGGCAACTGGCCACCCGGCTGGGGGCGGTCGCCTACCCGCGTGAGCGCGACGTGCACCTCAATCCGACCCCGCGGATGGGCGGGTTGGCGATGTATCTCGGTGTGGTGACCGCCGTTTTCCTGGCCTCCCAGCTGCCGGCGCTCACCCGCGGTTTCGTCTACTCCTCCGGGATGCCCGCGGTGGTGATCGCCGGCGGGCTGGTGATGGGCATCGGGCTGATCGACGACCGGTGGGGCCTGGACGCGCTGACCAAGTTCGCGGGCCAGGTCACGGCGGCCAGCGTGCTGGTGACCATGGGTGTGGCCTGGAGCGTGCTCTACATCCCCTTCGGCGGGGTGGGCACGATCGTCCTCGACCAGGCCTCGTCCATCCTGCTCACGCTGGCGTTGACGGTGGCGATCATCAACGCGATGAACTTCGTCGACGGACTCGACGGGCTGGCGGCCGGACTGGGCCTCATCGCCGCGGCGGCCATCTGTCTTTTCTCGGTGGGCCTGCTCCGCGACCATGGCGGCGACGTCCTGTTCTACCCCCCGGCGGTCATCTCCGTCGTGCTCGCCGGCGCCTGCCTGGGATTCCTGCCGCACAACTTCCACCCCGCGAGGATCTTCATGGGCGATTCCGGGTCCATGCTGATCGGTCTGATGCTGGCCGCGGCATCGACGACCGCCGCCGGCCCGATCTCGCAGAGCGCCTACGGAACCCGTGACGTCTACGCCTTGCTCTCACCGTTCCTGCTGGTGGTCGCGGTGGTGTTCGTGCCGGCCCTGGACATGCTGCTGGCCATCGTCAGGCGCACCCGCGCCGGACGCAGTCCGTTCAGTCCGGACAAGATGCACCTGCACCACCGTCTGCTGGAGATCGGCCACTCCCACCGCCGCGTCGTGATGGTGATCTACCTCTGGGTCGGCATCGTGGCAATGGGCGCGGCGAGCACAATCTTCATCGGTCCGCGCTACAGCGGAGCGGTCATGCTCGTGGCGATCGTGATCGCGCTCGTGGTCACCGTGATTCCGCTGCTGCGCACCCGCGACGACGGCTACCGGACCACGATCGGCAAGTGATCTCCGGATCATGAAGCTCGGGTCGTATGCGACCCGGGAAGGCGCTCCGGCCGTGTGATAACGTGCTGGCACGAACCGGCCGGAGGGCTCGTTTCGCGCCTGCACATCGCTGCCGACGAGGCAGTTTGACCGGTGGACTGCAACGTTGGACAGAGGGTGAACGGGTGACGACGCCAGCGCACGAAGCGCCGTTGGTGTTCCCGTCGGTAGCCTTCCGCCCCCGGATCCTGTCCGGCGTCTGTGCCGCCCTGACCGCGGTGGCGATCGCGCTGGCAGCGTGGGCCGGAAGCCCGATGTTCGGGGTTTTTTTCGGCATCGGCCTGGGGCTGGGTCTGGTCAATGCGCTCCTGGTCCGGCGCTCGGTGGCCGCCATCACCGCCGGCGCCCATCCGCTCAAGCGCAAGATGGCATTGAATTCCGCGACCCGGCTGATGGTCATCTCCGTGGTGGGCCTGGCGATCGCCTTCGCCTTCCGGCCGGCCGGCCTCGGCGTCGTCTTCGGCCTGGCGCTCTTCCAGGTCGTGCTGGTCCTCAGCACCGCCCTGCCGGTGTGGAAGAAGATCCGCACCGGCGGTCCCGACGGCCTGGCCCCTCAGGCGGCGCCCAGGCCTGCCCCTGAATCGGCCCCCGCCGAGACCGGTCCGGCCATTTCGGCCTCACTCTCCGACGACATGCTCAAGGATTGAGCACTATGACAGGCAGCGCAGGGTCGGAGCGCATCCTCGCCGAGGGCGCGATCGAGGTCGGCCATCACACCACAGCCACCTGGCTGGGCCTGACCGTCAACACCGACACCATCTACGCCACCGCCCTGGCGGGAGTGATCGTCATCGCACTGGCCTTCTTCCTCAAAGCCAAGATCACCTCCACCGGTGTTCCGAGCGGAGTCCAGCTGTTCTGGGAGGCGATCACCACCCAGATGCGCGGTCAGATCGAGTCGGCGATCGGCATGAAGATCGCCCCCTTCGTGCTCCCGCTGGCGGTGACGCTGTTCATCTTCATCCTGGTCGCCAACTGGATTTCGGTGCTCCCCGTCCAGTACGGCACCGCCGAGGGCGGAACCCATGAACTGCTCAAACCGCCGGCCTCCGACATCAACTTCGTGCTCGCACTCGCCCTGTTCGTCTTCCTCTGCTACCACGCGGCGGGCATCTGGCGCCGCGGTCTGATCGGGCATCCGGTCAAGCTGCTCAAAGGCCATGTCGCTTTCCTGGCGCCGATCAACCTGGTCGAGGAGATCGCCAAGCCGATCTCGCTGTCTCTGCGACTCTTCGGCAACATCTTCGCCGGCGGCATCATGGTCGCGCTGATCGCGCTGTTCCCGCCGTACATCATGTGGGCGCCCAATGCGATCTGGAAGACCTTCGACCTCTTCGTCGGCCTCATCCAGGCGTTCATCTTCTCGCTGCTCACCATCTTGTACTTCAGCCAGTCGATGGAACTGGACGAGGAGCACTGAACAACCGGTATGACACGACACCGCACGAGCACCCATCGAACTGGTAGCACCCCTGCCAGCAATCAAGGAGGATAAGGAATGGCAGACCCCACCATCGTTGCCGGCGCGCTGATCGGCGGCGGACTCATCTTGGGCGGCGGCGCCATCGGCGCCGGTATCGGCGACGGCATCGCCGGTAACGCCCTGATCTCCGGTATCGCGCGCCAACCCGAGGCGCAGGGCCGGCTGTTCACCCCGTTCTTCATCACCGTCGGTCTGGTGGAGGCGGCGTACTTCATCAACCTGGCGTTCATGGCGCTCTTCGTGTTCGCCACGCCCGGCGCGTCCTAGCGGACCGTGGGGTTGGCTGTGGACTCGGCGATGGAAGGGGTTGGCGTCAGAGTGCTGGCGGCAGCCGAGGAAGGCGGCACCAGCAACTTCCTGATCCCCAACGGGACCTTCTTCTTCGTGCTGGCCATCTTCTTGATCGTGCTGGGGGTGATCGGCACCTTCGTTGTTCCGCCGATCCAGAAGGTCCTCGGCGAGCGCGAGAAGATGGCGGTCAAGACCGCCGAGGACAACCGCAGCGCCATCGCGCAGGAGACCGCTGCCGAGGCCGACTACGCCGCGCATCTCGGTGCGGCGCGGTCGGAGGCCGCCGGAATCCGGGACGAGGCCCGCGCCGAGGGGCGCGGAATCCTCGACTCCATGCGGGCCCGGGCGGGCGAGCAGGTCGCTGAGACGCTCCAGCAGGCCAACGACGAACTCAAGCAGCAGAGCGATGCCATCGCCGGCAGTCTGCGCTCGTCGGTGGAAAGCCTGTCCGAGACGCTGGCCAGCCGCGTGCTCGGTGTTGACGTCTCCGGCTCGACGGTGGCAGGGCGGTAGCGTGTCAACGTTCATCGGTCAGCTCGTCGGCTTCGTCGTCATCGTCTGGATCATCGTGCGCTACGTGGTGCCCCCGATCCGCCGCCTGATGGCCAACCAGAAGGACGCGGTGCGCCAGCAGCTCGAGGACAGCGCGGCGGCATCGCAGCGGTTGGCCAGCGCGAGTGAATTCCACGCCAAGCGCATCGAGGAGGCCCGCGCCGAGGCCCGGCACATCACCGAGGAGGCCCGCTCGGACGCCGTGCGGATCGGCGAGCAGCTGCGGGCGCAGGCCGACGTGGAGGTCGAGCGGATCAAGGTGCAGGGCCAGCAGCAGGTCGCGCTGTTGCGTGCTCAGCTGGTGCGCCAGCTTCGCGCTGACCTGGGCAACGAGTCGGTCCGCCGCGCGGCCGATCTGGTCCGCGCGCACGTCGCCGACCCGCAGTCGCGCGCGGCGACCGTGGACCGCTTCCTCGACCAGCTCGAGGTCATGGCTCCGGCGGCGTTCGCGCCGGAAATCACCTCCTCCACGATGCGGTCGGCCAGCCGCGACGCGCAGGCCGCGCTGGTCGAACGGTTCAACGCGGTGGCTGTCTCGTTGAACTCAGACGCGCTCTCCACCCTCTCCGGAGATCTGGCCTCTTTGGTCGCGCTGCTGCAGCGCGAGCCGATCCTGGCCCGACACCTCGCCGAGGCCACGGGTGCGGCCGAGGCCAAGAAGCAACTTCTGCAGCGGCTGCTGGCCGACCGTGTCTGCGCCCCTGCCCTTGACATCCTTGAGACCGCCGCGACCGTTCGGTGGTCGGCGACCGGCGATTTCGTCAGTGCGGTCCAGCACGTGGCGCGGCTGGCGCTGCTGGCGCGGGCCGAGCGTGAGCAGCAGGCCGACGAGGTTGCCGAGCAGCTGTTCCGGTTCAGCCGGCTGCTGGACACGCAGCCCGGGTTGTCCACGCTGCTCAGCGATTACTCTCGGCCCGCCGCGGACCGCATGTCCCTGCTGGGCGATGTGCTCGGCCGCGCCGCGGGAGTCAACCCGATCGCGAGCGCCCTGCTGACCCAGACCGTCGAGTTGCTCGATGGGCAGCGCGCGGATGACGCGGTGCAGGAGCTCGCGCAGCTCGCCGTCGCGCACCGCGGGGAGATCGTCGCCCAGGTCAGCGCGGCTGCCGAACTGACCGACGCTCAGCGTTCGCGACTGACCCAGGTGCTCACCCGCATCTACCACGTACCCGTTTCGGTACAGCTCAACATTGATCCCGAATTGCTCGGCGGCCTGACGGTTTCCGTCGGCGATGAGGTGATCGACGGGACGCTGGCCTCCCGGCTGGCCGCAGCCGAGACCAAGCTTCCCGACTGAGTCCGATCAACAAGCCACGCATATCCAGCACGTCACACGAAGAAGGCAGGAAGACGAGAAGCCATGGCAGAGTTGACCATCTCCGCTGCAGACATCCAGGGAGCCATCGATAACTACGTCTCGAGCTTCGAGGTGGGCACCGATCGCGAGGAGATCGGCACCGTCATCGACGCCGGTGACGGCATCGCCCACGTGGAGGGCCTGCCCTCGGTGATGACGCAGGAACTGCTGGAGTTCGCCGGTGGTGTCCTCGGAGTCGCGCTGAACCTCGACGAGCACAGCGTCGGCGCCGTGATCCTCGGCGAGTTCGACAAGATCGAGGAGGGCCAGCAGGTCAAACGGACCGGCGAGGTCCTTTCGGTGCCGGTGGGCGACGAGTTCCTCGGCCGGGTGGTCAACCCGCTCGGCCAGCCCATCGACGGCCGGGGTGATATCAGCGCCGCGACGCGCCGAGCCCTCGAGTTGCAGGCGCCCTCGGTGGTGCAGCGCCAAAGCGTGAGCGAGCCGCTGCAGACCGGCATCAAGGCCGTCGACGCCATGACCCCGATCGGTCGCGGTCAGCGCCAGCTGATCATCGGCGACCGCAAGACCGGCAAGACCGCCGTCTGCGTGGACACGATCCTCAACCAGCGCCAGAACTGGGAGAGCGGAGACCCGAAGAAGCAGGTGCGCTGCGTCTACGTCGCGGTGGGGCAGAAGGGCACCACCATCGCCAGCGTGCGTCGCGCGCTGGAAGAGGGCGGTGCGATGGACTACACCACCATCGTCGCCGCCCCGGCGTCCGACGCCGCGGGCTTCAAGTGGCTGGCGCCCTACACCGGGTCGGCGATCGCCCAGCACTGGATGTACGACGGCAAGCACGTGCTCATCGTGTTCGACGATCTGACCAAGCAGGCCGAGGCCTACCGCGCGATCTCACTGCTGCTGCGCCGTCCGCCCGGCCGCGAGGCCTACCCGGGAGACGTCTTCTACCTGCACTCGCGCCTGCTGGAGCGCTGCGCGAAGCTCTCCGACGAATTGGGCGGCGGCTCGATGACGGGGCTGCCGATCATCGAGACCAAGGCCAACGACATCTCGGCCTACATCCCGACCAACGTCATCTCCATCACCGACGGGCAGTGCTTCCTGGAGACCGACCTGTTCAACCAGGGCGTACGTCCGGCCATCAACGTCGGTGTGTCGGTGTCGCGCGTGGGCGGTGCGGCCCAGATCAAGGCGATGAAAGAGGTGGCCGGCTCGCTGCGCCTGGACCTCTCGCAGTACCGCGAGCTGGAGGCGTTCGCCGCGTTCGCCTCCGATCTCGACGAGGCGTCCAAGGCCCAGCTGGAGCGTGGCGCTCGGCTGGTGGAGCTGCTCAAGCAGCCGCAGTACAGCCCGATGGCGGTCGAGGACCAGGTGGTCGCCATCTTCCTGGGCACCAAGGGCCACCTCGATTCGGTACCGGTTGCCGACGTGTCACGTTTCGAGGAGGAGTTCCTCGAGCACGTCAAGGCCGCGCGCCCGGAGGTACTCAGCGGCATCCGGGAATCGCAGAAGCTGACCGAGGAGACCGAGGAGGCACTCAACGGCATCGTCGCCGATTTCAAGCGCGGCTTCGCCACCTCCGACGGTAGCTCGGTCGTCCCCGACGCGCACGTCGCAGCGATGGACGAGGCCGATGTCGAGAAGGAGAAAGTCCAGGTCCGCAAACCCGCCCCGAAGAAGAGGTAGCGACAGGCCATGGCAGCAACCCTTCGCGAACTGCGCGGGCGCATCCGCTCAGCCGGGTCGATCAAGAAGATCACCAAGGCACAGGAGCTGATCGCGACGTCGCGCATCGCCAAAGCGCAGGCCCGGGTCGAGGCGGCACGCCCGTACGCGGCTGAGATCACCAACATGCTGACGAATCTGGCCGCGGAGTCGGCCCTGGATCATCCGCTGCTGGTGGCACGCGAGAACCCGAAACGCGCCGGCGTGCTGATCGTCTCCTCTGATCGTGGTTTGTGCGGAGCGTACAACGCCAATCTCCTGAGACGCTCCGAGGAATTGATCTCGCTGCTGCGCTCGGAGGGCAAGACCCCGATCCTGTACGTCGTCGGACGGAAAGCGCTGAGTTACTTCAGCTTCCGCAATTGGAACATCACGTCCTCCTGGATCGGTTTCTCCGAGAAGCCGACCTACGAGAACGCCCAGGAGATCGCCGATGTCCTCGTCGACGTATTCCTTGCCGGCGCGGACGACGCCGGCGACGAACCCGGGCCCGACGGCGTCCTCGGCGTGGATGAATTGCACATCGTCTTCACCGAATTCCGCTCGATGCTCTCCCAGACCGCGGAGGCCCGCCGGATGGCCCCGATGGAGGTCGAGTACGTCGAAGAGGAGAGCGGACCGCACACTCTGTTCTCCTTCGAGCCCGACGCCACCGCCCTGTTTGAGTCGCTGCTGCCGCGCTACCTCGCGACTCGCATCTTCGCCGCGCTGCTGGAGGCGGCCGCCTCGGAGTCGGCGTCGCGGCGCCGCGCGATGAAGGCCGCCACGGACAACGCCGATGATCTGATCAAGATCCTCACCCTCATGGCCAACCGGGAGCGGCAGGCTCAGATCACCCAGGAAATCAGCGAAATCGTGGGCGGCGCGAACGCGCTCGCCGACGCCGCGAAGTAGAAGCAGAAGAGCGGAGAAAGAAAATGACTGTTACCGCCGAGACTCGCAAGTCCGCCCGGAGTGACGGATCCGGCCGCGTGGTGCGCATCACCGGACCGGTCGTCGATGTCGAATTCCCCCGCGGCTCGGTGCCGGAGCTGTTCAACGCGCTGCACGCCGAGATCTCCTACGGCTCGCTGGCCAAGACGCTGACGCTGGAGGTGGCTCAGCACCTCGGAGACAGCCTGGTGCGCACCATCTCGATGCAACCCACCGACGGGCTGGTGCGCGGTGTCGAGGTGATCGATACCGGCGCCTCGATCTCTGTCCCGGTCGGAGACGGTGTCAAGGGCCACGTCTTCAATGCGCTCGGCGTCTGCCTCGACGAACCGGGCTACGGCAAGGACTTCGAGAAGTGGTCGATCCATCGCCGCCCGCCGGCCTTCGACGAACTCGAGCCGCGCACCGAGATGCTGGAAACCGGCCTGAAGGTGGTGGACCTGCTCACGCCCTACGTCCGGGGCGGCAAGATCGCGCTCTTCGGCGGCGCGGGTGTGGGCAAGACGGTGCTGATCCAGGAGATGATCAACCGCATCGCCCGCAACTTCGGCGGCACCTCGGTGTTCGCCGGCGTGGGGGAGCGCACCCGCGAGGGCAACGACCTGTGGGTCGAGTTGCGCGAGGCCAACGTGCTCAAGGACACCGCGCTGGTCTTCGGCCAGATGGACGAACCGCCCGGCACGCGCATGCGTGTGGCGCTCTCTGCCCTGACGATGGCCGAGTTCTTCCGGGACGAGCAGGGCCAGGACGTGCTGCTGTTCATCGACAACATCTTCCGGTTCACCCAGGCGGGCTCGGAGGTGTCCACGCTGTTGGGCCGGATGCCTTCGGCGGTGGGCTACCAGCCGACCCTGGCCGACGAGATGGGTGAGTTACAGGAGCGCATCACCTCGACGCGTGGCCGCTCGATCACGTCGATGCAGGCGGTGTACGTGCCCGCCGACGACTACACCGACCCCGCACCGGCGACGACGTTCGCGCACCTGGATGCCACCACTGAGTTGTCCCGAGCGGTGTTCTCCAAGGGCATCTTCCCCGCCGTGGACCCGCTGGCGTCCAGCTCGACGATTCTGGACCCGGCCATCGTGGGCGACGAGCACTATCGCGTGGCCCAGGAGGTCATCCGAATCCTGCAGCGCTACAAGGACCTCCAAGACATCATCGCGATCCTCGGTATCGATGAGCTCTCCGAGGAGGACAAGCAGTTGGTCAACCGGGCCCGCCGGATCGAGCGCTTCCTGAGCCAGAACATGATGGCCGCTGAGCAGTTCACCGGCCAGCCCGGCTCGACCGTGCCGCTCAAGGAAACCGTCGAGGCCTTCGACAAACTCGCCAAGGGTGAATTCGACCATCTGCCCGAGCAGGCCTTCTTCCTCATCGGCGGCCTGGATGACTTGGCCAAGAAAGCCGAGACCTTCGGCGCGAAGCTGTGATCCGAGAGGTGATCTGACATGGCCGAACTGGACGTCGACATCGTCGCCGTCGAGCGCAAGATCTGGTCGGGCAAGGCGACGTTTCTGTTCACTCGGACCACCTCGGGCGAGATCGGGATCTTGCCCCATCACATCCCCCTGGTTGCGCAACTCGTCGACGATGCGGTGGTTCGCGTCGAGCGCGAGGGCGAGGACGACCTGCGCGTCGCCGTCGACGGCGGCTACCTGTCGGTCACCGAGGCGGGGGTGATCATTCTGGCCGAGTCCGCCGCGTTCGAATCCGAGATCGACGCCGACGCGGCCAAGGCCGACGCCGCCTCCGATGACCCGCGAACAGCCGCCCGGGGTCGGGCGCGACTGCGAGCCCTGGGTCTGCTCGACTGACCGGACGGGCTGATGAGCGCGACGACGACGGCGATGGTCGCGCTGATCGGTGTGCTGGTGCTGGTCGTCCTTGCGCTCAGCTACCGGCTGTGGAAGCTCGGTCAGGGCGGAACCGCGGCCATCCTGCGTGACGTGCCCGCAGTCGGGGGCCACGGCTGGCGCCACGGTGTCATTCGGTATCGCGGCGGTGAGGCCCGCTTCTACCGGCTGTCGAGCCTGCGGCCGTGGCCGGATCGGCGCCTCGGGCGGCGCGGCCTGGAGATCGTGTCACGGCGCTCTCCGTGCGGCGACGAGTCCGACATCATGACCGACGAGACCGTGGTACTCGAACTCGACGACTCCACCGGCGATCAGCTTCGCAGTTACGAGATGGCCTTGGACCGCGGAGCGCTGACGGCCTTTCTGTCCTGGCTGGAGTCGCGGCCCTCGCCGCGGTCACGACGCAGGTCGGTGTGATCGCGTCGGTGTGATCGCGTCGGTGTGATCGCGTCGGTGTGATCGCGTCGGTGTTATCGCTATGTCGTCGGCCGGTCCGGACGCTTCGCGTCGGGTCCGCCCGGTTGCCACAGCACGTCGCCGCCGGGGTTGGCCACCCGCGACACGATGAACAACAGGTCGGAGAGCCGGTTGAGGTAGCGGGCCGGCAGGGGGCTGACGGTGTCGGGGTGTGCCTTGACCGCCGCCCAGGCCGAGCGCTCGGCCCGCCGGGTCACCGTGCGCGCCACGTGCAGCAGCGCCGACAGCGCAGTGCCGCCGGGAAGGATGAACGAGTCCAGTTCGGGCAGCGATTCGTTGAACTCGTCGCACCACTTCTCGAGTCGGTCGATGTAGGGCTGGGTGATCCGCAGCGGGGGATACTGCGGGTCGGCGACGATCGGGGTGGCCAGGTCGGCGCCGGCGTCGAAGAGGTCGTTCTGGATCTGCGCGAGTACCGATCTCAGCGCACCCTCGGGCCCGCCCAGGGCCACCGCCACCCCGATGGCTGCATTGGCCTCGTCGCACCCGGCGTAGGCGATCAGGCGGGGGTCGCTCTTCTCGACCCGCGAGAAGTCGCTGAGCCCCGACGTGCCGTCATCGCCGGTGCGGGTGTAGATGCGGGTCAGGTGGACAGCCATGAATGAAACGGTACGCCGTCGGCACTGATCTAAACTCAACACCCGTGGGCGAGCGTTTCCTGGTCACCGGCGGTCGCCGGTTATCCGGTCAGGTCGCCGTCACCGGCGCGAAGAACAGCGTGCTTAAGCTGATGGCCGCCAGTCTGCTGGCCGAGGGAACCACCACGATCACGAACTGCCCGGACATCCTCGATGTCCCGTTGATGGCCGAGGTGTTGCGCGGCCTGGGCGCCAACGTCGAGCTCGACGGGTCGGTGGTGCGGATCACCTCCCCGGACGAACCCAAGTACGAGGCCGACTTTGCCGCGGTCCGTCAGTTCCGGGCGTCGGTGTGCGTGCTGGGTCCGCTGGTCGGACGCTGCAAGCGTGCCCGGGTCGCGTTGCCGGGCGGTGACGCGATCGGCTCGCGCCCGCTGGACATGCACCAGTCGGGGCTGCGGCAGCTGGGCGCGGAATGCACCATCGAGCACGGATGCGTGGTGGCCTCCGCGGCGAGGCTGCGCGGTGCCGAGATCCAGCTCGAGTACCCGTCGGTGGGCGCGACGGAGAACATCCTGATGGCGGCGGTCGTGGCCGAGGGGGTCACGGTCATCCACAACGCGGCGCGCGAACCCGACGTCGTCGACCTGTGCGCGATGCTCAACCAGATGGGCGCCCAGATCGAGGGCTGCGGCACCCCCACCCTGACGATCACCGGTGTGGCGCGCCTGCACCCGACCGAGCACCGAGTGATCGGCGACCGGATCGTCGCGGCGACGTGGGGGATGGCCGCGGCGATGACCCGCGGCGACATCGCGGTCACCGGCGTCGACCCCGCCCACCTTCAGGTGGTTCTGCACAAATTGCATGACGCCGGCGCGACCGTCACCCAGCACGATCACGGCTTCCGGGTGGTGCAGTACGAGCGGCCCAAGGCCTCCAACATCGCCACCCTGCCCTTCCCCGGGTTCCCGACCGACCTGCAGCCGATGGCCATCGCGATGGCCTCTATCGCCGAAGGCACCTCGATGATCACCGAGAACGTCTTCGAGGCGCGGTTCCGATTCGTCGAGGAGATGGTCCGGCTGGGTGCCGACGCCCGGACCGACGGCCACCACGCGGTCGTGCGCGGCATCCCGCAACTGTCCAGCGCCCCGGTCTGGGCCTCCGATATCCGGGCCGGCGCCGGGCTGGTGCTGGCCGGTCTGGTCGCCGACGGGGAGACCGAGGTCCACGACGTTTTCCACATCGATCGCGGCTACCCGCTGTTCGTCGAGAACCTGGCCGGTCTGGGCGCGGAAATAGAACGGGTACACTGACTGTTACAGTTCAACGGCACGCCGTAGACGCCTAGCGGAGCGGCAGCGCCAGTTGACCCGACCCGGTCTCCGTAGTAGGATGGCAGGGTTGCCCTCAAGGCGGAAGCCAGCGGGTTGTGTTGCTTGAGAACTCAATAGTGTGTTTGGTGATTTTTGTTTGTTGTTTGTTTTTTTGCCGCACCTCGGCGCCCCGTGTCGTAGGTGTGGCGTAATGCCAAGTTTTTTCTTGGTTGTCAGGTAGTTCTCTGATTTCTTTCCCGCGCCTCGGCGTGGGTGGATTTTGTTTGGAGAGTTTGATCCTGGCTCAGGACGAACGCTGGCGGCGTGCTTAACACATGCAAGTCGAACGGTAAGGCCCCTTCGGGGGTACACGAGTGGCGAACGGGTGAGTAACACGTGGGTGATCTGCCCTGCACTTCGGGATAAGCCTGGGAAACTGGGTCTAATACCGGATAGGACCACGCTCTGCATGGAGTGTGGTGGAAAGCTTTTGCGGTGTGGGATGGGCCCGCGGCCTATCAGCTTGTTGGTGGGGTGATGGCCTACCAAGGCGACGACGGGTAGCCGGCCTGAGAGGGTGTCCGGCCACACTGGGACTGAGATACGGCCCAGACTCCTACGGGAGGCAGCAGTGGGGAATATTGCACAATGGGCGCAAGCCTGATGCAGCGACGCCGCGTGGGGGATGACGGCCTTCGGGTTGTAAACCTCTTTCAGTAGGGACGAAGCGCAAGTGACGGTACCTACAGAAGAAGGACCGGCCAACTACGTGCCAGCAGCCGCGGTAATACGTAGGGTCCGAGCGTTGTCCGGAATTACTGGGCGTAAAGAGCTCGTAGGTGGTTTGTCGCGTTGTCCGTGAAAACTCACAGCT
>VEQY01000014.1 GCA_018882965.1 Mycobacterium sp. | reverse complement strand
GCCAATCTCAACACCGTGCTCGGCACCTTCCGCGACCGCGACGACGAGTTCGGGACGGCGTTGGACGCCCTGTCGGGGCTGGTCGGGGAACTCTCCCGGCGCCGCTCGGACATCGCGACGGGCGCGGCCTACATCAACGCCGCGGCCGGGTCGGTGGCCGACCTACTGACCGAGGCCCGCCAGCCGATCAACGACACGGTGACACAGACCGACCGCTTCGCCGGCCAGATCATGGCCGACCACGACTACGTCGACGACCTCGTCAGAACACTGCCCGACGCCTATCAGATCCTGGCCCGCCAGGGCCTCTACGGGGACTACTTCGGCTTCTATCTCTGCGACGCGATCATCAAACTCAACGGCAAAGGCGGACAGCCGGTGTTCACCAAGCTCGTCGGACAGGACACCGGGCGGTGCACTCCGAAATGAGGAAACTCCGACGCCCGACGTTCACCCCGCTGGCCGAGCGCAACCGATTGGCCGTGGGCGCCGTCGGCATCCTGCTGCTGATCGGACTGGTCGTCACGACGTTCTCCTACGATCGCCTGCCCTTCATCAAGGGCACGGTCGACCACTCGGCGTACTTCGCCGAGGCGGGCGGCATCAAGCCCGGCAGCGAGGTGCGGGTGTCCGGTCTCGGGGTCGGGCGCGTCTCGCAGATCAGCTTGGAGGGCTCTCCCGCGGGCATGAGCGTCCGCGTCGAGTTCACCGTGCGCAGGGGCGTCACCCTCGGCGATCGCACCGAGGCGGCGATCCGGACCGAAACGGTGCTCGGCACCAAGATGCTCGAATTGACACCGCGTGGCGAGGGCGTGCTGTCCGGGCCGATACCGCTGGAGCGCACCAGATCCCCCTACGACTTGTCGACCGCACTGGGCGATCTGACCACCACGATCAGCGGCCTGGACACCGCGCAGTTGTCGAAGGCGCTGACCACCCTGGCGCAGACCTTCACCGACACCCCACCCGAGCTCAAGGCCGCCCTGGTGGGGGTGGCGCGGTTCTCCGACATCCTCAACGCGCGCGACGCCACACTGCGCGAGTTGCTCTCCGATGCCAACAAAGTGACCGCCGTGCTGGCCAAGCGCAGCGACCAGATCGCAGCCCTGGTGGTCAACACCAACGCGTTGCTCACCGAGCTGGTCGCCCAGCGCGACTCGGTCGACGCGCTGATGGTCAACCTCTCGCGGGCCGCCCGCGAGATCTCGGGCGTGGTGGCCGACAACCGCGATCGGCTGCGTCCGACCGTCGACAAGCTCAACGGCGTGCTGGGGATTCTCGACCGGCACAAGCAGGGCCTGCAGCGCACCCTCTACCTGCTGCGGCGCTACGCGATGTCGTTCGGAGAGGTGCTGGGTTCGGGTCCCTTCTTCAAGGCGTCGGTGGTCAACCTCGCGCCGGGCCAGTTCGCCCAGCCCTTCATCGACGCCGCGTTCTCCGACCTCGGCCTGGATCCCAACGTCCTGCTGCCCTCCGAACTCACCGATCCGCCGACCGGCCAGCCGGGCACACCGCCGCTGCCGGTGCCCTACCCGCGGACCGGCCAGGGCGGCGAGCCACACCTGACGCTGCCCGATGCGATCACCGGCAACCCCGGCGACCCGCGCTATCCCTACCGCGAACCGCTGCCGGCTCCCCCTCCCGGCGGACCGCCGCCCGGACCACCCGCCGAAGCCGGGGGTCGGTGACATGCGCGCCGGCCTGCTCCGCGTGATCACCGCGCTCGTCCTGGTCGCTTCGCTGACCGGCGGGCTGATCCTGCTCGCGTCCGGCGTCCGCACAGACACCTATACCGCCTACTTCGCCAACACCAACGGGCTCTACACCGGCGACGAGGTCAGGATCCTGGGGGTCGCGGTGGGCACCGTGGAGACCATCGAACCGCTGCCCGACTCGGCCAGGGTCACCTTTTCCGTCGACGCGAGATACCCGGTGCCCGCCGACGTCCGCGCCGCCATCCTGTCCCCGTCACTGGTGACCGCCCGGGCGGTGCAGCTGGTGCCCGCCTACTCGGGCGGCCCGAAGCTCACGCCGGGCCAGGTCATTCCGCAGGAACGCACCGCCGTGCCCGTCGAGTGGGACGACTTCCGCGCACAACTGGAAAAGCTGTCGGATTCGCTGCAGCCGACGACGCCCGGCGGTCCCAGTGCGCTGGGCGAGTTCATCAACACCGCGGCGTCCAACCTTCGCGGACAGGGCGACACAGCGCGCGAGACCGTCATCAAGCTGTCCAAGGCCGCCTCGGCCCTCGGCGACCACGCCACCGACATCTTCGGCACCGTGCGTAATCTCCAGTTGCTGGTCTCGGCCCTGTCGTCGAGCAGTGATCTGCTCGCAGACTTCAACGTCAACCTCGCCGACGTGACGACCGTGCTGTCCAACACACCCGATGAAATCGCCTCCGCCACGGCCGGTCTCGACGCCGCAGTCACCGACCTGCGCGGGTTCGTTGCCGACAACCGCGAGGGTATCGGGGTCACCGTCGACCGCCTGAACTCGATCACCACGGCACTCAATGACAGCCGTGGCGACATCAAGCAGGTCCTGCACATCACGCCGACGGTGTTCCAGAACTTCACCAACATCTACCAGCCCGCGCAGAGCGCAATTTCGGGAATCCTCGCGCCCGTGAACTTCGCCAATACCGTCGACTTCATCTGCGGTGCCATCGAAGCGGCATCTCGGAAGGGGTTCGAGCAGTCTGCCAAACTGTGCGTGCAGTACCTGGCCCCCATCATCAAGAACCGCCAGTACAACTACCCACCACTGGGTGCGAACCCGTTCGTGGGTACCGCAGCGCGCCCCAACGAGATCACCTACAGCGAGGACCGGTTGCGCCCGGACGCGGTGACTACCGACCCCGGCCAGGGGCTGACCGGGATGATGGTGCCGGGAGGTCTGCCGTGAGGCCCGGGGTGTGGCTGATGATCGGCTGCCTGCTGACCGTCCCCGGTTGCGCGTGGCGCGGGCTGAACTCGCTCTCTCTGCCCGGAACCGAGGGCGGCGGTGCCGACTCCTATACGGTGCGTGCTCAGTTGCCCGATGTGGTCACCGTCCAGCAGAACTCCCGAGTGCGCGTCGGCGACGTCAATGTCGGGAACGTCACCGCCATCGAGGTCGAGGGCTGGCATGCCTTGGTGACCATGCGGATCAACGGCGACGTGCGCCTGCCTGCCAACACCACCGCCCGGGTGGGTCAGACCAGCCTGCTCGGGTCGTTGCACATCGAACTCGAGGCGCCGATCGATGAAGTGCCGCGGGGCGAACTCACCGACGGCTCACTGATACCACTTTCGGCGGCACGCACCTACCCGACCACCGAACAGACACTGGCATCGGTGTCGGTCCTACTCAACGGTGGTGGGCTGGCGCAACTGCAGGAGATCAATCAGACCTTTGCCCGGGCACTGGCCGGCCGCGAGGATCAGATGCGCAGCCTGCTGGGCCAGCTGGACATCTTCATCACCGAACTCAACGCCCAGACCGACGACATCATCACGGCCACCGAGAACCTCAACGCCCTGGTCGGCCAGGTGGCGGAGAAGAACAGTGCGGTCGACACCGCGCTGACGACCATTCCGCAGGCTCTCGCGGTGCTTTCTGACTCGCGAACCAAACTGGCCGACGCAATCACCGCGCTGGGGCAATTCAGCGCCGTTGCGGCGTCCACGGTCAACCAGAGCCGCGATGCCCTGGTGGCCAACCTTCGCAACCTGGCCCCCCCGCTGCGGGCCCTGGCCGATGCCGGCCCCGCGCTGACGAAGGGGCTGGATTTCCTGTCCACCTACCCGTGGGTGAAGAGCACCATCCCCAACTGGTTTCGTGGCGACTTCGCCAACATCACGCTGGTCATCGACCTCACACTGAGCCGCATCGACAGCGGTCTGTTCACCGGGACGCGCTGGGAGGGTAACCTCACCGAGCTGGAACTGCAGTGGGGCCGGACCATCGGCCAGATGCCCAGCCCCTACACCGCCAGCAACCCCTTGATCGCGCCGTACCAGTTCGGCGGCTACTGATGCTGAGATTGCCGCGGACGATCTGGATCCAACTGGCGATCCTGGGCGTCGTCACGATCATCGCCTGCGGGGTGATGGCCTTCGGGTTCGTCAAGGTGCCAGCCCTGCTCGGCATCGGGCGCTACCGGGTTTCCGTCGACCTGCCCGCATCGGGCGGGCTGTATCCGACCGCCGTTGTCACCTACCGCGGCACCGAGATCGGACGGGTCCGTTCGGTGGACGTCACCGGCGACGGGGTCCGCGCCGAATTGGACCTTCAGTCGGGCGTCCCGCTGTCCGCCGATGTGACGGCGGCCGTGCACAGCCGCTCCGCGGTGGGCGAGCAGTTCCTCGAACTCACGCCGCAGCAGTCGGGGCTGCCGACCCGCACGCTCCGCAACGGAGACGTCATCCCCGCCGCGAGGGTCACGGTGCCTCCCGATATCGCCGAACTTCTTGATGCCACCAACCGAGCCGTACGGGCGATTCCGGAGGACAATCTGCGCACTGTCGTCGAGGAGGCCTATACGGCGGTCGGCGGACTGGGCCCCGAACTGTCGCGCATCATCGACGGTTCGACCGCGCTGGCGATCGAGGCCGGCACGACGATCGACCCGCTGACCACGCTGATCGACCAATCCCCGGCGGTGCTGGAACCACAGGTCCGTACCGCCGACTCGATTGCCACCTGGGCCCGGCGGATGGCCCTGATCACCAGGGGGCTGCAAGCCCAGGATCCCGCCTTCGCCGACCTGCTCCGCCAGGGTGGGCCGGCGTTGGAGGAGGGACGCGCACTGTTCGAACGGTTCTCCCCGACACTGCCGGTGCTATTGGCCAACATGGTCAGCCTTGGCGACATCGCGGTGACCTACCGCAGTGACATCGAGCAACTTCTGGTGCTGTTCCCGCAGGGAACAGCAGTAATGTCGGCAATCGCCGCGCCTAACGCAAACACCCGGCAGGATTACCGGGGCATCTATCTGGACTTCAACCTCAACCTGAATCTGCCGCCGCCGTGCAACACCGGTTTCCTGCCCGTGCGTCAACAGCGCTCGCCGGCCCTGGTGGACGCACCCGACCGCCCCGCGGGCGACCTGTACTGCCGGGTTCCGCAGGACTCGACGCTCAATGTGCGCGGGGTGCGCAACATTCCCTGCCGGAACAACCCCGCCAAGCGGGCGCCCTCCGTGGAAATCTGCGAGAGCGACCAGAACTACGTCCCGCTCAACGACGGTTGGAACTGGAAGGGCGACCCCAATGCCACCCTGTCCGGTCAGGACGTCCCGCAGGACCCGCCGACGGACTGGCAGTCGATGGTCCTGCCGCCAGGTGATCGATGAGGAAGGTTTCACGTGTGGTGAGCTCACATGTTGCGGACAACGCCAGGCCGCGACACGGACGGATCGGCGGTTCCCGGTGAGCGGTTGTCCGGTTCTCTCCGCCGATGAGGCCCTCAGTGTCGCCGAGGACCTCGCGGCCGGATTCGCCATCGGCGCAGCCGCCCGCGACCGCCAGCGGGACCTGCCCTATGCGGAGGTCGCCAGACTCTCGGCCAGCGGTCTGCTCGCGGTGACCGTGCCCCGCGAATACGGAGGTGCCGACCTTGCGCCCAGTGTCGTCACGGAAATCATCCGACTCATCGCCGCTGCCGACCCGAACATCGCCCAGATCCCGCACAGCCACTTCGTCTACGTCAACCTGCTGCGGCTGGCCGGATCACCCGAGCAACTCGGCCTCTACTCGCGCCACCTGCTCGCCGGCGCACGGATCGCCAATGCGCAGGCCGAGCGCGGCGGGCCAACAGCCGCCGACGTCGCCACGACCCTGCGGCCTTCTCATGAGGGCTTCCGGATCGACGGCACCAAGTACTACTGCACCGGCTCCCTGTTCGCCGACTTCCTGGCTGTACTGACACGCCTGGACGACCCCGATCGCATCAGCGGTCTGCCCGACGGGCAGTACGTCGCCTTCCTCCCCGCCGACACCGAGGGCGTACGCATCATCGACGACTGGAACGGAATGGGCCAGCGGACAACGGCCAGCGGCACGATCGAGTTCGACGCCGTGGAAGTCGAGCGCTGCCAGCTCGTCCCGCGGGCCGGCGCCGTCAACGCGCCGACGGGTTACGGGGCCTTCGCCCAGATCATGCACGCGGCCATCGACGCCGGAATCGCCCGCGGCGCACTGGAGGCCGCAGCCGATTTCGCCCGGAACACGAGCAGGCCCTGGTTCGAGGCGGAGGTCGCCCGTGCGATCGACGATCCACTTCTGGTGCAGCGCTTCGGTGAACTGTCCGTGACGGTGCGCGGCGCCGAGGCAGCATTGAGCGTCGCCGCCGCGCACGTTGATGCCGCGATGGGCGACCATGCCGGGGCGGAGAACGCCGCGGAGGCCTCGTTGGCGGTGGCGACGGCTAAAGCTCTAGCCGACACCGCAGCCAACGAGGTGGCCGGCGCCCTGTTCGAGGTCACCGGAACACGCAGCACCGCAGCGGATCTCAATCTCGATCACTTCTGGCGTAACGCCCGCACCCACACCGTCCACGACCCTGTTCGGTGGAAGTATCAGCACCTTGGCCGCGCGCTGCTGCACGGCACACCGCCGCCGTTGCACCCGGCGATCTAGACGCTCAGAGCACCTGGGAGAGGAATCGCTGCAGGCGTTCGGTCTTCGCGGCGGTGAAGACCTGTTCGGGTGGTCCCGATTCGATCACCACGCCGTGATCCATGAACACCACGGAGTCAGCGGTGGACCGGGCGAACCCCATCTCGTGGGTGACTGCGACCATGGTCATCCCGTCTGCTCCCAGATCGGCGATCAGCGCCAGGATTCCCTTGACCAGTTCGGGATCGAGCGCCGAGGTGGCCTCGTCGAAGAACATCACCTGCGGCTGCATCGCCAGCGCCCGGGCGATGGCGACCCGCTGTTGCTGGCCGCCCGACAGCGTGCTGGGGCGCACATCGGCCTTGTGCCGCAGGCCCACCCGGTCGAGCTGGTCGAGCGCAAGCTCGCGGGCTTCCTCGGCGGACATCCCCTTGAGCTTGCGCGGCCCGAGGGTGACGTTGTCCACCACGCTCTTGTGCGGGAAGAGGTTGAAGTGCTGGAAGACCATCCCGATGCGCTGACGCAACTCATCGGGGTTGTCCTGCAGCACAGAGCGACCGTCGAGCAGGATGTCGCCCCGGTCGGGCTCGTAGAGCCGGTTGAGGCTGCGCAGCAGAGTGGACTTCCCCGATCCCGACGGCCCGATGATCGCCGCGGTGGTCCCGGCGGGCACGTCGATCTCCGCACCGCGCAACACCGCATTGGTCCCGAAGGAGAGGTGGATGTCGGTGGCCACCAGTGACACCGAGTCCGGGCGGGTGTGCGCTGACATCACGCCATCTCCTGGCCGGTGCTGACGGGGACCGCGGTGTCGTCATCGGGGGGCGGCTTGCCGCGGCGCAGCCGGTTGTCGATGCGGTTGACCAGGTGAGTGAGCGGAACGGTCAGGGCCAGGTAGAACAAGCCGGCGGCGACCAGTGGCGAGAGGCTTCCGGTCTGGGCGTTGAGGTCTCGGCCGACCTGGAACAACTCCCGCTGACTGGCCACCAGGCCGAGGAAGTACACCAGTGACGACGCCTTCAGTAGCGAGATGAACTGGTTCACCAGGGCCGGCAACACGCGGCGCACTCCCTGGGGCACCACCACCAGACGCATCGAGGAGGCGTAGCTGAAGCCCAGCGCGCGCGAAGCCTCCATCTGGCCGGCTTCCACGCTCTGGATGCCGGAACGGAAGATCTCGCCGATGTAGGCCGCGGCCATCAGACCCAGAGCCGCGATACCCAGCGGATAGGGGTTGTTGCCGGTGATCCCGCCGACGATGGGACCGATGCCCAAACCGATGATCAAGATGATGACGACCTCGGGCAGGCCCCGGAAGATGTCGGTGTAGACCCGGGCGGGAAGCCGCAGCCACGCCGACCGGGAGATACCGGCGACCGCCAGGACCAGCCCGAGTGCCAGCCCGATGATGCTGGCGCTGATCGTCAGGATCAGGGTGTTCGGCAGGCCGGTGCGCACGAGGTCGGGAATCGCCTGCTTGTAGAGATCCCAGTCGAGAAACGACTCGCGCAACTGGGTCAGCACCGACTTGCTGGCCACCGGCACTCCGGTGGATTCGGGCTTCTGGCGGCCGGCGGCGATCGCAGCGAAGTCGGGCAGCGTGGGCACCGGCACGGCTTTGGAGCCGGGCTTCCAGCCCGGGGGCAGCGCGCGGGGCACCCAGTCGGAGTACAGCCGCGACCACGTCCCGTCGGCGATCACCGCGTCCAGGGCGGAGTTGAGCGCGTCGATCAGTGGGGTGTTCTCCTTGGCCACCGCGTAGGCGACGAAGTTGTCCAAGCTGAACGTGTTCTCCACGATGACCGCCGGGTCCCCGGGACGCACCGTGCCCTGAGCCTGCTGGGAGGGAGCTACCCAGGCGTCGATCTGACGGGTCTTCAGCGTGGCGTAGACGGTGTTGTAGTCGGGAAACTTCACCGGCTCTAACTTGAGGGTGTCGACCACGTAGGACTCCTGGACGGTGCCCTGCACGACTCCGATGCGCTGGCCTGGTCGGAGCTGATCGAAGCCGGTGATCGGCGAACCCGACGGAACCACCAGCGAGAAGTAGCCGAAGTCGTAGCCGTTGGTGAAGCCCACGGTGCGCCTGCGCGCCTCGGTGGTGGTGATCGACGACGAACCGACGTCGAAGCGGCGGCCGGCCACCTGTGCGAGAAGTCCGGAGAAGTCGGTTCCGACGAAGCTGATCTTCAGGCCCAGCTTTTCGGCGATGGCCCGCAGCACCTCGTTGTCGAATCCGGTGAACTGGCCCTTGGAGTTGATGCAGATGCTCGGCGGGGCGTCCGACAGCGTGCCGACCGTCAGCGTGCCGGGCGTGATCAGCCGCAGCGCGCCCAGGTCGACTGCGTCGAGTGGTTCGACGCCGGCGGTGGTGTAGCGGTCGTCACCGGGCCCGGTCGCCGCCGCGGCGAAGTTGGTCGGCAGCGCGCTGGCGGTCTGCTCTCCGGGCGCAGAACACTGGTCGGCGCCGGCCGCCGGCGCTGTCAGTAGACCCAGGCCGATCAGCGCGGCGAGCAGCCCGGCGGCTAACCTCGGGCGTGTTCGGGACACACGTGTCATCCACGCAACCTAGTGGCACAGGGCAATCGGCACGCGTCTTCTGCTCAGCGCGAATCTTTTGCCGGGGGCTGGTCAGCCAGTGTCCGCTAGGACACCAGCTCGATCCTTGGCGCCCCGGCAAAGGAGTAGGCCACGGATTCGGGAGTCGCAAGGAGTCGGCCGACCCGGAATCGGAACCCGACGACCAATGGCGCGCCCGCAGACCCGGTCACCTCAGAGCCGACCGCCATCGTGATGTCAACCGTGCGCGGCTGATCGCCTTCGGGTTGCGCCGCGACGAGAGCGTCCATCACGTACAAATCGGCGGCACCGGGCAGCGGCTGGAAGAAGCGGCTGTCGCCCGCGAGGGCCTGAGCGGCGAGCGCGTTCCGGTCCACGCCGACGCTCGGCGCCCCGAACAGCCACTGGTAGATGCCGACGATCCCGGCGGTCACGCTCACCGCCAGGGTGGCGGGGAAGGCGGCCACCAAGCCGATCAGATCGCCGACGATGTTGTCGCCGAAGAGCGAACCGATCCCCTGCCCGATGGAGAAGCCGAGCGCGAGTTGAAGCGACAGCGAACGAACGATCTCCTCGGTCGCGAACGTGGTCACCTCGTTGAGCGGCATCCCCTCCACGATGCGCACCGCGATGGTGTCGATGAGGGTGATGCCCGCCGTCTTGTCCAAGAACGCCTCCGCCGTGCCCATGGCCAGCTGCCCGGCGACCCCGTCGAGGAAGCGGTTGCTGATACCGGCCCGCTGCAGCGCGGCGATCGCCTCCTGCTGGGCCGCCACACCGACCGCCTGACGCACCTGCGGGTAGGCCAGGACGGCGTTTACGGTGGGGGGAACGATCGCGTTCGCCGCACCGACGAACGCCGGACTGGACTGAAGGGACCGCAGGGCGCTCTGCAACGCCTCGTTCCCGGGTGTCCCGTCCAGCACCGCGTTGGCGAGTTGATCGAGGGAATCCGTCAGCGCGGTGTTGAACCCGGGATAGGCCAGGAACTCGGCGACCGCCGCACCCAGCAGGGACGCCGTCCCGTCGACCACCGTCGTGTCGGTCAGCAGGCCGGCCAGCACCGGCCCCAGGGTGGGGCCGAGCTGATCCTCGACGGCGGTCTGCACCGACGGGTCGGAGGCCAGGTCGATGATCAGCGTCGTGACGATCGTTCCTATCGACTGCTGGATGATCAGGTCGCTCAGCAGCGTGGTGCCGGCCAGGGTGAGCACGTCGGAGAGGGTGGTCCGCAGCGCGGCCTGGATCGTGGGGTCGGCACCGAGGTCCGCCAGCGCCTGCTGGACGACGGCGGCCGGCGATTCCTCGCCGGACACCAGCACGGCCGCCACCCGCCCGGCGACGTCGGCGACGATCGCCGGCACTCCGGCCGCACCGAAGAAGTCGGGCAACACCGAACCGAGCACCGTGCCCAGACCAATCGCGAGCCCCGGAGTGGCCAACAGTTGCTGCACCGCCGCGCCGAGCGCCTGGCCCACCGGCCCCGCGATCGGGGACGGATTCAGGAAACCGGTCACCAAGCCTGCGACCGCGGCCCCCGCGAACTGATCCACGTCGGGGTTGGCGACCACATCGGTGACGAACGTCGCGACGGCCGCGCCGAGCGCCGCCACCACCGCGGTGTTGGACAGCAACTCGTCGGCCACGTCGGAGACACTCGCGGTGACCGCAGCCTGGATCGGGGGGCTGCCGAGCAACGCCGTCAGGATCGCCTGCGATACCTCGGGAGGATCGCCCGCCACCGCCGCGGCGCCCAGCAGGCCGGCCGCTTCGGCCAGCACGTCGTCCACACCGGGCTGGCTGAGGAACACCAGCAGCAGCGACTCGATCACCGCACCGGCGACCGGTCCGGCCCCCGCGGTCGCCAGCAGTTGCTGCACCGCCGCACCGGTCGCCTGGCCCACCGGCCCGGCGATCGGGGCGAGCGGGGAACCGCTCAGGAATCCGGCGACCAGGGTGCCTGCTGCGGTCCCGACGGCCTGCTCCACCACGACGTCATCGACGAGTTCGGTGACCAGCGTCCCGAGGGTCTCCACCACGACATTGACCAGCGCCAGGTTGCCCAACAGCTGCGCGGTCGCATCGGTGACGGTCGTGTTCACCGCCGCGTCCAGACCGGGGTCGATGCGCAGGGTCGCGACCACCGACGCGATCGCGGCCGGGATGTTCTCCTCCCCGGTCACCAGCAATACCGCCAGGTCACTGGCCGCGTTCGTCAACGCGCTGACCACGGCCGGGGCGCCGATGAAATCGGTGAACACCGTCTGGATCAACGCGGCCGCCGCGCCGATGAGCTCGGGGCTGGCCAGCAGCGTCGTCACCGCCGCCGCGACCTGGGGCCCCACCGTCTGCCCGAGCTCACCGCCGAGTTGGTTGGCGACGTCGGTGGCGATCCGCTGATCGAGTGCGTCTTCGAACGCCGTGTCGCCGAGCAGCCCGGTGACCAAGGACGTCAGGGTGTTCTGCACCGCCGACAACGCCGCGGTGTCGGTCAACAACTGGTTCACCGCCGCGCCGACGGCCAGTTCCGCGCCGCCGTCCACGGCGGGGCTGACCCGCAGCGCGGCCAGCGCCGCCTTCTGCGCGGCCTGCACGTTGTCGCCGATCACGACCGCCAGCGCCACCTCGCTGGCCGCGTCCGCGAACGCGGTGACCACACCCGGGAAGCCGAAGAAATCCTGGGTTACCGTGTCCACCAACTCCACGAGCGCCCCGCTGATCGCCGGATTGCCGAGCAGGCCCGCTACCGCCGCACCGGCCTGCGCGCCCACGATCGCGCCCAACTCGCCGCCGAGTTGCCGGGAGATCTCCGCGGCGACGCGTTCGTCCACCGCCTGCTGTACGGCGCTGTCGGCGAGCACCTCGGTGATCAGTGACGCCACCTGTTGATCCACCACCGACCACAGTGCGGTGTTTTTCAGCAGGGTGGTCACCGCGCCGCCGACGGCCAGCTGTACACCGGCGTCGATGTTGGGGTTGTCCCGTAGTTCAGCGATCACGAACGGCCGCACCGCCGGCAGGTCACCCTTGACCGCCGCGGCGGTCAGTTCACTTGCCGCACTGGCGAACACGGTCACCACGCCGAAGGTGCCGAAGAAGTCACTGAAGACGGTGTCGACCAAGTCGTTGAGCGCCCCCTGGACAACAGAGTTACCCATCAGGGCCACCACCGCCGCCCCGACCTGAGCGCCCACGATCTGACCCAGCTCACCGCCGAGCTGCTGGGCCACCACCGAGGTGACCCGCTCATTCACGGCCTGCTGGACCACGCTGTCGGTGAGCACCTCGTCGATCACCGTCGACACCTCCAGGTCGACCGCCGCCCACAGGGCGGTGTCGTCGAGCACCTGGGTCAATCCGGCACCGACAGCAGCGCCCGCGGAGTCCTCGATGGCGGTACTGGCCCGCAACGCCTTCTGCGCGTCCTCGACCGCGGTCTTGACCGGCACGCCGGTGATCACCGCCAGCGTCAGCTGGCTGGCCGTGTCCGCGATCGTGCTGACCACACCGGGGCCGCTGAAGAAGTCACTGATCAGGGTGTCGAACAGCGCCGGCAGGATCTGTTCGACCGCTGAGGTCGTCATCAGGTCCACCACCGCCGCCCCGACCTGGGCGCCGACCGTGTTGCCCAGGGTGCCACCCTGGAGCAGCGCGGACACCTGCGCGCTCACCACATCGTCCACGGCCAGCTGGACCGGGCTGTCGTTGAGCACCTCGGTGATCAGCGACGCCGCGGCCGCATCGAGCACCGGCAGCAGCGCGGTGTCGGTCAGCAGTACCGTCACCGCGTCCCCGACGGCCAGGCTCGCCCCGTCCTGGACGGCGGGGTTGGCCCGCAACGAGGCCTGCGCCGCCTTCACCGCGGTCTGGATGTCATCACCGACCACCGCCGCCAGCGCCACGTCGCCGGCCGCGTCCGCGAACGCGCTCACCACCCCGGGCGCCCGGAAGAAGTCGACGGTCAGCGTGTCGACCACCTCGACCAGTGCGGCGCCGACCACGGGATTGCCCACCAGTGCGGCCACCGTCTCCCCGACCTGCGCTCCCACGGTGTCGCCGAGGTCGCCGCCGCCGAGTTGCCGCGACACCGCCGCTGCGACCTCGTCGCCCGCCGCCTGCTGCACCACGCTGTCCCCGAGGATCTCGAGGACCAGCGCGGACAACTGGGCATCCACCGTCGACCACAGCACGGTGTCGGTCAGCAGCGTGGTCACCGCGCCGCCTACCGCAAATTGCACCCCGGCATCCACGGCGGGGTTGGCCCGGAGCTGGGCGATGACGAACGGCCGCGCCTCCGGCAGGTCGCCCACCAGCGCCGCGACGGCCAGATCGCCGGCGGCAGTCCCGAACGCGGAGGCCACTCCGGGGGTGCCGAAGAAGTCGACGAAGACGGTGTCCACCACCCCCGCCAGCGCCGCGCTGACGACTGGATTGGCCATCAGGGCCACCACCGCGGCCCCGACCTGAGCACCCACCGTCGTGCCGAGGACGCCATCGCCGAGGACCTTGACCACCTCCGCGGCCACGCCGGCGGCGACCTTGTCCTGGACAGTGGCGTCGGCGAGCACATCGGTGACCAGCGTGGTCAGCTGCGCATCCACCGCCGCCCACAGTTCGGGGGTGTCCAGCAAGGCCACGACCGCATCGCCGACCACCGTGCCCAGCCCGTTGAGGACAGCGGTGTTCTGCTGCAACGACTTCACCGCATTCGTGAGGGCGGTGTTGACGGGAACACCGGCGAGCACCGACAGCGCCAGCTGGCTGGCCACACCGGCGAACGCGCTGACCACTCCCGGGGCGCCGAGGAAGTCCCGGAAGAAGGTGTCGAGCAGACCGGGCAGTGCGGCGCTGACCGCGGGATTCGTCATCAGGGCCACCACCGCCGCGGCGGCCTGCGCACCCAACTGCTGGCCCAGCTCTCCGCCGTTGAACAGATTGGACACCGTGGTGGCCACCAGCGTGGACACCTCGGCCTGGACCGCGGTGTCGGTGAGCAGCTCGCTGATCAACGACGCCAGTTGTGCGTCCACCACCGGCAGCAGCGCGGTGTCGGTCAGCAGCGTGGTCACCGCACCGCCGACGGCAAAGCTCACCCCGGCCTGGAGGGCGGGATTGTTCAGTAGCTGTTGAATCACCTTGGGCTGGACGGTCTTCAGGTCACCCGCCGCGACGGCGGCGGCCAGCTGGCCGGCCGCACTCGCGAACGCGCCGACGACACCCGGGTAACCGAAGAGGTCGGAGAACAGCGTGTCGACCACGCCCTCCAGCGCGGCGTCGACGATCGGATTGCCCAGCAGCGCCACCACTGTTGCCGCGACCTGAGCACCCACCGCCTGGCCGAACTGTTTGGCCACCTCCGCCGCCACCTGCGCGCCGATGGCTGTCTGGACAGCCGGGTTGGCGAGGAGTCCGACGACCAGCGACGAGACCGCCGCGTCGACGGCCGACAACACCGCCGTGTTGCCCAATAGCTGTGTGACCGCGCCACTGACGACGACGTTGATCGCGGCGTCGATGGCGGAGTTGGCGCCCAGCGCCGCGACCACCACCGGCAGCACCGTCGGCAGGGTTCCGTTCAACGCGGCGGTGGCCAGCTGGCCGGCCGCCCCCGCCAGCGCGGTGACCACACCCTGCTGGTTTAAGAACGCGGGCACCGCCGCGCCGAGGGCGACGCTCAGCGGCCCGGCCACCGCCGGATTGGCCAGCAACCCCTGTACCGCCGCACCCACCTGCGGCGCCAGCAGGGCCGCCAGCGGCCCCGGGCCGAGCGCCTGAGTCACGATGGCGCTGACCTGCTGGCCGATCTCGGCCTGGAACTCGGCGTCGCCCAACACCCCGGCGGTGACCTGGGTGACGAACGTGCCGAGCGCGGGCGGAACGGTGGACTGGGAGAGCAGCGAGTTCACAAACCCGTTCACCGCGACACCGGCCGCGGGCGCGAGTGCGGGCAGCAACCCGTCTTGGATCGCGAACGGTGCCCTGCCCCCCAGCGCCGTCACGACTTGGTTGACGAGGTCATTGGCCAGCGTCGTGGCGACCGCCGGTTGGCCGCCCAGCGCGGGCTGCGCCAGCAGGTTCGCCAGCGCGTTCCCGGCGGCGGTGGCGATGGTTCCGCCGATGGATCCGAAGAGGTTTCCGATCGCGCCGCCGATCGTGACGGCGAGCGGATTCGTGGCGTCGACCTGCTGGCCCAGCAGCGCCGAGGCGGCCACCTGCCCGAGGTAGCCGGTGACGGCCGGTGAGCCCACGATCACATTGACCGAATCGGCGAATGCCTGTCCCAGAATCGTCTGGACGCCGGTGTTCCCGAAGAAGTCGTTCTGCAGAGCGGCTTGGCCTTCGATCTGCTTATCCGAGTTGAATCGGCCTAGGAGTGCCTTCTTGGGTTGGTCGTTCAGCTCTATAAAAAAATTGATATCGGCGACGGTATTCGCACTCGTGGGTAGGTTCAACGCACGGAGGAACGGGACGAACGCAGTTGCGACCGTGAGATTTCCGAACGAGTTCTGAACGAACGTCGCCACGGCGTTGCCGATGGTGGTCGATACGGCCGGCGGGACCGCGGCCAGAGCCTGGTTGCCGGCGACGGTTTGCGAAATGAAGCTGAGCAGGGCGGGTTGCGTGACCAGGTTGACGAGCGCCTGCCCGATCACCGGCGCCGGGGTGTTCTTCCCACTCAGCGAGTAGACGAGATTGAAACCGTAGATGCCGACGATGTTGGCGACCGAGGGCGTGGTCTGGCCGAACGGGATCGGACATCCCTGATCCGTGCACTTACCCGCCGGCCCTGATGACGGGAATGACTCAGCAAAGGCGCTGGAAAGCGCATTGATGACCAGGGTCCGCTTAGACAGGACGATGTCGCAGTAACCGCCGCCGCCGTCCACGCAGGTGGTCTTCGACACGACCGGCAGGGGATCCAGAACGATGGAGTAGTCGGTGGGGCTTAAGGCACTGCCGTCGGGCGTGACCACCTGGATCGGACCGGCGGTAGCGGCGTCGGGGACCGTGGCCGTGATCTGGGTTCCGGCGTCGTTCACTGAGAATTCAGCCGGCGCGCCCGGGGAGCAGTCTTTCGCGCTTCCGCAGAATTTCACCGACGTCGCGTCCGTGAACCTGTCGCCGGCGATGACGACCTCGGAGCCGATATTGCCCACGCCGGGATCGATCGACGAAATCGACGGAGCATTCGCGCTGACGACGGTGTAGTTGGTGGTACTTGTGGCGAGGGCCGTCGGTGTGATCGTCACTTGAATCGGACCGCTTACGGCACCATCCGGGACCGTGGCGGTGATCTGGGAGGCGGAGTTCACCGTGAATGTGGCCGGCACTCCGGTGGCGCACTTCGCGCTCGCGCCGCAGAAGCTCACCGCGGTCGCGCCGTTCAGATCGGAACCTGTGATCACGACGGTGGAGCCGACCAGACCCGAGTTCGGGTCAAGTTTCGTTATCGATGGCTTGATGAGCGTGAACTTGACCGGACTCAGAACGTAATCGGGGAAGGTGCCCCCGGCCACGACCAACCTGATTTTGCCGCTCTTCGCATCGGCGGGAATCGTCACCGTGATCTGGCTCGACGAGTCGACGGTGAATGCCTCCGTGGACACGTTGCCAATCGTGATCGCGCAATCATCCCCGCAGAATTGGATGCTCTTGATCTGCCCTTTCTGCGTGCCTTTCGCCGGGAAGTTGTTACCGAGTATCTGGAACGTCGCACCGACAAGACCCGAGCTGGGGTTCAAGCCCGTGATCGATGCGGTGGTGGCCCCGAGCCCGTCGGTGCTCTGGGCTGCCTGCCCAGTCCCGACCGCGGCTGCCGGTGCCGCCCCGGCGAGGTCTTCCCGCCGCGCCGCCGCCAGCGTGGCCCACGCCAGCGGGGCGAGCAGGGGTGCGTCGCCGCCGCCCTCACCGAGCACGGTCAGTGCGGAACCGTCGGCTGCCGACGCTGACTGCGCGCCCGCCGTCATCGCCGGCGCCTCCGCCGCGACCGCCGCCGCGACGACGTCAGGGCCGGCCGCTACCACGCCGGCTCCGCCGTCATCGGCGGCGACGATGCCGGCCAGCGCGGCCGAGACCGGCGGGTCGCCGGCGTCGATCACCGGCGAGGGGCGTTGCGGCGCGCCGGCCGGGAGCGGCGACCCGGTGTCGCGCGGTTGAGTACTGGTCGGCCGCAGCCCTCCCGGTCGGCGTGCGGGCGACGCCGCCCGGCTGTCCGTCGCTCCGGCCGGAATCTCGGCTGCGGGCGCGGGTGCGGCACTCCGGCTGGCGTCGCGCGCGGCGCGGCGGGCCTGGCCCTTGTCCGCGGCGGTCCCCTGGCCGCCCGCGTTCGTCGACTCCTGCTCGGCGGATCCGGCTGCGGTGTCGGTGCCGGTGTCGGCCGGTGCGACCGCCGCCCATCCCATGATCGCGGTGCCCACACCGAGGGCGACCGCCAGTGCCCCGACCCGGCCTATGTAGTGGGACGGGCGGCTCCGGGCGGGCGCCGGCAGGGCGCGACTCTGCGATCGATTGTCGAGGGAATGCTTTCCGGAAGACTCACCCATGCCCCTGACCCTCCTCGATCAAGATCCCCACTGCGGACGGACGCGATCCAGCTCCTCGCCGCAAACGACTAAGAGGACAGCTACCACAGACCGGCGATATCCCCGGTGCTTTTCAGCAACGCCGCATGCTGCGCTCAGGTTGGGCGCAGCATGGAGAGATCGAATCCCCACGGCAGTTCGAGGCGATGGCGCGCCAGCAACTCGGTGTCGGCCAGGATGGCGCCGATCTCCCCGTCGGCGACGACCACCCCGGCGTCCATCACCACCGCGCGCGTGCACAGCTGGGCGGCGTAGGGCAGGTCGTGGGTGACGATGAGCAGGGTGGTGTCGAGCGTCATCAGCGTCTCGGCGAGGTGGCGCCGGGCCACCGGATCGAGGTTGGCTGACGGCTCGTCGAGGACGAGGACCTCCGGGCGGCAGGCCAGCACGGTGGCCAGCGCGGCCCGGCGGCGCTCGCCTGCCGACAGGTGCGCGGGCGGACGCTCGCCCTGACCGGTCAACCCGACGGCCTGCAGCGCGGCGCCCACCCGCTGGGCGAGTTCCTGCCCGCGCACCCCGAAGTTGGCCGGCCCGAAGGCGACGTCCTGGGCGACGGTCGGCATGAACAGCTGGTCGTCGGGATCCTGGAAGACCAGGCCGACCCGCTGGCGAATCTGGCGCAGGCTCTCCCGGGCAAGCGCCGTCCCGCCGATCGTGACCGTGCCCGAGGACGGGCTGAGCACGCCGTTGAGATGAAGCATCAGGGTCGTCTTGCCCGCCCCGTTGGGGCCGAGCACCGCCACCCGCTCGCCGGCCTGCACGGTCAGATCGACGCCGTCGAGCCCGCGGTGTCCGTCGGGGTAGACGTGCCGCAGGCCGGTGACCCGCACCGCCGCCGTCACCGCACCGCCCACACCGCGACCGCCACCACTGCGGCGGCCGCCGCCGGCAGCAGGGCCGCCACCCACTGGCGCGCCGGGGCCCGGGCCGCGTCGCCGGGGCCGAGCACCAGGGCCGGGATGTGACCGTCGAAGCCGCGGGAGAGCATCGCCGCGTAGACCCGCTCGCCGCGTTCGTAGGACCGCAGGAACAGCGCGCCCAGGCCGGTGGCGATCGCCACGGCCTGATGCAGGGCGCGGGGGTTGTCCCCGCGCGAGAGCCGCGCGGTGCGCATCCGGCCGGCCTCGGCGGTGAGCACGTCGATGTAGCGGATCATCAGCGTCAGCACCGAGGTGAGCAGGGCGGGTACCCGCAGACGCGACAGCGCCAGCGGCAGCTCGCGCGCCGAGGTCGTCGCCGCCAGCGTCAGCGACGCGGCCACCCCGAGGGAGCCTTTGGCGACGATGCCCCACGCGGCGTAGAGACCTGACACCGACAGCGACATCCCGGCCACCTCGACACGCTCGCCGCCCTCGGCGAAGGGCAGCAGCACCGCGAGGATCACGAAGGGGATCTCGATGGCCATCCGCGGCACGATCCACCCCAGGGGGATCGACGCCGCCCGCCACACCGTCAGCAGGATCAGCGCGTAAACCCCGAAGGGCCAGAAAACCTCCCGGGGTGTGGCGACCACCGCGAGCACGAAGAGCACCAGTGCCACGACCTTGATTTCGGCGGCCAGGCGGTGCACCGCCGAGTGACCGTCGCGGTAGAACGGATGAGCGTGACCGCCGCCCACGCTCAGATCCCGGAGTCGGCGCCGGCCCGCCGCGACCGCGTGCGCGCGATGAGCCAGAAGACGGCGCCGGCGAGGGCGAGGGTGCCCAAGGCTCCGATCACTCCAGCCACCCCGCCGCTTCCCTCGATGCCGGCGACCGAATAGTCGGCGAGCGGGGACGCGGCGAGGCCGTGGTCGCGTGCGCTCTGCGCGATGCACTGCCCGGAGAGGTGCTCGGCGCCACCCACGTCGGCGATCTCGCAGCCCCGCATCGTGGCCGAGTCCAAGCCGTCGGGACTGGAGCTGGACAGGTAAGACAAACCGCCCGCGACGGCGAGTATGGCGAGAAGGAAGGCGAGCCGGAACCTGCGGCCGCTCACGCGGTCACCTCAGCCGTGAGTGGCCGGGTGCGCAACAGGTAGACCAGATCGGGCCGGGCGCGCGCCACCGCCATCACCGTCGCCGCGGTGATGACGCCCTCCCCGACACCGATGAGTAGGTGGGTGCCCAGCAGATAGCCCGTGACCGCCGGCAGCGACGAGGGCACGGCTCCACCAATCCAGTATTGGACGACGAAGCCGGTTGCGGCACAGACGGTTCCGACAACCGCGGCGAAAAAGGCCACCGCACCGACCCGCGCGGTGAGCCGGCCGGGGTCACCGCGACGCAGCACGGCGGCACCGGCGAACGCCGTCGCGAACGCCGCGGCCACCCCGATCAGCGCCATGTTGGTGATGTTGGTGCCCAGCGCGGTCACGCCGCCGTCGGCGAACACCAGCGCCTGCATCACCAGCACGATCGCGACACACAGCGCTCCGGTGAAGGGCCCGACGAGGATCGCGGCCAGCGCGCCGCCGAGCAGATGACCGCTGACGCCGGGCAGGATCGGGAAGTTGACCATCTGCGCCGCGAAGACGAACGCCGCCACCAGCGCGGCCAGCGGCACCGTGCGTTCGTCGAGTTCACCGCGTGCCCGTCGGGCGCACACCGCCAGGCCCACAGCGGCGATGGCTGCGAACAGCAGCGAGGTCGGAGCGGTGACGAGGCCGTCGCTCATGTGCATCGCCAGCGTCGTCGAGCTCACCCGTGCAGGCTAAGTCCGGCCGTCGCCATCTGTCTAGATGTTCAGATATTCAGATGGCTTTCAGCCGAGGCGCTAGTGGTCGGCGCCGATCCAGTGCAGCAGATCGTGCACGGTCTGGTCGGCGAGTTCGTAGTTGACCTGACGGCCCACCCGGGTGGAGGTGACCCAGCCCTGCTGGCGCAGCACGCGCAACGCCTGGGACACCGCGTTCTCCGAGCGGCCCACCGCGGCGGCCAACTCCCCCACGCAGATGCCCGGAGCGCGGTGCAGGCTGAGCAGGATCTCCAGCCGGTTGGGATCCGACAACAGGTCGAAGCGCTGGGTCCAGCCGGCGATGTCCACCGCGCGCGCCGGGCGGGCTCCGCGGGACCGATGACCCGTTTGCCCCACAGCCGAAACCTACCCGGTCAATTTCGTGGTTGCGCGGTGGTCGGGAACTGCGGCGCGGGCGTGAGCACCGAGCCCTTCTCAGTGGGCACCGGGGTCGACTGCGCGGGTCCCCGGTCGGACTGGGCGCTGCAGGCCGTCGTCACCGCCATGGCGGTGAGGGCCACGGATCCGAGCACGAGCCCGATCCGGTGCACGGCAGGTGATCGCATGGTCGGGCCTTCCCAGTGTCGGTGCGTACGCCGCACCGACACTAGTCGTATCACGGGTCGTATCACGGGCCGTATCATCGCCGGTGTGACCGGCAGCGTCTGGATCCTCGGGGGATATCAGAGCGATTTCGCGCGCAACCTCACCCGGGAGGGCCGTGACTTCGCCGCCCTGACCCGCGAGGTCGTCGATCACACCCTGGCCGAGTCGATGATCGACGCCGCCGACATCGACGTCGTCCATGTCGGCAATGCGTTCGGCGAGATGTTCGCCCGCCAGGGCCACCTCGGCGCCATGCCGGCCACCGTGCACCCCGGTCTCTGGGATACCCCGGCCACCCGTCACGAGGCGGCGTGCGCGTCGGGCAGTGTGGCCGCACTGGCGGCGATGGCCGACCTGCGGGCGGGCAACTATCGCACCGCGCTGGTGGTGGGACTCGAACTGGAGAAGACCGTTCCCGGCGACGTCGCCGCCGAGCACCTCGGCGCGGCGGCCTGGACCGGGCACGAGGGCGCCGAGGCGACGTTCCTCTGGCCCTCGATGTTCGCCGAGGTCGCCGAGGAGTACGACCGCCGCTTCGGCATCGAGGACGCCCACCTGCGCGCGATCGCCGCCATCAACCTCGCCAACGCCAAGCGCAACCCCAACGCCCAGACGCGCGACTGGCGGGTGCCCGATCTGGCCACGGTCGGCGACGACGACGTCGTCAACCCGCCCATCGAGGGCCGCATCCGCCGCTTCGACTGCAGTCAGATGACCGACGGCGGCGCGGGCGTGGTGCTGGTGGGCGACGACTTCCTGCGCGAGCATCCCGGGGTGCGCCCGATCGGCCGTATCGAGGGCTGGGGGCACCGCACGGTGGGGTTGGGGCTGCGCCAGAAACTCGACCGGGACGCCGCCAACCCCTACGTTCTGCCGCACGTGCGCGCGGCCGTGCACGACGCGTTCGGCCGCGCACGGGTGGGCCTGGACGACCTCGACGGCTTCGAGGTGCACGACTGCTTCACCCCCAGTGAGTACGTGGCGATCGACCACATCGGGCTCACCGGGCCGGGCGAATCCTGGAAGGCGATCGAGGGCGGTGAGATCGAACTCGGGGGCCGGCTGCCCATCAATCCCTCCGGCGGTCTGATCGGCGGCGGCCACCCGGTCGGGGCATCGGGCGTGCGGATGATGCTCGACGCCGCAAAACAGGTCAGCGATCTGGCCGGTGACTACCAGGTCGGCGGCGCGCGGCGATTCGGCACGCTGAACTTCGGCGGCAGCACCGCCACCACGGTCAGCTTCGTCATCGGGTCCGGCGGGCAGGCCGCCTGATGGACAGCCCCCGATGAACACCGAGATCGTCGGCAAGTTCCTCTCGACGCTGCCCGAGGACGACGACCACCCCTACCGCACCGGTCCGTGGCGCCCGCAGACCACCGAGTGGAACGCCGACGACCTCATCACCGTGCAGGGTGAGATCCCCGCCGATCTCGACGGGATCTATCTGCGCAACACCGAGAACCCGTTGCATCCGGCGCTGAAGTCCTATCACCCGTTCGACGGCGACGGCATGGTGCACGTCGTCGGGTTCCGGGACGGGACCGCCTTCTACCGCAACAGGTTCATCCGTACCGAGGCGTTCGAGGCCGAGCAACAGGCGGGCGAGACGCTGTGGCCGGGTTTGGCCGAACCACCCGCGCTGGCCAAGACCGATCACGGCTGGGGCGCACGCACCCTGCTCAAGGACGCCTCCAGCACCGACGTCGTGGTGCACCGCGGCGTCGCGCTGACCAGCTTCTACCAGTGCGGTGACCTCTACCGCCTCGACCCCTACACGGCCGACACACTGGGCAAGGAGACCTGGAACGGGGGCTTCCCGTTCGAGTGGGGCGTCTCGGCACACCCCAAGGTCGATGATCGCACCGGCGAACTGCTGTTCTTCAACTACAGCAAGGACGCCCCCTATCTGCACTACGGGGTGGTCAGCGCCGACAACGAACTGGTGGACTACATCGACGTGCCGCTACCGGGTCCGCGGTTGCCGCACGACATGGCGTTCACCCGAAACTATGTGATCCTCAACGACTTCCCGCTGTTCTGGGAGCCCGAACTGCTCGAGCGCGGGCTGCACATCCCCAAGTTCCACCGCGACATGCCGTCGCGATTCGCGGTGATCCCCCGGCGCGGTTCCCAACGCGACATCCGCTGGTTCGAAGCCGAGCCCACCTTCGTGCTGCATTTCGTCAACGCCTATGAGGACGGTGACGAGATCGTGCTCGACGGTTTCTTCCAGGGCGATCCCGAACCCGCCGACGACGGCACCGGAGACAAGTGGCAGCGCGCGTTCCGCTTCCTCGCCCTCGACCGGATGCAGTCCCGTCTGCACCGCTGGCGGCTCAACCTGGTCACCGGGACGGTCTCCGAACAACCGCTGAGCGACACCATCTCCGAATTCGGGATGATCAACGCCACCCGGTCCGGCGAGCCCTACCGCTACTCCTATGCCGCGACCGGCAAGCCCGGCTGGTTCCTGTTCGACGGCCTGGTGCGCCATGACGTCAGGACCGGAACCGAGCAGCACTACCGGTTCGCCGAGGGCGTCTACGGCAGCGAGACGGCGATGGCGCCGCGGGTCGGTAGCCGCGGCGAGGACGACGGCTACCTGGTGACGCTGACCACCGATATGACCGCCGACGCCTCCTACTGCCTGGTGTTCGACGCCGCCCGCCTGGAGGACGGCCCGGTGTGCACGATCGCGCTGCCCGAACGCATCTCCAGCGGCACCCATTCGACGTGGGTGGCCGGTTCGGAGTTGCGCCGCTGGCGCGAGACGGACTGCGCGGCGGCGGCCGTCGGCCTGTAGGCCGGTCTCACTTCGGCGGCAGTAGCTGGAAGCCCTTGAGGATCGTCGCCGAATCCTGCTGATAGGTCGGATTGTCCGGCTTGGTGGTCTGCACGGTCAGCGTCGCCACGTAGTAGGTGTCCCCCGCCCGGTACGCCGTGGCCAGCGAGGTGGCTGTGCGCGGCGGGATCTTGGGCAGCTTCGGACCGAGCGCGACCTCGGGTGCGACGTACGAGCTTGACAGCGCCGGCGCGCCGCACACCGCGGTGGGCGTGGCCTTCATATCCGTCAGCTTCAGCTTCTCGGCGAGCTGATCGCTCTGCCCCTGGAGGACCTTCTCGGGTTTCCCGGTCCTGGTGCTCACCTGCTGCAGAGTGATCACCGCGGTGGGAGTGAAGTCCTCGGCCGTGAGGGTGTTGTTGCGGATGGCGAAACGGATGGACTCGTTGTCGTTCTTGGTGGTGCGCTCCCAGCCCGGGGGCACCGGTAAGCGCATCTTGGGTTCCTGGTCGGTGCGCGTCGGGACGTCGGACAGCGGTGCCGACACCGTCTCGCACTTGCCGGCGTCGGGCGTGCCCTGGTTGGCGCAGCCCGCCAGCGCCAGTGCGGCCGCGGCCACCAGCGCGACGGCCCTTGCCGCCCCGGATGGTCTCGTTGCGCGCACGTCAGCTTCCCCTTCCGCTTTGCCTTCCCAAACCGCCACAGCCTACCGGCCGCGGCCCTCAGGACCGCAGCACCGCAGCGAGCACCGCCCACACCGAGCAGATCAGGGCGGCCACGGCGAACAGCGCGCCCAGATACAACCCGTACCCGGCGCTCACCGGTGGACGCACGTTGGCGTGGTAGTACCACCAGGTCAAGATGACCACCAGGACCGAAAGGAGCAGGGCGGCCACGGCCGAGAGCCGCGGCGACAGCCCGCGAGCGGTCATCGCACCCAGCACGACCAGCACCGAGGACAGCAGCACGATCAGCTGCCCCGGGCCGAACCGCGCGGGCAGCACGATGCTGCCCAGCGCACCGCCGATGGCGCTGGCGCGTCCACCACCCCCGGTGGAGGTGGTCAGCCAGGGCAGCCAGGCGCTGACGCCCAGGGCGGCCGACCACAGCGCGACCAACCACCCGGGACGCAGCCGTGCCATGGAATAAAACCCTAACCGGCAGGTAGTCCACGTACCGTTTTCTCATGCGCGATCACATCATCGTCTGCGGTGACGATGCTCTGGCGCGACGGATCATCGACGTGCTCAATGACGCCGAGCTGACCGTGGTGACGCTGCGCTCGCCGGCCGACCTGGCTGCGGCGGGAGTGTCGAACGCCCAGGCGGTGATCTGCGTCTCCCCCGACGACTCCCTGAACCTCGAAGTCGCGCTGCTGGCCCGGCGCGCCAACCCGAACGTGCGGGTGGTCGCGCGGCTGGCCAACTCCGTGCTGCGCCAGGCGATGAACGACGGCAACGAGGCCGGAGCCGTGCTCGACGTCGCCGATCTGGCCGCTCCGTCGGTCGTCGAGGCGCTGCTGGGCCGCACGGCGCACACAATCCGGGTCAGGTCGCTGGACTTCCTGGTGTCCGGTGCGTCGGCCCCCCGGGCGGGCAGCGTGGGCGAACTCTACGGGCAGGTACTGCCGGTGGCGGTCATCCGCGGGGATCTCTCACCCACGCCCGGCGAGGTCATCGCCTGTCCGGGGCTCGACGACCGGCTCTACGAGGGCGATTGGACAGCGGTCATCGGCCAGGCCGGCGAGCTGACCCGGCAGGGAATCCTGGTCACCGACGCGCCTGTCTCCTCGCCGCGGCGGCCGTGGGCGGTCCGCGTCATCGACGCCGCGCGCGCCTTCCACGACGACGTCAACCCGATGTTCTACCGTGCGCTGGCGCTGGCGGCGACCCTGCTGATCGGCTCGGCCGTCATCCTCAAACTGGCCTATCAGGATTCCGGTTTCGGGCTGATGGACGCACTGTCCTTCGCCACCGAGACCCTGACCACCGTCGGCTACGGCGACTTCAGCTTCACCGAGCAGCCGGTCTGGCTGCGGCTGTGGGGGGTGGTGATGATGCTCAGCGGCGTGGCCACCAACGCCATCCTGGTCGCCTTCATCGCCGACGTGCTGCTCTCGCGGCGCATCTCCCAGGCGGCCAACCGTCAGCGGGTCAGCCACCTGCGCGACCACTTCGTCATCGTCGGCGTCGGGTCGTTCGGGGTCAGGGTGGCGGGCCTGCTCAAGGAGTCCGGCTACGACGTGGTGGCCATCGAACGCGACGAGGGCAGCCGCTACCTGTCGACCGCTGCCGAGCTCAACGTTCCGGTCATTCTCGGCGATGCGACGCTGCGCACCACGCTGGCCGCTGCCGGCGCCGTACGCGCCCGAGCGGTCGCCGTGCTGACCGAGGACGACATGGTCAACATCGAGACCGGCATCGTGCTGCGCGAGATGATCGGACCCCGCGAGGGCTCGGGCGCCCACCCGGGACGCGGCCCGATCGTGCTGCGGATCTATGACCGCACGCTCGGCAAGGCGGTAGGGCATCGCTTCGGTTTCGAGCACGTACGCTCCACCGTCGATCTCGCGACGCCGTGGTTCATCGGCGCGGCGATGGGCCTGGAAGTGCTCGGCACCTTCTCGGTCGGTCAGAACTCCTTCATGGTCGGCGGGGTCCGGGTGCAGCCCGGCAGTGAGCTCGACGGCGCGAGAGCCGTCGAGCTGTCCACCCAGACCAGGGTCATCGCCGTCGAGCGCGACGGGGTGATCGCCGAGGTACACCCCGGCGGGGACGCCCCGCTGCGCGCCGGCGACACGGCCTATCTGGTCGGGCCCTACAACGAGCTGCTGGAAACGCTGCGTCGTGGACAGCGCACCGGACCGGTGCGGCCGGCGCGCGAGACGTCGGGCTAGCGGTCGCTGACCCCGAGCACCCGCAGCGCGTTCTCCTTGAGGATCAGCGGCACCACCTCGGGTTTGACGCCCAGCGCGTCGAACTCGCGGCGCCACCGATCCAGGGTGATGTAGGGATGGTCGGTGCCGAAGAGGGCCTTCGTGCGCAGGTGGCGCCCGACGGCGCGAACCAGCTGCGGCGGAAAGTATTTCGGCGCCCATCCGGACAGGTCGATGTAGCAGTTCGCCTTGTGGGAGGCGATGGCGATCTGCGCGTCCACCCAGGGCACCGCCGGGTGGGCCATCACGATGGTCAGGTCCGGGAAGTCGGCGGCGACGTCGTCGAGCAGCATCGGGTCGGAGTAGCGCAGCTTGATCCCGTATCCCCCGGGCAGGTCCGAACCCAGACCGGTCTGGCCGGTGTGGAAGAGCGCGGGCACGCCCGCGTCGGCGATCGCCTCGTAAATCGGATAGAACCTGCGGTCGTTGGGTTCGAAGGCCTGCAGGCTCGGGTGGAACTTGAACCCCCGCACACCGCGGCGCTCCACCAGTTCGCGCACCCGCTGCACCGCGGCGTCCCCGGTCCACGGATCGACGCTGCCGAACGGGATCAGGATGTCGTTGTTGCGCGCCGCGCCGCTCACCAGCTCGTCGACTGAGTTCGGCCGGTGCCCGGTGGCCGTCTGCGCGTCGACGGTGAACACCACCGCGGCGACGTTGTGCCGACGATAGCTCTCGGCGAGTTCGTCGATCGGCATCAGGTCGTCTGCGCCGAGCTTGAAGTAGCGCCGGGTGGCCTCGGCCAGCCCGGCGTCATAGGCGCAGTGCCCCGAGGAATCGACCTCGACATGGGTGTGGAAGTCGATCGCGTCGACCGCGGCGAAGTCGACCCCACACTCGTAGCGTCTGGCCATCACGGCAGTCTACGGTCGGCTCACTCGGCGGCGAACACCGTCACGAAACGTTCCAGCGACGCCCGGATGTCGCCTCGCAGCGCTGCGGCCACCACCATGCCGATCGGCCCGAACAGTGCGGGCCCACCGAGGTGGACGTCCATCGAGACGACCGACCCCGATGGATCGTCCTTCGCCGGCCGGACCTTTCCGACCAGCTTGACCTTCACTCCCCCGACCCCCACGCCGTCAAGGGTCATCGCCTCGGGTGCCTTGAAGTGCACGATGGTCCATCTGATCCGGCTGGGCATGCCCTTGACCTCGACGATGGACTCCACCACGGTGCCCTTGTCCAGGTTTTCGGGAAGCACCGAGCGCCACACCCGGTGGATGGTCAGCCACTCCTTGTACCGGGAAAGGTCGGAGGCGTGCTGCCATGCCTGTTCGGGTGGTAGCGGAACGTCGACCGATACCGAGACTTTCGCCACGGCTACTGCGGGGGGTCAACCTTGTCCGCGGCGGTGTTCGCCGCACCCTGGACCTTGTCGACCGCGGAGTGGGCGGCGTCCTGAACCTTGTCGACCGCCTCGGACAACTTGCCGCCGGTCTTCTCGTCGATGAGGTCGCCGGCCTTGTCGATCGCCGCCTCGACCTTGTCGATGTTCTCGCTGATGGTTTCCTTGGCCTTGTCGATAAACGACATCGTCGGGGCCTTTCTGTTGTGGTCCGTTGGGGTCACGACGAACCTTACGGCCCGGTGCGCCACAAATTCCGGGGTTCACCGAGCAGACGACCCTGGATCCACCACACCGCCTCGATCAGCACCGCCGCCAGCAGGCCCAACCCCAGCGCGGCCGAGGTCACCTCGGGGTTGGACGGATCGAGCAGGAAGGTCCGGCGGGCCAGCGGCAGGCTGAAGATGACCACGTAGGCCACCGCCGAGACCGCGACCAGACCGACCCGCCACCACTGGTAGGGCCGGGCCACCACGGCCAGCACCCACAGCGCGCCGATCAGCAAGGTGATCAGCGCAGCGGTGGAGGCTTGGTTCTGCTGGACGGTGTCGGCGTCGCTGCCGCGGTAAGCGATCAGGTAGGAGGCGAAGGTCGTCGCACCGATCACCGCCCCGCTGGGCAGCGCGGAGGTCATCACGCGTCGCACGAACCCCGGCCGGGCCCGCTCGTTGTTGGGGGCGAGTGAGAGCACGAACGCCGGTATGCCGATGGTGAACCAGGCTGCGATGGTGACGTGGATCGGCTGGAACGGATAGAGCAGCGGATCGGTGCCCAGCAGCTTGGCTCCGACGCCGGCCAGTCCGACCGCCAGAGCCAGCAGCACCGAGTAGACGGTCTTGGTCAAGAACAGGTTGGAGACCCGTTCGATGTTGCCGATCACCCGCCGGCCCTCGCCGACGACGTAGGGCAGGGTGGCGAACTTGTTGTCCAGCAGCACGATCTGGGCGACCGCGCGCGAGGCGGGGCTGCCCGACCCCATCGCGACACCGATGTCGGCGTCCTTGAGCGCGAGGACGTCGTTGACCCCGTCGCCGGTCATCGCGACGGTGTGTTCGCGCGCCTGCAGGGCGTGCACCATCGACCGCTTCTGGTCCGGGCGCACCCGCCCGAAGGTGGTGCAGGTCTCCATGGTCTCGGCCAGAGCGTCGGGCTCGTCGGGCAGCCGACGGGCGTCCAGGGTCTCGCCGTGCAGTCCGAGCGAATCGGCGACCGCGCCCACCGACACGGCGTTGTCCCCGGAGATCACCTTGATCTCCACATTCTGGGAGGCGAAGTACTCCAGGGTGTCGCGGGCGTCGGGGCGAATGCGCTGTTCGAGGACAACCAGGGCAACCGGAGTCACCCGGCCTGGCGCGACAGGACTGTCGACGGGGTGTTCGCAGGACGCTAGCAGCAGGACCCGAAGCCCGCGCGCACCGATCTGCTCGGCCTGCTCGGCCACCGGCGAGTCCGGGTCGAGCAGCACGTCGGGAGCTCCGATCACCCAGTTGCCCTGTGCGCCAAAGGATGCCCCGCTCCATTTGGTGGCTGACTTGAACGGCGCGGTGGCTGTCGCCTGCCACCCGGGTGAGTTCGGATATGCCTCGGCGATGGCCTGCATGCTGGCGTTGGGCCGGGTGTCGTCGGCGGCGAGCGCGGCCAGGACCGTCTCCGGCGACTCGATGGATGCACCCAACTCGGTGAGCTGCGCCAGGCGCATACCGTTCTCGGTCAGGGTGCCGGTCTTGTCCGCGCACACCACGTCGACTCTGGCCAGGCCCTCGATCGCGGGCAGCTCCTGAACCAGGCACTTGCGCCGGCCGAGCCGGATGACGCCGACCGCGAACGCGATCGAGGTCATCAGCACCAGGCCCTCGGGCACCATCGGCACCAGGGCGCCGACCATCCGCAGCACCGATTCGCGCCAGCCGACGTTGGTCAGGAACAGCTGGGTGTAGATGATCAGCAGCCCGGTCGGCAGCAGCAGGTAGGTGATGAACTGCAGGATCTTGTTGATACCGCTGCGCAGTTCGGATTTGACCAGGGTGAACTTGCTGGCCTCCTCGGCCAGACGGGCAGCGTAGGCTTCCCGGCCGACCTTGGTGGCCCGGTAGGCGCCCGCTCCGGCGACCACGAAGCTGCCCGACATCACCGGGTCACCCGGTGCCTTGGCGATCGGGTCGGCTTCGCCGGTCAGCAGCGATTCGTCCACCTCCAGCGCGCCGGCCTCGAGGACCTCGCCGTCCACCACGATCTGATCCCCCGGCCCGATCTCGATGACGTCATCGAGGACCACCTCGTTGGGCGCCAGGTCGACCGTGCCGGACTGCCGCCGCACACTAGGGCGGGCCTGGCCGATGATGGCCAGGTTGTCCAGCGTCTTCTTGGCGCGCAGTTCCTGGATGATGCCGATCCCGCTGTTGGCGATGATGAGCAGCCCGAACAGGCCGTTGATCAGCGAACCGGTGGCCAGCACGATGGCGAAGAGCACCCCGAGGATGGCGTTGATGCGGGTGAACACGTTGGCCCGCACGATGTCGGCCACGCTGCGCGAGGCGCGGGTGGGCACGTCGTTGGTCTTGCCGTCGGCGACCCGGGCGGCCACCTCGGCGTCGGAAAGACCCGCGGCGATGTTCACGCTCATCGGGTGAAGGTTCCCAGGCTGCCGGCGTCGAACAGTTCCAGCCTCAGCGTGCCGGCGCCGAATGTCGCGGCCGAGACGCTCCCGGGCGGCGCATTCTCCGAACCGGGCGCGAAAGTGAAGACGTCGCCGTCCCAGTGGGTCAGGCCGAAGGTGTGCGGGCGCGCGCCCAGTGCGACGGTGAGCGTGCCGCCGTCGTCGGTCACGACCGCCGGGCCGAAATAGTCGTTGGCATAGCGTCCGGCATAGGCCTGCAGGGGGCGGGCCGGCGCGGGATCGGCCGGGGGTTGCCTCCCGGCCAGTTCGCCGAGGGGTGCGTCGATTTCGGCGAACGCCTCCCGGTAGAGACCTGCCCAGTCCTGGCGGATCTCGCCGAACTCCACCAGATCGGTGAACTGCGCCGTCAGCGTCTCCGGCACGCCCGTCGGGGCGGCGTTGGTCAGCGCGACGATCGCCACGTCGGCGTCGGGGATGATGACGAAGGTGGTGGCCGCCCCGACCAGGAACGCCCCGGAGTGGCTGAGGTGCACCCGGCCGGCCGCCGAGGTGCTGATGTTGAAGCCGTATCCGTAGAAACCGGCGCGTTCGGCGGGCTGCTCGGGCGCGCTGGAGACCGTCTGCGGGGTCAGCGCGGGCAGCAACGCCGCCGGGCCGATCAGTCGGGTGTCGTTGTAGCGCCCGTCGGCGAGCATCATCATCAGCCAGTGGGCGAAGTCGTTGACCGACGAGCTGACACCGCCCGCCGGTGCCTGCGCATCGGGATTGCGGGTGTAGCGCGGCTGATAGGAGTCGCCCACCTTGACGTGCCCCACCGCCCTGTTGGTCCGCGCAGCGAAATCGGCGAACCGCGAACTGGTCGAATCCATGCCGAGCGGCCGGTAGAGCACATCGCGGCTGAGGTCCTCCCACGACCTGCCCGCGGCTGCCGCCACCGCCTCGGCGGCGGCGGTCACACCGAAATTGGTGTAGGCGAACGTGGTCCGAAAGGGGCCGAGCGGCAGCAGTCGCATGCGCTCCAACACGGTCCGACGGTCATAGCCGAGATCCTCCAGCACGTCGCCCGCGTGATCGGGAAGCCCGGAACGATGTGCGAAGAAGTCCGCGATCGTGACCATCCGGGTGATGGCCGGATCCGACAGCGCGAACCACGGGAGTTCGTCGACGACCGGAGTGTCCCAGTCGATCGAGCCGCTCGAGACCTGATGAGCAACGACCGTTGCGGCGAGAGACTTGGAGAGCGAGGCCAGTTGGAACACCGTGTCGGGATCCACCTTCTCCCCCGTCGTGGTGTCGCGTACACCGAAACCCTTGGCGTACACAGTCTTCCCGCCGTGCACCACGGCCACGGCCATGCCCGGGATACCGGACTGCGTCATCAGACGATCTGCGATGCCGTCGAGTCGGTCCACCGCCTTGGCCACGGCGTTGTCCGGCAACGGGACAGCCGCGGCCAACTGCGGCGGCTGATCGGCGGGCTGCGGCGGGGCGGTCCCCGGCGCGCACGCGCTCAGGGTGACGATCAACACCAGTGTCAGCAGCAGCCGTGGCGTCCTCACAGCCGCCACCAGGGGTCCTCACCCGCACCGGATTTCTCCCCGGGAATCACACGCCCACCGGGCCTGGGCACCGCCACCTCCACCCCGGCGTCGGCAGCGGCGGCGACCAAGCGGTCGGCCGGTTCGGCCCACGGGTGCGGCGCCAGACGGAAGGTGCACCAGTGGATCGGCACCAGCACGCCGCTGGTGTCACCGTTGAGGTCGATGTGCGATTGCACCGCTTCCTCCGGATTCATGTGGATGTCCGGCCAGGCCTTGTTGTAGGCCCCGATCGGCAGCAGGGTCAGACCGAACGGACCGTGTGCGGCTCCGATGTCGGCGAAGGTTCCCGTGTAGCCACTGTCGCCGCCGAAGTAGGCGCGATGGCGCGGACCGCGGATGACCCACGACGCCCACAGCGTGTTGTTGCGGGAGAGGAACCGGCCCGAGTAGTGCCGGGCCGGGGTACAGGTCAGGGTCAGCTCGCCGATCTCGGTGCTGGCGTGCCAGTCCAGTTCGACGATCCGGCTCGCCGGGACGCCCCACGCGCGCAGGTGGGCTCCCACCCCCAGCGGGGTGACGAACAGCGCCCGCTGGGTGCGCGCCAGGTTCTGCACGCTGGGCATGTCGAGGTGGTCGTGATGGTCGTGGCTGATGACGACGGCATCCAGCGCCGGCAGCGATTCCACCGGCAGCGGCGGCGGGTGCAGCCTTCGGGGGCCGATCGAGCGTGCGGGTGAGCACCGCTCACTCCACACCGGATCGGTGAGGATCCGGTAACCGTCGACCTCGACCAGCGCGGTGGCGTGCCCCAGCCAGGTCGCCGACAGCGGAGCCGCGCCGGAGTCCTCGGCGACGTCGGCCATCGGGATCTCGGCACCGGGCAGGCTCCGGCTGCGGCTGGAGAAGATCTCGAAGAGGATCAGCCGGTTCTCCTCGGTGTCCAGCCGCAGGGCCGACGCCGGTTCGAGGTTGTGGAACACCCCGTCGCGATAGTTCGGTGACCCCTCGACGGCCGCCCGGATCGCAGCCGGGTTCGCGCCCAGCGCCGCGGGGGTGTCCCGCAACGCCTGCAGCACCCATCCGCCGGCGGCCAGCGAGGCGGTCCCGGCCGCCAGCCGAACCGCGGCCCTTCCGTTGAGACCGGGCACGATTCAGGCCCCCTGGAACCTCGCGGCACGCTTCTCGATGCGGGCGACTTGGGCCTCGATCACGTCGTGGCTGCTCCATGCCCGCTCGAAGAGGTTCTTGTGCACCTCGGTCTGGTCCTCGTAGGCGCCGTCGTCGTTGAGGACCCGCTTGGAATGTTGCAGCGACAGCGGCGCCAGCCCGGCGATCTCCGCGGCCCAGGCCTGAGCGTCAGCCAGCGTCCCGATCCGGTTGGCCATCCCGGTCATCAGCGCCGTCTGGGCATCCAGCTTCTCCGCGGCGAGCAGCATCGCCCGGGCCCGGCCGTGGCCGGCCAGCGAGGCCAGCCGACGGACGCTCCAGTTGTCCAGGGCCAGGCCGTATCTGGCGATCGGGAACTGGAAGTAGGCGTCGGGTGCGACCACCCGAAGGTCGCAGACCATCGCCAGTTGCACACCCGCGCCGATCGCCGCCCCGTTGACCGCACAGATCACCGGCACCCCAACGGCGTCGATGGCCTTGTTGAGCGCGATCGCCCGGTCCGGGAAGTCGGCGGCGAACACGTCGCCGGACAGGTCCGCGCCCGCGCAGAACACGGTGCCCGACCCGGTCAGGACGATGGCCCGGACGTTGTCGGCCGCGGCTTTCTCCACCGCCTCGCGCAACGCGTCGACCAGTTCGGAGTTCAGTGCGTTGCGTCGTTCGGGTCGCTGCAACTCGAGGGTGGTCACGTCGCCGACGCGGTCGATTCCGATCATGGGACACCAGCCTACTGTCCGGGCTTCGGGGGTCGGCCGGCCCCGAAGCGCCCTAGTGGCCGGCGAAGCGGAGCGCGTAGACGAAGATGAACAGGTTCACCGCGAACATGGCGAGGGCCTGCAGGGCTTCGCCGACGGAGTCTCCGGAGCGAAAGCGCACCCCGACGCCCAGGGCCATCAGCAGGGTCAGCCCGCCCGAGGCCGCGATGACCAGGCCGGGCACGACGTAGCCGGCGAGAAGCCCCAGCGCGCCCAGGACCTCCAAAACGCCGGTCAGCTTGCGGAACTGGGACAGACCGTAGCGTTTGAACTCCTCGGCCATCGCGTTGGCGAAGAGCACCCGCACGCCGTAGAAGAGAAACGCGGCGATGGAGACTATTTTCAGTACCTCGTAGATCGCGCCCATACCGTTCCGATCGGATATCGTCCATTCAAGCGACACAATTCGGCAGCAAGGGCGCCCCATGTCTACCCACGTTGTATCCAGCGTACTTCAAGTCATCGTCGGACTCGGGCTTCTCAACGTCTGGCTGGTTCGGGCCCGGTCGGCGACGGCGTACCGCGGCGGCGCGGCGCAGTCGCTCAAGGAGGAGTTCGCCGTCTACGGACTGCCCGAGTGGACCTTCTACATGGTCGGCGGGCTGAAGATCGTCTCGGGCGTGCTGTTGATCATCGGCATCTGGGTGCCCCGACTCGTCCCCATCCCGGCCCTGATCGTCGCGGGGTTGATGGTCGGCGCGCTGGCCATGCACGCCAAGGCCAAAGATCCGGCGTCGAAGTTCCTGCCGGCGCTGTCGGTGCTGGTGCTCTCCGTCGCGATTCTGGTGCTCAACCGCGGCTGAGGCGCCCGCGGCTCAACGGGCGCGCCGCGCCGCCTCGAGCAGTGCGCACACCTCGGCGTCGGAGGTCTGACCGAAGTCGCGGTAGCCCTGACCGACGGCGAAAAATCCCATGGGCATGGTCAGGCACACCACGTCGTCGGCGACCTCGCGCAACGCGGCGACGGTGTCGGCGGAGCCGATCGGGGCGGCCAGAACCACCCGCCGTGCGCCCTTGGCCCGGGCGACCAGAGCGGCCGCCTTGGCGGTGGCGCCGGTGGCGAACCCGTCGTCCACGATCAGCACGGTCCGGCCGGCCACGGCCGCACCCGCGCGATCGCCCCGGTAGCGGCGAACCCGCCGCTGCAACTCGTCGTGCTCGGCGGTCTGGACCGCGGCCGCGTCTGCGGCACTCACCCCGCACCGTTGCAGCACCGACTCGTTGAGGACGCGCACCCCGTCCTCGCCGATCGCGCCGAACGCCAGTTCCGGGTGGTGGGGAACGCCGAGCTTGCGCACCACCAGGACGTCCAGCGGAACGCTCAGGGCCTTGGCCACCTCGTAGGCGACCGGAACACCGCCGCGCGGCAGGCCGAGCACCAGCAGGTCGGCATCGTGCAGATCGGTGTCGTGCTGCGGGCCCAGACAGTCGCGCAGTCGTTCGGCCAAGCGCCGGCCGGCGTCGGCTCGATCCGCGAAACGCGCCACGCCCCCAGTCTCCCCCCGTTCTAGTGTCCCCTCGTTTCGCGGGCGGGTCAGGCCAGCGAGTCGAGCCAGGCCTGGTGCAGGGCGGCATACCGGCCCTCGGATCCGATCAGCGACTCGGGCGAACCGTCCTCCACGATGCGGCCGCTCTCGAGCACCAGCACCCGATCGGCGATCTCGACGGTGGACAGCCGGTGGGCGATGATCAGTGCCGTGCGGTCCGCCAGCACCGTGCGCAACGCCCGCTGCACCAGACGTTCGCTGGGGACGTCCAGGGAGGACGTCGCCTCGTCGAGGATCAGCACGGCGGGATCGGCGAGGAAGGCTCGAGCGAAGGCCACCAACTGCCGCTGCCCGGCGCTGAGCCGGCCGCCGCGTTTGGCGACGTCGGTGTCATAGCCCTCGGGGAGCGCGGAGATGAAGCCGTCGGCGCCGACGGCGGCCGCGGCGGCCCGCACCTGGGTGTCGGTGGCCTCCGGCCGGCCGAAGCGGATGTTGTCGGCGACCGACCCGGAGAACAGAAAGTTCTCCTGGGTCACCATCACCACGTGCCGCCGCAGTTCGGCCTGGTCCAGGCGACGCAGATCGACGCCGTCGAGGGTGACCGAGCCGGACTGCGGGTCATAGAACCGCGCGATCAGTTTGGCGATCGTGGTCTTGCCCGACCCGGTGGCCCCGACCAGCGCGACGGTCTGCCCGGCCGGAATCTGCAGCGACATCCCCGACAGCACCGGCAGGCCCGGCAGGTACCCGAAACACACCTCGCGCAAAGCCGTCTCGCCGGCGACCCTGTCCAGGGTGACCGGCTCGGCCGGGTCGGCGATGGCGGGTTTGCGGGCCAGCACACCGGCGATCTTCTCCAGGGCCGAGGACGCCGACTGGAAGGAGTTGAAGAACTCCGAGATCTCCTGCATCGGTTCGAAGAACATCCGCAGATACAGCAGGAAGGCGGTCAGCGTGCCGATGGTCATCTCGTCGTGGAGGACCCGATAGCCGCCGTAGAGCAGCACCAGCCCGGTGGTCAGGTTGCCGACGAGTTTGACCGACGGCATGAACACGGCCAGCAGTTTGAACGCCCGCTCGTTGTCGGTCCGGTAGGCATCGGTGACACCGTCGAAGATCTCCTGATTGCGTGGCTCCCGGCGGTAGGCCTGCACCGCTTTGATACCGGTCATCGTCTCAACGAACTGAACGATCACCAGTGCCGCACTCTCCCGGATGCGGCGATAGGTCTTGGCCGACTCTCCGCCGAACCACCACACCAGCCCGACCAGGACAGGGAATGCGGCCAGGCACATCAGCCCCAGCCGCACGTCGAGAGCCACCAGCAGGACCGCGGTGCCCGCCAGGGTGAGCAGGGCCGTGATCAGATCGCCGAAGCCGGTTTCCAGCAGATCCTGGATCGCCTCGATGTCGTTGGTGGAGCGGCTGACCACCCGGCCGGAGGTGTAGCGGTCGTGAAAGGCGACATCGAGGCGCAGGAAATGCCGGAAAAGCCGACGGCGCAGTTCCAGCAGCACCTGCTGGCCGACCCGGCCCGAGACGTTGAGGAACACCAGGCGAGTCACCGCCTGGACCACGACGAGCACACACAGAAGGGCGACGACGACGAGCAACTCACGCGCGGATCCGTCGGCGAGCAGCGGTGGAATCGCCTCGTCGATACCCCGCTTGACCAGCAACGGAACACCAAGCCGCGCAGCGTTTTCGGCGAGCACCACCAGCACCAGGAGGCTCAGCGTCAGCACGAAGGGGCGAAGCAGTGAGCCGAGCAGGGCGCGTGCCTGGTGACCGCCCGACATCAGTTCGCCGTCGGTCAGATCATCGGACTCCTCATCCAGGCGGCCGCGCCATGCCGTAGTCACCCCAGGCCACCCTCGACGATGACGTAATCCGCCGGCAGCCGGGCGGCAGCCTGCTCCTCGCGTTCCTCGGCGTAGACACGCTCCACGCGCGCGCGATCGCCATCGCCCTCCCAGTCCGGCCGCGGCTCGCAGCCGTCGTCGATTTCGTCGTCGGCCGCCAGCAGATACCGATAGCGCGGCACCGTGGCCAGCAGTTCCTCGTGGGTGCCGACGGCGGTGATCGTCCCTGCGCCGTCGACGACATCGACCAGCGCGACCTTGTCGGCGAGTTGGACGGTGGACGCGCGGTGGGCGACGACGATTCCGGTCACCCCGCTTCCGGTCACCCCGCGCAGTATCCGGCGTAGCGCGTCGGTGACCGCCGCTTCGGTATGCACATCCAGTGCCGAGAGAGTGTCGTCAAGAACCAGGATCTTCGGTGCGGCCAGGATTGCGCGCGCCAGGGAGAGCCGTTGGCGCTGACCGCCGGACAGGCTCATACCCTGCTCTCCGATCCGGGTCTGCAGCCCGAAGGGCAGTTCGTAGACGAACTGCGCGGCCGCGACCTCGATCGCCTCGGCGATCTCGGCGTCGCCGGCCGGGTCGTCCGAGGGCCGGCCCAGGGTCAGATTCTCGATCACCGACATCGAGAAGAGGATCGGGTCCTCGAAGGCCACCGCGACGACACGCCGTAGGGCAGACCGCGACAGTTCGCGGATGTCGATGCCGTCGATGAGGACCCGGCCCTCGGTGACGTCGTAGAGCCGCGGCAGCAGCGCGGTCAGCGTCGACTTTCCCGATCCGGTCGGGCCCACCACGGCCAGGGTCTGACCCGGTTCGACGGTGATCGACACGTGGCGCAGCGCCCACTCCCCCGGACCGGCGTCGGCGAAGCGGAACCCGACATCGTCCATCACAAGCCGACCGCCCGCGGGCGGCTCGGCGCGGGGACCGTCGGTGATCTCGGTGGGCGCATCGAAGATCTCGGCGATGCGATTGGCCGCGGTCATCGACTCCTGCGTCATCGACAGCAGAAAGCCCAGCGAGGCGATCGGCCACACCAGTGACAGCATCATCGTGATGAAGGCGACGAGCGTCCCCAGGCTGACCAGCCCGCTCCCGGCGGCGTAGGCACCCAGCCCGAGTACCAGGATCACCGTCACGCTGGGGATCGCCTCGAGCAGGGTCCAGAACTTCGCCGAGACCGCGACCTTGCGCATCTGGGTGTCGAAGAGCTGGCTCGCCTGGGTGTCGAACCGCCGGTAGACGTAATCCTCGCGTCCGAACGACTTCACCGCCCGTAGTCCCAGCGCGGACTCCTCGACATGGGTGGCGATCTCACCCGCCTGATCCTGGGCTTGACGCGACAATGCGGTGAAGGCGCGTTCGAAGTGCAGGACGGTGGCGGTGACCGGCACCACGGACAGCAGCACCACGACTCCGAGCGGCCAGTACATCGCCAGCAGCAGTGCGGTGACGACGATGATCTGCAAGCCGTTGAGCACCAGGAAGATCAGACCGAAGGACAGGAATCGGCGAATCGCGTTGAGATCGTTCATGATCCGTGAGAGCAGCTGACCTGACTGCCACCGTCCGTGAAAGGACATCGGCAGGATCTGCAGCCGGGCGTAGAGGTCCTTGCGGATATCGGCCTCGACTCCCATGGTCGCCCGCGCCACCAGCCAGCGCCGGACGAACCACAGCGTCGCCTCGGCGACACCGAACGCGACCGCAACACCGCCGACCAGCCACAGACCGTTCTGGTCGCGCTGCCGCACCGGTCCGTCGATCACGGCCTTGGTCATCAGGGGGATCGCCAGGGTGGCGACCAGGCTGGTCATTGCGACGGCCACCATCGCGATCCAGCGGGTCCGGTACGGCAGCAGGTAGGGCAGCAGCCGCAGCAGGTCGGATGCGGCCCGTCCGCGCGCGCGTGGCGGCGCGATCGGTGCATCCGACCGCAGGTGGGCGCCGGTCGTCATGGTGGGAATTCGCTCTCTGCCAGCTGTCTGACCGATCATGTCACGGCCATGCCTCCCACCGGCCGGCGCGGCGATCCGGCAAGATGGGTTTCATGGACAGCGCCTCGGCTTCCCCGCGCGTCCTGGTCGTCGACGACGATCCGGACGTACTGGCGTCGCTGGAGCGTGGCCTGCGGCTTTCCGGGTTCGAGGTGGCCACTGCCTCAGACGGCGCCGAGGCCCTGCGCAGTGCGACCGAAACCCGGCCGGATGCGATCGTGCTGGACATCAACATGCCGGTTCTCGACGGGGTGAGCGTGGTCACCGCACTGCGCGCGATGGACAACGATGTGCCCGTCTGTGTGCTCTCGGCCCGCAGTTCGGTCGATGACCGGGTGGCCGGGCTGGAAGCGGGCGCTGATGACTACCTCGTCAAGCCGTTCGTACTCGCCGAGCTGGTGGCCCGGGTGAAGGCGCTGCTGCGCCGCCGGGGATCGGTGGCGACCTTCTCCTCGGAGACCATCGGAGTGGGGCCGCTGGAGGTCGACATCCCGGGGCGACGCGCTCGGGTCAACGGCGTCGACGTCGATCTGACCAAGCGCGAGTTCGACCTGCTGGCCGTGCTGGCCGAGCACAAGACCGCGGTACTCAGCCGGGCGCAGTTACTGGAACTGGTGTGGGGCTATGACTTCGCGGCCGACACCAACGTCGTCGACGTCTTCATCGGCTACCTGCGCCGCAAGCTGGAGGCCGGCGGGGCACCGCGGCTGCTGCACACCGTTCGCGGCGTGGGCTTCGTGCTGCGAACGCAGTGAGATCTAGCGGAAGTTCTTGTCCCACTTGTCGAATCCCGCTGATTTAGCGGTCTCTTCGTCAAAGAACCACACCTCGGCGATCGTCTCGCTGTAAGCCGGGCTGTCCGGCGGGTGGTAGAGCATGGAGTCGACGTTGCCCTTGATCGGCCAACCTGCCGGACCGCCCCCGTCGGCCCCGGGCGCGGCCGAGCCCTTGCCATACGGGCCGGCCGGCACCTCCTCGATCGACGCGACCAGGGCCGCCGCACCCTTGCCGGCGTCCCAGCGGGTGAAGCCGGCCCGGCTTGCGGAATCCTCGTCAGCGAACCACACCTCCGCGATGGTCTGCTTGTACCAGGGGCTGTCGGTGGTGTGGTAGAGCATCGAATCCTCGTTGCCCTTGATCGGGTGACCCGCGGGCGCCGCAGCCGCCGCGCCGGCGGCGGCGAACCGGACCGAACCCGGACCGTAGGGCTCCTTCTCGAGCAGGCTCTCAATCTTCCCGGTCACCGTGCCCGCCGCCGCCCCGGCAGCTTGAGCCGTTCCGCGCACCCCGGCCGCGACCGTGTGCGTGACCGGCACCTCCCGCGTGACGCGACGGATCATCATCGCGAAGGTGAGCAGCAGTCCGAGCAGGAAGGACAGCACCATCAGCCACCCGTTCACGTCTTTCATCAGCGCGCTCCGATCTCACGCGAGCCGGGCAGGTCGGCGATCGCCTCGTCCCGGCTGGTCCGGTGCACGGTCGTCACCGTGATCACCCAGGCGACCGCCGATCCGGCCAGGAAGGCCAGCAAGTACCACAACCACTGTCCCCAAAAACCCATCTCGATACTCCCTAGTTGACCTTGATCTCGGTGCGACGGTTCTGGGCCCGCCCGGCCTCGGTGTCGTTGCTGGCGATCGGCTCGGACGACCCGACGCCCTCGCTGGTGACCGAGTCGGCCGGAATGCCCTGCGCCACCAGGTAGGCGGCGACTGTCTTTGCCCGGTTCTCACTGAGCGGCTTGTTGATCGCGTCGGTTCCGGTGTTGTCGGTGTGCCCGATCACCAGGACTTCGACACCAGCGCACGCCTTGATCGACGGAACGACCGTCGCCAGTTGCTGCTCGCCGTCGGCGCTCAGTCTGTCGCTGCCGGTCTCGAACTTGACCGGTGCGGCGAGATCGGCGTCGATCGTCGACTGCAGGTTGTCGCACGACGGGGCGGTACCGATGATCGTGATGTTGTTGATCACGTCAAGATCCGGCCAACCCGCTTCGGCTGCGGCCTGGACACCCGCCTTGATGTCCTCGGAGGGTGCGGTACCGGTCAGCGTCAGGGTGCCGCCCTCGACGGTGAAGCGGAAATCCGGGATGTCGGCGGCGGCTTTGAGCAGCGCGCCCAGGCCGCCGAAGTCGGGCGCGACGGCTCCGGCGGCGATGTCGAGCTTGTCGATCAGGTTCACCCCGGGGCCCAGCGCTGCGGTCAGCGCGGCCAGCAGCGAGTTCTTCACCGAGATGTCGGGCAGGATGCCCGAGAGGGTGAAGTCGTTTCCGTTGCGCAGGATCGACAGCGGGGAGAGGTTCACCGCGGGCAGCGTCACGTTGGGCACATCGGGTGCGGTGACGTTGATACTCGGGGCGCTGACGTCCATCTTGGGCTTGAGCGCGCCCCAGCCCAGCCATCCGAACAGCAGCGGGACGAGCAGGAGTCCCAGCACCCAGCCCCATCCCGGTGAGCGCCGGTAAAAGCGTGACTCCGTTCGCCATTCGGTTGCCGTGGCGCTCACTTTCGCGTCGCCGGAACCCGTCATCGGTTCCCTCCTCCTGGATTCCTCCGGGCCGACCATGCCCGGACTTTTGCAACCTATGACAACAGGGGATCGGCCGTTCGGGTTTCGCCGTCAATGGGCCTCGGCGGTAGCACCGCGGGCGCGATCGGGGCAGACTGCTAGGCGATGGGTAGCGGGGTCGGTCTGGTCGACGTGGTCGACGTGGTGGTGGTCGGCGGCGGGCACAACGGCCTGGTGGCCGCCGGCTACCTGGCCCGGGCCGGGCTGCGGGTGCGCCTGCTGGAGCGGCTGGACGCCGTCGGCGGCGCGGCGGTCTCCGCGCACGCCTTCGACGGCGTGGACGCCCGGCTGTCCCGCTACTCCTACCTCGTCAGCCTGCTGCCGCGGCAGATCGTCGCCGATCTCGGCGCCACCGTGCACCTGAGCGGGCGGCGCTACGCCTCCTACACCCCCGACCCCGGCGACGGTGGCCGGCGAGGGCTGCTGATCGGGCCGCAAGCCAGCTTCGGCGCCATCGGAGCCGCCGGCGACGAGGAGGGGTTCGCGGAGTTCTACCGGCTCTGCCGGGCGGTCACCGAACCACTGTGGCCGACACTGCTGGAACCGCTGCGCACCCGCACCCAGGCCCGCCGGCACGTGCTGGCGGCCCACGGCCCGGACGCGGGGACCGCCTGGGATGCGCTTATCGAACATCCGGTGGGGCAGGCGATCAAGACGTCGGTGACCTCAGATCTGGTCCGCGGGCTGATCGCCACCGACGCGCTGATCGGCACCTTCGCCCGACTCGACGAAGAGTCGCTGCACCAGAACATATGCCTGCTCTACCACGTGCTCGGTGGCGGCGACGGCCGGTGGGACATCCCGGTCGGCGGCATGGGTGCGGTCACCGACGCGCTGGCCACCGCCGCGCGGGCCCACGGCGCACAGCTCATCACCGGAGCACATGTCCTGGCCGTGACCCCCGACGGCGAGGTGCGTTACCGCCGCGGTGCCGAGGAGCACCGGGTGCAGGCCGCAGTCGTGCTCTCCGGCGTCACCCCCGCGGTACTGGCCGGCCTGCTCGGCGAACCGGCCCCCACCGTCGCCGAGGGCTGCCAGGTGAAGGTCAACCTCATGCTGCGCCGGCTGCCCCGGCTGCGCGACCCGGCCGTGACGCCGGAACAGGCCTTCGGCGGCACCTTCCACGTCAACGAGACCTGGTCGCAACTGGACGCCGGTTACTGCGCGGCCGCAGCCGGCCGCGTGCCCGATCCGCTTCCGTGTGAGATCTACTGCCACTCACTGACCGACCCCACAATCCTGTCCCCGGAGTTGCGCGAGGCAGGTGCGGCGAGCCTGACCGTGTTCGGTCTGCACGTTCCGCATGCGCTGCAAAGCGGGCCGCCCGATCAGGTGCGAAGCCGCCTGACCGAGGCCGTCCTCGCGTCACTGAACACCGTTCTCGCCGAACCGATCGAGGATGTGGTGATGGCCGACGCCCACGGCAGGCCCTGCATCGAGACCAAAACCACCGCCGACCTTGAGGACGGCCTCGGGCTGACTACCGGCAACATCTTCCACGGCGGGCTGCAGTGGCCCTTCGCCGAGGACGATGCGCCGTTGTCCACCCCGGCGCAGGCGTGGGGTGTGGCGACCCACCATGAGCGGATCCTGGTGTGCGGCTCGGCTTCACAGCGCGGCGGAGGCGTGTCGGGCATCGGCGGGCACAACGCCGCGATGGCCGTCCTGGAAAGCCTCGCCTGACGCTAGCGCGTGTCGATCGGGACGAAGTCGCGCTCGCCGTAGCCGGTGTAGATCTGCCGCGGGCGGCCGATCTTGTTCGGCTCGGTGTGCATCTCACGCCAGTGCGCGATCCAGCCCGGAAGCCGGCCGAGGGCGAACAGCACGGTGAACATCCGCGTCGGGAAGCCCATCGCGCGGTAGATAACCCCGGTGTAGAAGTCGACGTTCGGGTAGAGCTTGCGCTCGACGAAATAGTCGTCGGTCAGCGCCACCTCTTCGAGGGTCTTGGCGATGTCCAGTAGCTCGTCGTCGCCGCCGAGCTTGCCCAGGATCTTGTCGGCCTGCTCCTTGACGATGCGTGCCCGCGGATCGTAGTTCTTGTACACGCGGTGACCGAAGCCCATCAGCTTCACGCCGTCCTCGCGGTTCTTCACCTTGCGGACGAAGTCGTGCACGTCGCCGTCGGCGCTGCGGATGCCCTCCAGCATCTCCAGCACGGACTGGTTGGCCCCGCCGTGCAGCGGACCCCACAGCGCGTTGATGCCCCCGGAGATCGAGGTGAACAGATTGGCCTGCGAGGAACCGACCAGTCGCACCGTCGAGGTGGAGCAGTTCTGCTCGTGGTCGGCATGCAGGATCAGCAGCATGTCCAGTGCCCGGATGATCTCGGGGTCGGGCTTGTAGGGCTCGGCGGGGAAGCCGAAGGTCATCCGCAGGAAGTTCTCCACCAGGCTCAGCGAGTTGTCCGGATAGAGGAACGGCTGGCCGACCGACTTCTTGTAGGCGTAGGCGGCGATGGTCGGCAGCTTGGCCAGCAGCCGGATCGTCGACAACTCGACCTGTTCGTGGTCGAGCGGGTCCAGCGAGTCCTGGTAGTAGGCGCTGAGCGCGTTGACCGCACTGGAGACCACCGGCATGGGATGCGCGTTGCGGGGGAAGCCGTCGAAGAACCGCTTGAGGTCCTCGTGCAGCAGCGTGTGCCGCTCGATCTTGGTGGTGAAGGACGCCAGCTCGTCGGCGGTGGGCAGTTCGCCGTAGATGAGCAGGTAGCTGACCTCCAGGAAGCTCGACTTCTCGGCGAGCTGCTCGATCGGGTAGCCGCGGTAGCGCAGGATGCCGGCGTCGCCGTCGATGAAGGTGATCGCGCTCTTCGTCGACGCGGTGTTGACGAAGCCCGCGTCGAAGGTGGTGTAGCCGGTCTTGGCCAGCAGCGGACCCAGGGCGATCCCGTCGGAGCCCTCCGTCGCATGGACGATCTCGAGGTCGATCTCCCCGCCGGGGTAGCGAAGAGTCGCGGTGTCGTCGGTCTCGGCCACATCTGCCCCTTCTCGAGCCCTCGCGCATGCGGTGCCGCAGTGGCTCCGCACTCCGGTCACGCTACTGCGCACTTGACCGTAGTCGCTACTGCCCCGAGCCGCCCAGCGGGGTCCGGGCCGAGGGGTGCCAAGGCTGCCACAGCCGGGTGAACACCTCGTAAACAGCCTCGATGCGGTCGCTGACCATGCCGGGATCGCTCGGCTCGGCACCCGGCGTCCCGCAGGCCGCCGCCATCAGCACCGCCCACGTGTCGAACAGGATCCGCACCGCCGGGTGGTGGACCGAGACTCCCATCCGCCGCGCCATCGCCTCGATCACCGCCCGGGTCGGCCCGTCCGGGCGGAAGGTGAACGCCGCCAGCGACAGCATCGGAGAGCTGTTGACGATCTGCAGGAAGCCTCGGACGCGGTCGAACGCCATCGCCCCGGGCGCGCCCCGTTCGGCGGCCCGGAAGACCTCCACGTGCGCACGGACCAACGCCTCGTGTTCGGTGATGTCTTGGGGTTGGCGGGCCAGGGCTTCGGCGACGTGCTCGGAGGTGTCCTCGATCAGCGCCCCGATCACCGCCTCCTTGCTGGGGAAGTAGCGGCTGAACGTGCGCGGAGAGACCTCGGCCTCGGCGGCGATCTGTTCGACGGTCGTCTGCTCGAAGCCCTGCTGACCGCACAGCCGCGCCGCGACGTCGACGATCGCGGCGCGGGTTCGCTGCTTCTTGCGTTCCCGCAGCCCCGAGGCTGCCTTGCCGTTGACTGGACGCACGAGGTCCGATCGTAGACGCGGCACGGCGGGCCGCAACGTCACGGTTGCAGGCGCTCGATGCGATCCGCCCCGTCTGGAGCGGGGATCACCCGGATGCGGTTGTGGATCCGGTTCTCCCTGCCCTGCCAGAATTCGACGACCTCCGGGGTGATGCGGTACCCGCCCCAGTGCGGCGGCACGGGAATGCGTTCGTGCTCGGCGAACCGCTCGGTGACCTCGGCGAGCTGGGCCATCAGGTCGGCGCGCGAGCCGATGGGACGCGACTGGTTCGACGCCCAGGCGCCCAGTTGCGACCCGCGCGGCCGGCGCGCCCAGTAGAGGGCGGTCTCCTGCGGGCTGACCTTGCTGACCGTGCCGCGCACGTGCACCTGCCGACTCAGCACGTACCACGGGAACGTGGCCGAGGCGTACGGGGCTGCCGCGAGATCGGCACCCTTGGCGGAGTCGTAGTTGGTGTAGAACGTCACCCCGTCGCCGTCGACGCTCTTGCACAGCACCGTGCGGGTGACCGGTTTTCCGTCCGCGACCGTGGCCAAGACCATCGCATTGGGCTCGATGATCCCCGCTTCGGCAGCGTCGTCGATCCACCTGTGCAACAACGCAAGCCAGCCCTCGGCCAGCCAGTCGACGTCCAGATCGCTGCTGCCGTCCTTCTCGACGGAGCCGTACTCCACCCGCATTGCGGCCAACCGATGGGGATCGCGCTCGGTCACGATGTCAACCTACGTCAACCTACGCCGGGCCTCGGGTGCGACGCCGGCGCGGCGGCCAGCAGCTCCCGATACGAGGTGAACTTAACCCGCGGCCGGTCCGCCAGCCGCCCGCGGACGATCTCGGCGTCGTCGATCGCCCGCCACCCCAGGCCGTCGATCAGGTCGGGCTGGCGGGCCCTGACCAGACGGTCGAGTGCCCCGGACCGGGCCGGATCGGGGAGCAGGCCGGCATTGACGTCATCGACGAGAGCGGCCACGGTCTGCATCGCGCACGACTTGTTGGTGCCGATGAACCCGCTGGGACCGCGTTTGATCCAGCCCGCCACGTACGCGCCACGCACCGGCGTGCCGGTGGCCGGGTCGATCACCCGACCCGCACGGTTGGGCACCACCGCGGCGTATTCGTCGAAGGGCAGCCCGGGCAGTGGCCTTCCGCGGTGACCGACGGCGGCCAGCACCAGACCGGCCGGCAGCACGTGCGGGCCGGCGAACTCGACCGCCCGGACCCGGTCGGCGCCGAGCACTTTGCGCGGAATGAGGTGGTAGGCCAGCCGGATGCGTGGACGCAACCGCGGGGACGGATCCTCGGCGAGGGGCAGCGCTGCAAGGATCTCCAGTTTCTTGCGCCGCTGCGCATCGGCGGCGACATCGGGGTCGTCACCGGGGTCGTCGTCGGGGTCGGCATCGAGGGCCCGCCGTGCCAGGGCACGATCAGCCGCCCCGATCACCACCTCGGCGGTGGTGGTCAGACCGATCAGCTCCGGCAGGGTGAAGGCCGACTGCGCCGGACCCCGCCGGGCCGCGACGACGACCTCGCGCACCCTCGAGGCCCGCAGGGCGTCCATGGCTTTGGTCGAGATATCGGTTTGCGCAAGCGATTCCGGATCGGCGGTCAGCAAGCGTGCGATATCCAGGGCAACGTTGCCGTTCCCGATCACCACCACCCGCTCGTGGTCGAGGGCCACCGAGCCGTCGGAGAAATCGGGGTGGCCGTTGATCCAGGCCAGGGTCTGCATCGCCGTCGCGCAACCCGGCAGGTCCGCACCCGGGATGTCCAGACCGCGTCCCCACGGCGCGCCCGTCGCATAGATCACGCCGTGATGGTGCGCGGCCAGGTCGGCGTGCGAAAGGTGCCGTCCGACCTCCACGTTGAGGTAGAACCGGAAACCGCGCTGGCGGCTGATCCGGTCGAACAAGCGGGTGATCGACTTGGTGCTCTGGTGATCGGGTGCGACGCCGGCGCGGACCAGTCCGTAGGGCGTGGGCAGGCGATCGAAAACGTTGACCCTGACCCCGCGCTGGGTGAGCAGTTCGTCGGCGGCGTACATCCCGGCCGGCCCCGACCCGACGATGGCCACCGTCAGCGGTGCGGTGCGGCGCCGCACCCGTGGGGCGGGCAGCACCGGGGCGAGTTTCGTGGCGGGAGGCAGGCGCTCCCCCTCGGGCCGCTGTGGGTAGTAGTCCGCGTTCACCTCGGCGAACACGCGCTGATGGGATCCCAGACGGCTGTCGGCGACGATGGCCCCGACCGGGCAGGCCGACACACAGGCACCGCAGTCCACGCACGCGACCGGATCGATGTGCAGCATCTCCGCGGTCGCGAAGCCCGGCTCGTCGGGGCTGGGGTGGATGCAGTTGACCGGACACGCGTAGACGCACGAGCCGTCGCCGCAGCAGGACTGGGTGATGACGTGCGGCATGGCAGACCCTCAGGCCACGCTGTCGACGTGGCGACGTTGCGGCTCGCTGCGGAACCGACTGGGCGGGCCGTCGATCTTGCAGATCCGCCACATCAGCCTCGCCGGCGGGTTCATCATCTCGGTGTCGTGGCAGAGCATGCGGACGTCGGCGAACATGTCCTGCAGCATCCGGCGCGATTCCGGGGAGCCGAAGAACAGCTCCCTGCGGACATCCCTCGGAATGGAGTACTGGCGGAAGAAGGAGCGCGGCGGCACGACGATCGCCTGACAGAGCACCCGCATCATCAGTGGCACGTGCAGCGAGAGCCAGAATCGCTGCCGGGAACTCAAGCGGGGCAGTCGCTTACGCAGATATTCATGGGCGAAAGAGATGTGCCGGGCCTCCTCTGCGACATGGATGGCCATGACCTTCGCCATGATGGGGTGCAGCGACCCGCCCTCGCGCAATACGTCCTTCTGGGTGTGATCGATCGGTTCCTCCCCGGCGAGTACGCCGAAGAAGAACGGCACCGGCAGCGGTCCGGCGAAGAGGGGCAGCAGCGGGGAGAGCCAGCGAAGCAGTCGCGGCAGGCCCGGAACGTCGGCGCCGATGCGGTTGACCATCTCCTGAAACATCAAGGTGTGGTTGCACTCCTCGACTGACTCGTGCAGGCAGTACCGGTATTCCGGCGAGCCGTTGGGCACCCAGAACGCGTAGTTCAGCAGACCGCGGATGAGGATCGACTCGAACTGCAGTCCGACCTTGGCCACGTTGGCCTGCCGCCACCGGCCGATCTCGATGCGCCGGTCGACGGATTGTGCGCGGTACCACGGATGGCGGCCCAGCGGATCTGACTCCGGCAGGATCCAGCGTTCGTCGCCGGGGTTCACGGCACATTCCGGGGAGTCCCAGTCGATGTCGAGGTAGGGATTGAAGTTGCGTCGCACCGACCCCTCGGACAGCGTGGTCAGCATCTCGACGTAGGGGGCGTCGTCGCAGACGTCCATGTTGCGCCGCCACCGCCGGATCAGCCGCGTTCTCGCCATGACGAGCCTTTCTTTACATGAGACCACTCTTTGTCCAAACGATACCGGAGGTATCGCATATCTGTCCAGACCCGGCGGCATTTGCTGCGGACGCGATTTCACCGACCGGGGCTGCGCCTCCTACGCTGTGGGCATGCCTGATCCGACTCAGTTGACGATCCCCGCCGACCTCAAGCCCGTCGACGGCCGATTCGGTTGCGGACCGTCCAAGGTGCGCCCGGAGCAGCTGGCGGCGCTCACCACCACCGCCGCCGCCCTGTTCGGCACCTCGCACCGGCAGGCGCCGGTCAAGAACCTCGTGGGCCGGGTCCGCGAGGGCCTGACCGAACTGTTCCGCGCCCCCGACGGCTACGAGGTGATTCTCGGCAACGGTGGCGCGACCGCGTTCTGGGACGCCGCCGCATTCGGTCTGATCGACACCACCTCGCTGCACCTCACCTATGGCGAGTTCAGTTCGAAGTTCGCCGCCGCGGTGGCCGCCAATCCCTTCGTCGGCGACCCGATCGTCCTCAAGGCCGACCCCGGCAGCGCGCCCACCCCGCAGTCCGACCCGTCGGCCGACGCGATCGCCTGGGCGCACAACGAGACCTCCACCGGCGTCGCGGTCCCGGTGCGCCGCCCGCAGGGTTCCGGCGAGTCGCTGGTGCTCATCGACGCCACCTCCGGAGCCGGCGGGCTTCCGGTGGACCTCGCCGACTGCGACGCCTATTACTTCGCGCCGCAGAAGAACTTCGCCAGCGACGGCGGCCTGTGGCTGGCCCTGCTCTCCCCCGCCGCGCTGGGTCGCATCGAGAAGATCGACGCCGACGGTCGGTGGGTGCCCGATTTCCTCTCGCTTCCCATCGCGGTGGACAACAGCCGCAAGAACCAGACGTACAACACCCCCGCGATCGCCACGCTGGCCCTGATGGCCGAGCAGATCGACTGGATGCTGTCCAACGGCGGCCTGGACTGGGCGGTCAAGCGCACCGCGGATTCCTCCGGACGGCTGTATTCCTGGGCCGAGTCCTCCGCGTTCGCCACCCCCTTCGTGACCGATCCCGCTCTGCGCTCCCAGGTGGTGGGCACCATCGACTTCGCGGCCGAAGTGGACGCCGCGGCGGTGGCCGCGGTGCTGCGGGCCAACGGCATCGTCGACACCGAGCCGTATCGCAAACTCGGCCGCAACCAACTGCGCGTCGCGATGTTCCCGGCGATCGAACCCGACGACGTCAGCGCGTTGACCCGGTGCGTGGATTGGGTCGTCGAGCGGCTCTGATCCCGCGGGCGTGTCCTTTTCGTTATCGGCGCCGGGGCTGGGTTAGAGTCCGACCAGAGGAGGTCGGCATGCGCGAATTGACGCTCATCGGGCTCGACGTCGACGGCGCGAACATCATCTGCGAAGGTGGCGATCCGGCCGACAAGTTCCTGGTCAGGGTGGATGACCGGCTACGGGCCGCAATCCGCGGCGACCGCGCGCGCCTGGGCCAGAGCCCCCGAGAGGAAGTCAAAGCCGTGCTGCGTCCCCGAGACATCCAGGCCCGCATTCGCGCGGGCGCATCGGTCGAGGAAGTCGCCGAGGCCTCCGGAATGGATGTCGCCAAGGTCGAACGCTTCGCCAACCCGGTGCTGCTGGAACGGCAGCGCGCCGCCGAACTGGCCACCGCCGCCCATCCCGTACTGGTCGACGGGCCCGCAGTCGAGACTCTGCTCGAGACCGTCAGCGCCGCCCTCGCCGCCCGCGGTCTGAGCGCCGAGGCCACCATCTGGGACGCCTGGCGCGCCGACGACGGCCGCTGGACGGTGCGGATGTGGTGGCAGGCCGGCCTGTCGGAGAACATCGCGCACTTCCGGTTCACCCCGGGCGCGCACGGCGGCACGGTGGTCGCCGTCGACGAGGCGGCCAGCGAGTTGATCGACCCGGACTTCGAGCGCCCCCTCCGACCGGTCGCGGTCGTGGCGCAACTGGAGTTCGGGGAAGCACCGGACTCCTCGCCGGACAGGTCCGCACGCACCGGCGAGGACCTTGCGGCCGACGCAACCGAGGACGCGACGCCGCCGCGGCCCGCTTCGGCCAAACGCGCCAACGGAAAACCCGCCGTGCCGGCGTGGGAGGACGTCCTGCTCGGGGTGCGCACCAGCGGCGAGCGCTAGGGCCCGCTACCGCACCATCGTCACCAGCACGATCACCCAGCCGACCGCGACCCCGACGGCGACGCCCAAGACAAACCACCGGCGCACCGGAACCCGTCGCCAGCCCCACAGCGTCGGTGCCAATCCCCCCACGGCCACCAGGTTCAGGCCGATCGTCAGCAGCGGATGCACCCGGTTGACCCCGACGCTGAGTACCGCGATCGCAGCGGCGGTGACAGCGGCCACCAGTCCGGCGAAGGTCAGCCCGGTTCCCCACGGCGTCGGCTCAGACGTGACCGCACCCTCGAGCGCATCCCCGAGCGCATCCCGGGCCTGATCGTCCGTCTGCTCAGCCATGCCCGTCCACCGCCGTCATTGTCCCCGCCCCGCAGCGATGCCGTTCGTAGAACGCCAGAGCGGCGGCGGTGGCGACATTGAGTGAGTCGGTGCCACGCGACATCGGGATGCGCACCCGCGCATCGCTGGCCCGCAGGGCGGCCGCCGTCAGACCGGGACCCTCAGCTCCGACGAGTATCGCCACCTTGTCGCCGGTCAGATCACCGAGAACCTCGGCGAGTACCCGCGCGGCCGGGTCTGGGGTCATCGCCAGAATCCGAAAACCGTTGTCGCGCAACATCTGCAGATCATCCGGCCACCGGGCCGCACGGGCGTAGGGCAGCAGCAGCGCGTGGCCCATGGAGACCCGCACCGCACGCCGGTAGAGCGGATCGGCACAACCCGCGCCGAAGATCACCGCGTCCACGCCGAGTCCGGCGCCGTTGCGGAAGATGGAGCCCAGGTTCTCGTGGTCGTTGACGCCCTCGAGGACCGCCACCGTGCGGGCGCCCGCCACGATCTCACACGCGGTCTGCTCCGGCGGGCGGCGGGCGGCGGCCAGCACGCCGCGGTTGAGGTGGAACCCGACCACCTCGGCCATCACCTCCGCGGAGGCGCGGTAGAACGGAGCGGTCACCTCCGCGATGTCCGGACCGAGTTCGGCAAGTCGGCGGTCGGTGCCCAAAAACGCGTGCGGGGCGAACCGCGACGCCACCATCCGCTGCACGACCAGCACACCCTCGGCGATCACCAGACCCTTGCCGGTGGGCAGGTCCGGGCGCCGATCGACGCTGTTGAGGTCGCGGAAGTCATCGACCCGCGCGTCCGCGGGGTCGGTGATGTCGACGACGTCGATGACCGCCACGGCGCCAAACTACGGCACCCCGCTGTCGATTACCGATTACCGTTGGCTCTGATGGCTTCCCCCGAACCACCACCGGAGGTGCCGGCGTTGCCGGCGGCGCTGCTCAACCCGCGTCCGGTGATCGCGGTCGGCGCCCTGCTGTGGATGCTGGCCACCGTCGCGGCCTTCGTCGCTCCGGCACTGCACACCTGGCGGCCGGTGACGGTGGCCGGATTGGGCGTCGGGGTACTGGGGACGTCGATCTACCTCTGGCAGCGCGCGGCCGCTCGTCGCGGGGCACGGGGAGCACAGACCGGGCTGGATTCGCACTGATCGGAGGAACACATGGCAGCACCGTTACTACAGGCGCACATCGACATCGACGCGCCGGTGAGCAAGGTCTGGAACCTGATTTCGGATTTGCGGCTGATGCGGCAGTGGAGTCCGCAGTGCCGGGTGATGAGGCCCCTCGGGCCGCTTCGCCCGGGTACCCGCACCCTTAACCTCAACCGTCGTAACCTGCTGTTCTGGCCCACCACCTCGACGATCACCGAGGTCGTCCCCGAGCGCAAGCTGGCGTTCCGGGTCGACATCAACAAGACGGTGTGGAGTTTCGAACTCGAACCCACGGCTACCGGGACCCGGCTCGTGGAGAGCCGGCATGCCGAGAACGGGGTGACGGCGCTGTCGACCGCGGTGACCAAGGCGGTGCTGGGCGGGGTGTCCTCCTTCGAGCAGGAACTGCTCGACGGGATGAACCTCTCGCTGGCCCGCATCAAGGCCGCCGCCGAAGCCGGCGCCGGGGCAGGCTAAGCGGTCGGCTCGCTGTCGATGACCTCGAGCACCCCGTCGTCGTAGGGCTCGAACGCGGGCGATCCCGAACCGGGTGGCGCCGGGGTGTCGGAGTGCGCGCCGCAGCCGTACGCGAAGTCGACGACGCGCCCGTCGGCGGCCATCTCGTTGCAGCACACACCGAACATCACGCCGAGGGCGCCGGCCAACGGGACCATGAACCCGCAGTCGCGGCACACGCGCTTGGTGGCGCCGGCCATCGCCGAACGGGGACCGTGGTCGCCGTCATGCCAGCGCTGGGCGGCGTCGTCACGGCCGAGGGCGCTGAGCACCTGACGGCGGCCCAGGCCGATCTCCGCCGCCGTCTCGTCGATCAGCGGATCGCCGGTCGCCACGTACCCCGGCGCCAGGCGCTCATCGCCCGGCGCGGGCGCCAGCAGATCCCCGGGCCCGAGGTCGCCCGGTTTGAGCCGCTGGTCCCAGGGCAACCAGGGCGGGGCCAGCAGTGCGCCCGGACCAGGCAGCAGGACGACCTCGCTGACGGTGGCGTGGTCAGCCCCGGGGCAGGCCGCGACCACCACCGCCCACTGCCAGCCGCGGTAGCCGGGCAACACGGCGTCGAACCGGTGGGTCGCGGCGGCCTCGTCCTCGAAGGCGACGCCCAGGTGGTCCCCGACGGTGTCGCCGCTGGACTCGATCACCGCCTGGCGGGCGACCTCCACCGCGCCAGCCAGCACGGCGGCAACCGCCTCTGACGGTGCGGCCTGCACTGCCGGCACCGTCACTTCCTCGTCATCGACCTGTTCCATCGGGACCAATACTGCCCCACCCGCTGCCGGAGCGACCACACCGGCCCGGTGCACGCCGGAGTCCCACCGGATGGGGGACAATCGACACCGTGTCCGAGCGTCGGGTTCCTCCGGGAGCGGGGTCGGTGCCCGGCGAGCACCCGGGCATGGCCAACTATCCCCGTGACGAAAGCGGCTATCGCCTCGGCGGTTTCGGTCGGTCCGGGTCCGGCGGCTCGCCGAGCGCGAATCGCTACCTGCCGCCGCTGGACCCCGATCGCAGCCGCACCGAACCGGATTCATGGGCCGCTGACCACGAGGACGCCGAGAAGGTCAACCTCACGCAGGCCGCAGCTATGCGTAGCCGCGAGATGGGTTCGCGGATGTACTCGATGGTGCAGCGCGCTGCCACCGCCGACGGTGCGGACAAGTCCGGTCTGACCGCCCTGACCTGGCCGGTAGTCGCCAACTTCGCGGTGGACTCGGCGATGGCGGTGGCCCTGGCCAACACACTGTTCTTCGCCGCGGCGACGGGCGAGAGCAAGGGCCGCGTCGCGCTCTACCTGTTGGTCACGATCGCACCGTTCGCGGTGGTGGCCCCACTGATCGGACCGGCGCTGGACCGGCTGCAGCACGGCCGCCGGGCCGCGCTGGCATTGTCCTTCCTGCTGCGCACCGTGCTGGCGGTGGTGCTGATCATGAACTACGACAGCGCCACCGGCAGCTATCCGTCCTGGGTGCTCTACCCGTGCGCGCTAGGGATGATGGTGCTCTCGAAATCCTTCTCGGTGCTGCGCAGCGCGGTCACTCCGAGGGTGATGCCGCCCTCGATCGACCTGGTTCGGGTCAACTCGCGGCTGACGACGTTCGGGCTGATCGGCGGGACGGTGATCGGCGGGGGCATCGCCGCCGGAGTCGAGTACGTCTCCACCACGCTCTTCGCGCTGCCCGGGGCACTGTTCCTCGTCGTCTTCGTCACGCTGGCCGGTGCCTCGTTGACGATGCGGATCCCGCGCTGGGTAGAGGTCACCGAGGGCGAGGTGCCGACCACCCTGACCTATCACGGCCGACGCGAAGACACCGGCGCCTGGGACTGGCTCGACGACGATCACGACGAGCGGGCGCCCAGGCGCCCTCCCCGACAACCCTTGGGCCGCAACATCATCACCGCACTGTGGGGGAACTGCACCATCAAGGTGATGGTCGGCTTCCTGTTCCTCTACCCGGCCTTCGTCGCCAAGTCCCACGACACCAGCGGCTGGGTCCAGTTGGGGATGCTCGGGATGATCGGCGCGGCGGCGGCGCTCGGCAACTTCGGCGGCAACTACACCGCGGCAAAGCTCGAACTCGGCCGACCGTCGGTGCTGGTCGTTCGCGCCGCGCTCGCGGTTACCACGGCGGCGCTGGTGACGGCGGTGACGGGCAACCTCGTCGTCCTCACCGTTGCCGCACTGGTCACCTCGGCCGCCAGCGCGATCGCCAAGGCCTCCCTGGACGCCTCGCTGCAGGATGACCTCCCCGAGCAGTCGCGGGCGTCGGCCTTCGGCCGATCGGAGTCCGCCCTCCAGCTGTGCTGGGTGCTCGGCGGCGCTCTGGGTGTTCTGGTCTACACCGAGCTGTGGGTCGGCTTCACCGCGGTCAGCGCGCTGTTGATCCTCGGCCTGGCCCAAACAGTGGTCAGCTTCCGCGGGGGCTCGCTGATTCCCGGGTTCGGCGGCAACCGCCCGGTACTGGCGCGGCCGGAGAGCAGATCCGCGGTGCCGCGCCGGTGAGGCGCCCGAGCTGGATCACGGGGGTGACGGCCGCGGCGGTGCTGCTGGCGTCGGCCGGCGCCGGGGTCGGGGCCTGGGCTTGGGCCCGCGGCAGCGGCGGTCACCTCCCGGAGATCAGCGCGTACTCACGCGGCACGACGATTCAGGTGGAGCCCTTCCTGTACTGCAACGTGGTCGATCTGCGCGACTGCGAGAGGCCCGGGACCACGGGCGTGCTGGAGGTCGACGACCGCAATCCGGTGCAGCTTTCGGTGCCCTCGGCGATCGCCGGCGCGCCGTGGCGGTTGCTCAAGGTCTACGAAGACGAACGCAACTCCACCGCGACCTCCTACCGGCCCGACACCACGCTGGCGGTGCGCATCCCGACGATCGACCCTCAGCGCGGCCGCCTCGCCGGCTTCGTCGTGCAGCTGCTGACCCTGGTTCAGGACGAGACTGGCGCGTTGCGCGACCTGCCGCATGCCGAATGGACGGTGCAGCTGGTGTTTTCCGGCTGAGTGCCCAGACGCTCGTTCAGGAGTCGAGCTCGCGGGCCACGGCCCGCACCACCTCCGACACGCGCCGGGACACCTTCTTGTCCGGGTAGCGACCGCGTCGCAGTTCGGGTTGAACCGCACTTTCCAGCAGGGTGATCATGTCCTCGACCATGCCGTGCAACTCGTCGGGAGTGTGCTTGTGCTCGCCGGCCGGCTCGCGGCGCGGGCGGGACAGCGTCGGCGGCGGGTCGATCAGCTTCAGGCTGAGCGCCTGCGGCCCGCGGCGACCGGTGGCCAGGCCGAACTCGACACGCTGGCCGGTCTTGAGATCCTCGACGCCGTCGGGCAGCGCGGAGGCGCGGACATAGACGTCCTCGCCTTCTTCCTGGGACAGGAAGCCGAAGCCCTTGTCGGCGTCGTACCACTTCACCTTGCCGGTCGGCACTGGTCTCACCCGCTTGTCGGTCGTCGCTGGGAGGTCTCACATGACGACGGCGATCCTACTCAACGCCGCGTTCGTTAGTCTGACTTGGCGGAGGTCTCATGCGCCTGGTCCTGAACGTCATCTGGCTGCTGTTCGGTGGTCTGTGGCTGTGTCTCGGCTACCTGCTGGCCGCGCTGGTCTGCTTCGTGCTCATCATCACCATCCCGTTCGGCTTCGCCGCGGCGCGGATCGCCCTGTTCGCGCTCTGGCCCTTCGGCCGGACGGTCGTGGACAAGCCTGGTCCGCACGCCGGCGCGCTGATCGGCAACGTGATCTGGCTGGTGCTCTGCGGACTGTGGCTGGCGATCGGCCACATCGTCTCCGCGGTCGCGATGGCCATCACCATCGTCGGCATCCCGCTGGCGCTGGCCAACCTCAAGCTGATTCCGGTCTCCCTGATGCCGCTGGGCAAGGAGATCGTTCCAGTCGATGAAGCAGACCGAATGCGACTGCCGGCATGACGCTGACCGCCCTGGGCATCCCGGCACTGCGTGCGGAGTCCGAGCCGCGTCCCGCGGTGATGCCGGCCGAGGGCCCGCTGGTCGACACCTTCGGGCGCGTCGCCACCGATCTGCGGGTCTCGCTGACCGATCGCTGCAACCTGCGCTGCACCTACTGCATGCCGGCCGACGGGGTGGACTGGCTGCCCGGCCACGACCTGCTGACCGCCGAGGAGGTGTCGCGGCTGATCCGGCTGGCCGTGATCCGCCTGGGTATCACCGCGGTCCGGTTCACCGGCGGCGAGCCGCTGCTCTATCGGGACCTCGAGGCGGTGGTGGCGGGCGCGGCCGCGCTGCGTCCGCGCCCGGAGGTCGCGCTGACCACCAATGGCGTGGGCCTGGCGGCCCGCGCCGCCGGCCTGGCCGCGGCGGGCCTGGACCGGGTCAACGTCTCGCTGGACACCCTGGATCCGGAGCGTTTCACCGCGATCACCCGCCGCAATCGCCTGACCGACGTTCTGGAGGGACTCTCCGGTGCGGCCGCCGCCGGGCTACGACCGGTCAAGGTCAACGCCGTTCTCGATCCGGTCCACGGGGCCGAGGACGCCGTCGAGCTTCTCAAGTTCTGCGTGCGGTACGGCTACCGGCTGCGCATCATCGAACAGATGCCGCTTGACGCCGGACACCGGTGGCGCCGCGAGGCCACCGTGAGCGGGACCGACACCCTCACGACGCTGCGCCGCCACTTTGACCTGACCGCCGACCCCGCGCCTCGCGGATCCGCGCCGGCCCGGCTCTGGTTGGTCAATGGCGGTCCGGCCACCGTCGGCATCATCGCCTCGGTGTCCGACGAGTTCTGCTCGGCCTGCGATCGCACCCGCCTGACCGCCGACGGCCAGGTTCGCAGTTGCCTTTTCGCCACGCAGGAAACCGACCTGCGCGGTCTGTTGCGCGGCGGCGCCACCGACGATCAACTCGAATCGGCGTGGCGCGCGGCGATGTGGCGCAAGGCGGCCGGCCACGGCATCAACGACCCCGATTTCGTGCAACCGCAACGGCCGATGAGCGCGATCGGCGGCTGACTATGAGCGATGTCACAGCTCCGGAGCCACTGCAGGTGCGGTTCTTTGCTGCGGCCCGCGCCGCCGCTGGCTGCGATGGCACGGTTCTCGACCTCGAACCGGAGGCCACCGTGGCCGACGCGGTGCGTGAACTCTGTTGCCGCAGTGATGAATTAGCACAGGTGTTGCAGAAGTGTTCCTATCTGTGCGACGGGGTGGCGGTTCGCGACCTTTCCACTGTGCTGAGACCGCACCAGACCCTGGACGTTCTGCCGCCCTTCGCCGGTGGCTGAGCGGTGATCTGGGTTACATCACGTCCGGGTCGCGCGGTGGCCGCAACGGTGTCACCTCCCGGTCCTAGCAGGCACATCGCGCGTTTCTGAGGGCCGACTGGACGGCCTCACCGGCGCGAAACGCCAGTTCGCGGGTGACACGACCCTGACGGCGGTTACCGCTACCGTTTTTTACAGGCCCGCCCCCTCGCGGCGCGCCCTCCCCGTTTCCCGCACACCAAACCCATGCCGGGCGGGGACAACCACGCCTGCGCACCGTGAACCTGGTGACCCCGCGGGCGCGACCAGAGGAGGAACAACCATGGGACGCCGTCGCGACCCGCGCGGATCCGCATCCATCGATATCGCCCGCACCGCCGTCGCCGCCGCCCTCATCGGCGCGGGCAGCCTAGCCCTGGCCGCGCCCGTTCACGCGGCACCCGACTCAGAGTGGGACGTGGTCGCCCGGTGTGAGTCCGGCGGGAACTGGGCGATCAACACCGGCAACGGCTACCACGGCGGTCTGCAGTTCGCGCCGGGGACCTGGTCCGGGCACGGCGGCGGCGAGTTCGCGCCGACCGCGAACCTGGCCACCCGCGAGGAGCAGATCGCCATTGCCGAGCGGGTGCTCGCCACCCAGGGCAGGGGCGCATGGCCGGTGTGCGGTACCGGTCTCTCGGGTCCGACGCCGCGCACGGTCGAGGCCGAGCCGGCCGAGGTGACCACCGAGACCGGGGCGGACCCGGAGGAGACCGCGCCCGAATCGCTACCCGTCCCCGACGCGGCCCCCGCACCCGAAACGCCGCCCGCACCCGACGCGACCCCGGCACCCGCGGCACCCGCGGCACCCCCCGCACCGGAAACGCCGCCCGCACCCGACGCGGCCCCGGCACCCGACGCGGTTCCGGAACCCGACGCGGCCCCGGCACCCGACGCGGTTCCGGCCCCCGAGGCCGACGCCATACCGGTCATCGAGACCGGCTGGTCGCCGGTGTCCGCCACCGAGGCGGATACGGCGCCGGTGCCCACGGGCTAGGCCGAGTTCACCCACTCGTCGGTCCCGTCGGCGAAGAACTGATGCTTCCACACCGGGAGTCGCTCTTTGACGGTGTCCACCAGGCGGGCGCAGGTCGCGAACGCCGCGTCACGGTGCTCCGCCGACACGGCCACCACCAAGGCGGCGTCGCCGATGGCCAACGGACCGATGCGGTGGCTCGCGGCCATCGCCCGAACCCCGGGCGCGGTCGCGGCCACCTCGGCCACCAGTTCGAAGAGCGTCTCACCGGCGGAGGGGTGGGCGGCATACTCCAAGCGGGTGACCTCACGGTCGCCGTCATGGTTGCGCACCACACCGGCGAATCCGACTACCGCACCCGCCGCGGCGTCGGCGACGAGCAACTCGTGCTCGGTGAGCGAGACGGGCGACTCGGTGACTGCCGCGCGCAGGATCCGCGTCACGTGTGATCGGTCCCGGCCAGTTGATCCAGCGCGTGGTCCAGGACGTCGGCGAGCACCGCGAGACCATCGCGCACGCCGCCGGGCGAGCCGGGCAGGTTCACCACCAGGGTGCGGCCGGCGACACCGCACACGCCCCGGGAGAGCACCGCGGTCGGGACGCCCGGCAGCCCCGACCGGCGGATGGCGTCGGCCAGCCCGGGAACCTGGTAGTCGACGACGGCGAGGGTCGCCTCCGGGGTGGCATCACTCGGGGATATCCCGGTGCCCCCGGTGCTGATGACCACGTCGACGCGCGCGCCGACCGCCTCCCGCAGCGCCTGCTCGACCGCCGGTCCGTCGGCCACGACCACGGGGGCGCCGACGTCAAAGCCTCGGCCGGCCAGCCAGTCGGCGATGATCGGGCCGCACCGGTCGTCATAGACCCCCGCGGCCGCTCGCGTGGAGGCGACCACGACCCGCCCCGACCGCCGCACGGCTAGTGAGTCCAGACGCCGGTCTTGCCGCCGTCCTTGCGCAGCACCCGGATGCCGTCGAGGTGCGCGGCCGGGTCGACGGCCTTGATCATGTCGTAGACGGTCAGCGCGGCCAGCGTGACGGCCGTCAAGGCCTCCATCTCGACCCCGGTGCGGTCGGTGGTCCGCGCGGTTGCCGTCAGGTCGATCGCGCTGGCGCCGATGGCGAAATCGATGTCGATGCCGGTGAGCGCGAGTTGATGGCACAGCGGGATCAGCTCGGAGGTTCGCTTGGCCGCCAGAATCCCGGCGATCCGGGCGGTGGCCAGGGCGTCGCCCTTGGGCAGTCCCCCGGCGGCCACCAGCGCGATCACCTCGGGGGTGGTGTGCACGGTCGCCATCGCCGTGGCGCTGCGCGCCGTGGCGGTCTTGGCACTGACATCGACCATGCGCGCGGCTCCCCCGTCATCGACGTGCGAGAGGCGGCGCTGCGGTCCGCTGGTCACTATTACCTATTGACGACGGTGACCGGGTGCACGTACGGCAACTCCGCGGCCGGCATCGGGAACTCGACGTCGCCGAACGGGGAGAGCGCGCCCACCCGGTCGGCCGCCAACTCGCTCACCGGGTGATCGTCGGGATCCCGGGTCGGCCAGCCGTTGTCCACGTACTGGGTCCTGTGCGTCTTCGCCACCTGACCATTCTGACACTTGTCCGGCGAACTCGCCCCCCTGCCGACTGATTTAGGCTGGTCGGAAATGACCAAGCCCCTGCGCACCTGGCTCGGCGACCTGTCCGACGCACGCCTGATCCGCTTGCTGGAGGTGCGACCCGACCTCGCTCAGCCGGCACCGGCCAGCATCACTGCGCTGGCTGCACGTGCGACGACGCGCCAGTCGGTGATCGCCGCCGCCGACGAACTGGACTTCCTGCGCCTGGCCGTGCTCGACGCGCTGCTGACGCTGGGCGCGGGCCGCTCCGCGGTGCCCGCGGTCGACGTTGATGAGCTGCTGGACGGCCGCGCGTCCCGACAGGCGCTGTCCGAGGCGCTCGACGATCTGCGGGAGCGCGCACTGGTCTGGGGCGAGGACGAGCTGAGCGTCTCGGCCGAGGCCACCGCCGCACTGCCGTGGTACCCGGGTCAGGCGGTCGGACCGGATTCGGGCCGGACGGCGGCACAGGTCGGCGATGCGCTGGCGCAGCTGGGCGATATCGAGCGCGACGTACTCCGCAGGCTGGTCGGGCCCCTCGTCGGCCGAACCCGTGACGCCGCACCGGGCACCCCCGCCGAGCGGCCGGTGCAACGACTGCTGGCCGCCGGACTGCTGCACCGCATCGACAACGAGACCGTGCTGCTACCGCGCGACGTCGCGCAGGTACTGCGCGGCGAGGAACCCGGACCGACGGAGCTGAGCCCGCCGGACCCGGTCGTGGGCCGGACCTCCGCCGCCGAGGCCGACGCCTCGGCGGCGGGAGCGATCACCGATTTCCTGCGCGAGGTCGAGGTCGTGCTGGAGAGCCTGTCGATCACACCGGTCCCCGAGTTGCGCAGCGGCGGGTTGGGTGTGCGGGAGGCCAAACGGCTGAGCAAGGTCACCGGGATCGACGAGCAGCGCCTTGGGCTGATCCTGGAGCTGACAGCGGCGGCCGGACTGATCGCCAGCGGGATTCCCGATTCCGGCTTACGGGGCGACTCGAGCTACTGGGCGCCGACCTCGGCCGCCGACCGGTACCTGGACGCGGCGATCGAGAACCGGTGGCTGCAGCTGGCCACCGCCTGGCTCGGGCTGCCGTCGCGGCCCGGGTTGATCGGCACCCGGGGACCCGACGGCAAACCCTATGCGGCGCTTTCTGATTCGCTGTACTCGACCGCCGCCCCCCTGGACCGCAGATTGCTGATGGGACTGCTCAGCGAGTTGTCGGCGGGGTCCGGGGTCGACGCAGCGTCGGCCTCCCGCGCTCTGGCCTGGCGCCGGCCACGCTGGGCCGCACGCCTGCAACCGGAACCGATCGGACATCTGCTCGACGAAGCTCACACCCTCGGTCTGACCGGCCGCGGTGCCCTGAGCACACCGGCCCGAGCACTGCTGCTCGACGGCGATCAGGCGGCGGCCGAGGCGATGGCGGCGATCCTGCCCGCACCGATCGACCACTTCCTGGTGCAGGCCGATCTCACGGTCGTGGTACCCGGACCGCTCAGGCGCGAACTGGCCGACGAGCTCTCCCTGGTCGCCACCGTCGAATCGGCCGGAGCTGCGATGGTCTACCGGGTCAGCGAGAGCTCCATCCGCCACGCGCTGGACAGCGGGCGCACCGCGGACGGACTGCAGGCCTTCTTCGAGACGAACTCCACGACGCCGGTACCGCAGGGCCTGACGTATCTGATCAACGACGTCGCACGCCGCCACGGCCTGCTGCGGGTGGGAATGGCGTCCAGTTTCCTGCGCTGCGACGACGCGGCCCTGCTCGCCAGCGCGGTGACCGCACCGGCGGTGGCCGCCCTGGGCGTGCGACTGCTGGCGCCGAGTGTCGCGGTCTCCCAGGCTCCGATCGCCGAGGTCCTGGCCGCGCTGCGGGAGGCCGGCTTCGCCCCGGCGGCCGAAGACTCCACCGGGGCGATCGTCGACCTGCGCCGCCGCACCACCCGGGTGGCAGGACCACCGGGCCGACGACTCGTTCGCCTCCCGGCACGGCCGAGTCCGGAGACCCTCGCCGCGGTGGTCTCCACGCTGCGGCGGGTCGAGGCCTCCCCGCTCAACGGCGTCCGACTGGACCCGGCGGTCGCGATGGCGCTGCTGCACCGGGCGGCGGTGCACGGCAGGGAGGTCCTGATGGGATACGTCGACGCCGCGGGCGTGGCAACCCACCGGGTGGTCACCCCGATCTCGGTGCAGGGCGGTCACCTGATGGCCTTCGATCCGGCGCAGGGCCGGATGCGGGAGTTCGCCGTGCACCGGGTGACGTCGGTGATGTCGGCCGACGAAGGATAATGACGAATATGACCGACGGCCCGCTGATCGTGCAGTCCGACAAGACGGTGCTGCTCGAAGTGGACCACGAGCAGGCCGATGCCGCCCGCGCCGCGATCGCCCCGTTCGCCGAACTCGAGCGCGCCCCCGAGCACGTGCACACCTACCGGATCACCCCGCTTGCCCTGTGGAACGCGCGGGCCGCCGGTCACGACGCCGAACAGGTCGTCGACGCGCTGGTCACCTTCTCGCGCTACGCGGTGCCCCAGCCGCTGCTGGTCGACATCGTCGACACCATGGCCCGCTACGGGCGCCTGCAGCTGGTCAAGAGTCCCGCACACGGGTTGACACTGGTCAGCCTGGACCGCGCCGTCCTCGAAGAGGTGCTGCGCCACAAGAAGATCGCCCCGATGCTCGGCGCCCGCATCGATCCGGACACCGTGATCGTCCATCCCAGCGAGCGGGGCCGGGTCAAGCAGATGCTGCTGAAGATCGGCTGGCCCGCCGAAGACCTGGCCGGATACGTCGACGGCGAGGCTCACCCGATCAGCCTGCGGCAGGACGGCTGGGAGTTGCGCGACTACCAGCGGATGGCCGCCGACTCGTTCTGGGCGGGCGGATCGGGCGTCGTGGTGCTGCCGTGCGGCGCGGGCAAGACGATCGTCGGCGCGGCCGCCATGGCCAAAGCCGGAGCCACGACCCTGATCCTGGTCACCAACACCGTTGCGGGCCGGCAGTGGAAGAGGGAACTGATCGCCCGAACATCGTTGACCGAGAACGAGATCGGCGAGTACTCCGGTGAGCGCAAAGAGATCCGGCCGGTGACGATCGCGACCTACCAGGTCATCACGCGGCGCACCAAGGGCGAGTACCGCCACCTGGAACTGTTCGACAGCCGCGACTGGGGGCTGATCATCTACGACGAGGTCCACCTGCTGCCCGCACCGGTGTTCCGGATGACCGCCGACCTGCAGTCCCGACGGCGCCTGGGACTGACCGCCACGCTGATCCGCGAGGACGGCCGCGAGGGCGATGTGTTCAGCCTGATCGGACCCAAGCGCTACGACGCCCCCTGGAAGGACATCGAGGCGCAGGGCTGGATCGCCCCTGCCGAATGCGTCGAGGTTCGGGTGACGATGACCGACAACGAGCGCATGCAGTACGCGGTCGCCGAGCCCGACGAACGCTATCGGCTGTGCTCGACCGCGCGGTCCAAGCTCGCCGTGGTCAAGTCGATTCTGGCCCGCCATCCCGGCGAACCGACTCTGGTGATCGGCGCCTATCTCGACCAGCTCGACGAACTCGGGACGGAACTGGATG
>VEQY01000059.1 GCA_018882965.1 Mycobacterium sp. | reverse complement strand
ATCGGTCAGGACGGCAGCCCGGTGAAAGCCGAGAACGCGTCCGCCCCGATCGACCCGGCCGGTGACGGCAAGGCGAACTGCGATCCGGTGTCCATCGCGATGGCGGGACCGCTGACCGGCCCGGACGCCCCGTTCGGGTCCAACGTCCGCAACGGGGCGGAACTGGCCGTCGAACAGCACAACGCCGCCAATCCCGGCTGCCAGGTGGCTCTGAGGACCTTCGACACCGAGGGCGATCCGCTCAAGGCCACCGGGATCGCACCGCAGATCGTCGACGACTCCGCCATCATCGGTCTGGTCGGTCCGACCTGGTCCGGGGAGACCAAGGCCACCGGCGGGGTGTTCAACCAGGCCGGCTTGGTTGCCCTCACGCCGTCGGCGACCAACGTGGCGCTGTCCACCCAGGGCTGGAAGACCTTCTTCCGGGGTCTGTCCAGTGACGGCGTGCAGGGTCCGTCCCTGGCCAACTACCTGAAGAACGCGATGGGCATCCAGAAAGCCTGCGTCGTCGACGACAGCACCGACGCCGGCGTCGGCCAAGCGACCGCGGTGCGCGAGACGCTGGGCCCGATCACCGACCCGGCCTGCAACATCTCGGTGAAGAAGGGCGACAAGGACTTCTCCGCGGCGGTGACTCAGATCAAGGGTCAGAACCCGGATGCGGTGGTCTATGCCAGCTACTACACCGAGGCTGCGTTGCTGCTGCAGCAACTGCGGGAGGCCGGTTTCACCGGGCTCTTCGCCGGCCCTGACGGGATCAAGGATCCGCAGTTCGTCAAGGCGGCAGGCGAATCCGCCCGGGGGGCGGTGCTGTCCTGCCCGTGCGGCCCCGCGACGGGTGCCTTCGCCGAGGCGTATACAAAACAGTTCGGCCAGGCGCCCGGCACCTACAGCCTGGAGGCCTACGACCTGGCAACGATTCTGCTCACGGGGATCGACTCCGGAGCGGTAACCCGCCCGGCGCTGCTGGACTTCGTCACCAACTATCAGGGCCAGGGTGTGGCACGGAAGTACCAGTGGACCGACAACGGCGAGTTGACATCGGACCTGATCTGGATCTACAAGGTCCAGTAGCCGCATTACATGATCGGGGAGTGCCTCAGCCAATACGCCTGCTTGGCCGGTGACATCAGCTTCAACGTCACCAATCTGCGCAACGGCTTCTGGCAGTTCACCGTCGACGGACTGGCGTGGGGCGCTATCTACGCTCTCGTCGCGGTGGGGTACACCCTGGTGTTCGGGGTGCTGCGGTTGATCAACTTCGCGCATTCGGAAATCTTCATGCTGGGCATGTTCGGGGCGTACTTCTGTCTGGACATGATCCTGGGCTTCACGCCCAGCGGTAACGCCTATAACCGCGGCGTCGGGCTGACGCTGCTGTACCTGGGCATCGCCATGCTTTTCGCGATGGCCGTATCCGGAGCCGCCGCAGTCGGATTGGAGGCGGTCGCCTACCGTCCGCTGCGGCGGCGCAACGCCCGGTCGCTGACATTTCTGATCACCGCGATCGGTATGTCCTTCGTACTGCAGGAATTCGTCCACTTCGTGCTGCCCAAGATCATCAAGGGTTACGGCGGCAGCAACGCCCAGCAGCCGATCATCCTGGTGCAGCCCAAGACCCAGTTTCAGATCTTCGGTGCCAACGTCACCAACATCACCCTGGTGATCGTCGGCGCGGCGCTGGTACTGGCGCTGCTCACCGACGTCGTGATCAATCGGACCAAATTCGGCCGCGGCATCCGGGCGGTCGCCCAGGACGCGACCACCGCGACCCTGATGGGTGTCTCCCGCGAGCGCATCATCATGACGACCTTCCTCATCGGCGGGCTGCTCGCCGGCGCGGCCGCCTTGCTCTACACGCTGCGAGTGCCGCAGGGGATCATCTACTCGGGCGGCTTCCTGCTGGGCATCAAAGCCTTCTCGGCGGCCGTGCTGGGGGGCATCGGCAATTTGCGGGGAGCCCTGCTGGGCGGTCTGCTCCTCGGCGTCATGGAGAACTACGGCCAGGCGGTGTTCGGTACCCAGTGGCGTGACGTCGTCGCGTTCGTCCTGCTGGTGCTGGTCCTGTTGATACGCCCGACCGGCATTCTGGGCGAGAGCCTCGGAAAGGCCAGGGCGTGAGCCACCGGAGCGCGAACACCCTGCTGGCCCCCGGGGATGCGCTGCGTGACTGGTGGGCCGACCGCAGCCGGGTCCAGAAGTGGGGCTTCGGGGTGCTTGCCTTCGGCGCGCTGGCGCTGTTGCCGCTCTACACCCCGCCGTTCCTGGATACGCCGGGCATCAGTTTCGGCGGCACCATGGCGCAGTTCGCGATGGTGGCCATCATCGCCGTCGGACTCAACGTCGTGGTCGGTCAGACCGGGCTGCTGGATCTCGGTTACGTCGGCTTCTACGCCGTCGGGGCCTACACCGTCGCACTGCTGACCAGCCCCGACAGTCCCTGGAATCGGATGGGTGAGGGTGGACTGTTCAGCGAGAAGTGGGCCTGGTTGGCGTGCGTGCCCATCGCCATGGCCGTCACAGCACTCAGCGGCCTGATCCTGGGCACACCCACCCTGCGTCTGCGCGGCGACTACCTGGCCATCGTCACTCTGGGCTTCGGGGAGATCATCCGACTCCTGGCCGATAACCTGGGTGGGGTTACCAACGGTCCGCGTGGTCTCAACCAGGTCGCCTACCCGCGGGTGGAACAGACCCCCGACCTGCCCGAGGGGGTGTTCTCCAGTGGAAACTCCTCCGGCAACGCCAACTACGGCACCTGGTGGTTCTGGCTCGGACTGGCACTGCTGGTAGCCATCCTGCTGCTGGTCGGCAACCTTGAACGCAGCAGGGTGGGCCGGGCCTGGGTCGCGATTCGCGAGGACGAGGACGCCGCGGAAGTCATGGGCGTCAACACCTTCCGGTTCAAGTTGTGGGCATTCGTCATCGGCGCGGCGATCGGAGGACTGTCCGGCGCGCTCTACGCCGGGCAGGTGCAGTACGTCGCCCCACCGACGTTCAACATCATCAACTCGATGCTGTTCCTGGCTGCGGTGGTGCTCGGCGGGCAGGGCAACAAACTGGGGGTCGTCTTCGGGGCCTTCGTCATCGTCTACCTGCCGAACCGCCTACTCGGGGTGCAATTCCTCGGCATCAACCTCGGCGACCTCAAGTACCTGTTCTTCGGTCTCGCGCTGGTGGTCCTGATGATCTTCCGGCCGCAGGGTCTTTTCCCGGTGCGCCAGCAACTGTTGACCTACGGTCAGTCCGCCCGCCGGTTGCTCGACTCGGCGAAATCCCGCGCAGACCGGGGCGGGGCGCGGTGATGACCGAACCGTTCATCGACGGGGAGCTGACCCCTCTGACCCGGGAGCTTCAGGCGGCTGAAGGTGAAAACCTGCTGCAGGCAACTGATCTGACAGTTCGCTTCGGGGGACTGACGGCACTCGATTCAGTGAGTTTCGGCATTGGATGCGGGGAGATCCTCGGTCTGATCGGCCCCAACGGCGCCGGCAAGACGACCTGCTTCAACGCCATCAGCGGGGTGTACCGCCCCACATCGGGCACGGTGGTCTTCGACGGCCAGCGGCTGGGCCGGATGAAACGCCACCAGATCACTCGGCTGGGTATCGCCCGCACGTTCCAGAACATCAGGCTGTGGGGTGAGATGACCGCCTTGGAGAACGTCGTCGTGGGTACCGACGCCCGGCACCACACCTCAGTGCCCGGCGCGCTGGTCCGCAGCCCGCGCCATCGCCGCGAGGAGCGCATCGCGATCGAGAAGGCGGCGGCACTGCTGGACTTCGTCGGGATCGCGCACCGGGGTGGGGAGAAGGCCAAGAATCTGTCCTACGGCGACCAGCGCAGGCTGGAGATCGCCCGGGCGCTGGCCACCGAGCCCAAGCTGTTGTGTCTGGATGAGCCGGCCGCCGGGTTCAATCCCAGCGAGAAAGCCGCGCTCGTCGACCTGATCCGGGCAATTCGCGATGACGGCTATACGGTGCTGCTGATCGAACACGACATGCGGGTCGTCATGGGCGTGGCCGACCGGATCGTGGTGCTGGAGTTCGGCCGAAAGATCGCAGACGGTCTGCCCGCGGTGATCCGGGACGATCCGGCGGTGATCGCCGCCTACCTGGGGGTACCCGATGACCAACTCTGAGACGGTACTCCTGGAGGTCCGCGACGCTGTCGTGCACTACGGCAGAATTGAAGCGCTGCATGGGGTTTCGCTGACGGTGCGGCAGGGCGAACTGGTGACGCTGCTCGGCTCCAATGGGGCCGGCAAGACCACGCTGATGCGCGCCATCTCTGGACTTCAGCCGTTGTCCAAGGGAACGCTGTGGTTCGACGGCCGGGACATCACCCGGGTCAAGGCACATCAGCGGGCGATAGACGGGTTGGTGCAGGCACCGGAGGGCCGAGGCGTATTCCCCGGAATGACGGTTGCCGAGAATCTCGAAATGGGCTGCTATGGGCGCAAGTTCGAGACCAGAGCCGCGCACGACGAGTGTCTGGACTGGGTGTACGCAACCTTCCCACGACTGGCGGAGCGGCGTAAGCAGGTGGGTGGCACGCTATCCGGCGGCGAACAGCAGATGCTGGCGATCGGGCGGGCGTTGATGGCGCGGCCGCGGGTGCTGTTGCTCGACGAGCCGTCGATGGGCCTGGCGCCGATGGTCATCTCCCAGATCTTCGGGATCATCGCCGACATCAACGACACGGGAACCACGGTGTTGCTGGTGGAGCAGAACGCACAGCAGGCGTTGAGCCGGTCCGATCGGGCCTACATCATGGAGACCGGCAACGTCACCCGGGAGGGCAGGGCCCGGGATCTGCTGGCCGACGACAGCATTCGCGCGGCCTACCTGGGCGTGGCCTGAGGCTGGACGGATGGGCTCACCGATGTCTGATCCGATCGCGCAGGAGGCCATTGGCCACCTGCGGGCCCTGCTCGCGCTGGACACCACCAATCCACCCGGCAACGAGAGTCTGGCTACCGAGTACCTACGGGGCGTCCTGGAAGCCGAGGGGATCGCCTGTCAGGTTGCCGAGAGCGAACCGGGCCGGGGAAATCTGGTCGCCCGGTTGCCCGGTCGGGGTTCCACCGCCCGGTCGGCGGGGCTGTTGATGTCGTCGCACGTCGACGTCGTTCCCGCCGACGCCGACCGGTGGAGTCAGCCCCCCTTCGGCGCGGTCGTGCACGGCGGGGAACTGTACGGCCGCGGCGCCATCGACATGAAGAACATGACCGCGATGGCCCTGATGGCGATGCTGGTGGCCAAGCCGCGGAACCTTCCGCTGCAGCGGGATCTGGCCTCCGCCGCGGTCGCCGACGAGGAGGGCGGCTGCACCCACGGCAGCCGGTTCCTGGTCGAGCGGCACCCGGACTGGTTGGAGTCGGAGTACGCGGTCAATGAGTCGGGCGGATACACCCTGCACCTGAACGGCCGTCGTTTCTACCCGATCCAGGTGGCCGAGAAGGGCCTCGCCTGGTTGCGGATCACGGCCCACGGCGAGCCGGGGCACGGGAGCATGCCCCAGGAGCGGAACGCGATTCAGGCCCTGGGGGCGGCGGTACAGAAACTCGGGCCCGGGATCTTCCCGCACCACGCGACCCCGGTGGTGAGGGAGTTCGTGACGACGCTGTCGGCAGCGCTGCCCGCCGCCACCCGGCCGGTGTTCCGCAGCGTCCTCGACCGGCGGGTGGGCGATTTCGTGTTGCGCCGGCTGCTGCCGGACCGTAACGAGGCCAACGTGTTGTGGGCCCTGCTGCACGACACCATCTCACCGACGGTGCTGGAGGCCGGATCGAAGATCAATGTCATTCCCGGTGCGGCGAGCCTGACCGTGGACTGCCGCGTCCTTCCCGGACGTAGCCCCGAGCAGGTTCTGGATACCGTCCGTCGGGTGGTGGGTGAGGGGTTCACCGTGGAAACGGTGCTCAGCGCGCCACCGACGGTGTTCGACCACCACAATCCGTTCTTCGCGCATCTGGCCGCGGCGCTCGAGAAGGCCGACCGGGGTAGCAAAGCCGTACCCTTCATGATTCCCGGTCTGACCGATGCGCGGTGGTACAACGAGCTGGGCATCAAGACCTACGGCTTCACACCGGTGAAACTCTCCCCGGAGGTGGTGTTCAACAAGCTCTTTCACGGGGACAACGAGCGGATTCCGGTAGACGGATTCACCTGGGGGCTGCAGACATTCCTCGATGCGCTGCTGTCGTTCGCCGTCGGAGCAGAGGTGAATTGGCGTTGAGTCCTCAGCGGGCGACGATCACCGAGGACCCGTGACCGAACAGGCCCTGGTTGGCCGTGACGCCGACGGTGGCGCCCTCCACCTGCCGGCCGGTGGCCTGCCCGCGCAGCTGCCAGGTGAGCTCGCAGACCTGGGCGATGGCTTGGGCGGGGATCGCCTCGCCGAAACACGCCAGCCCCCCGGAGGGATTGACCGGGATCCGCCCGCCCAGGGTGGTGGCTCCGGACCGCAGCAGGTGCTCGGCCTCGCCCCGGGCGCACAGGCCCAGGTGCTCGTACCAGTCGAGCTCCAGGGCGGTGGACAGGTCGTACACCTCGGCCAGGCTGAGGTCCTCCGGGCCGATGCCGGCCTCGGCGTAGGCCGCATCGAGGATGTGGTCTTTGAACACGCGCTCGGGAGCGGGCACCGCGGCGGTGGAGTCGGTGGCGATGTCGGGTAGCTCGGGAAGGTGCTGCGGATAGTTGGGCGTCACGGTCGACACCGCGCGCACCGACGGCACGCCGGCGGTCGAACCCAGATGCCTCTCGGTGAAGGCCTTGCTGGCGACGACCAGTGCGGCGCCGCCGTCGGAGGTGCCGCAGATGTCCAGCAGGTGCAGCGGGTCGGACACGATGTTGCTGGCCAGTACGTCGGAGACGGTGGTCTCCTTGCGGTAGCGGGCATTCGGGTTGTTCAGGCCGTGGCGGGCGTTCTTGACCTTCACCGCGGCGAAGTCCTCACCGGTCGCGCCGTAGAGGGCCATCCGCCGGCGGGCCAGCAGCGCGAAGTAGACCGGGTTGGTGGCGCCGATCAGATGGAAGCGCTGCCAGTCCGGATCGTTTTTGCGCTCCCCGCCGACCGGTGCGAAGAAGCCCTTCGGGGCCTTGTCGGCGCCCACCACGAGCGCCACATCGCATAGCCCGGCCAGGATCTGGGCGCGGGCGGACTGCAGCGCCTGCGAGCCCGACGCGCAGGCGGCGTAACTCGACGACACCGGCACGCCGGTCCAGCCGAGTTTCTGCGCGAAGGTCGCGCCGGCCACGAAGCCGGGGTAGCCGTTGCGGATGGTGTCCGCCCCGGCAACCAGCTGGATCTGCCGCCAGTCCAGGCCGGCGTCGCGCAACGCGGACCGTGCCGCGACGACGCCGTACTCGGTGAAGTCGCGATCGTCCCACTTGCCCCACGGGTGCATGCCCGCGCCGAGGATGTAGACGGGCTCGCTCATGAGGCGATCCGCCAGGCGTAGACGCTGCGCTCCACGCCGTCGTCGGCGGTGTAGAGCGGCATCGTGGTCAGCTCCATCTCCATACCGACCGTCAGATCCGCGGCCATGGTGCCCGCGACTACCTTGCCCAGAACGATCAGGCCCTCGGCGGCCAGTTCTACCGCGGCGATGGCGAACGGTTCGAACGGATCCTGCTGTGGGTAGGGCGCGGGTGGCTGGTAGCGGTTCTCCGCGTAGCTCCACAGCGTTCCCCGCCGCGACAGCGGCGCCGGTTGCAGTTCGTCGGCCACGCAGTCCGGGTTGGGGCAGTTGTTCGTCCGCGGCGGGAACACGTAGGTGCCGCACTGCGGGCACTGGGCGCCGACCAGGTGCGGGGCGCCGGAGCCGTCGAAGGCCCACCATCCGTCAATCGCGGGAGAGTCTGGCACCTGGCCAGCGTAGCCCTGCCTAGAGTGAGGGCGTGAGCGAGAAGCCGACGCTGATGTTGCTGGACGGCAACTCGCTGGCGTTCCGGGCGTTCTATGCGCTGCCCGCGGAGAACTTCAAGACCAAGAGCGGACTGACCACCAATGCGGTCTACGGGTTCACCGCGATGCTGATCAACCTGCTGCGCGACGAGGCGCCCACCCACATCGCCGCCGCATTCGACGTATCCCGGCAGACCTTCCGTTCGGAGCGCTATCCCGAGTACAAGGCCACTCGCAGCGACACCCCAGACGAGTTCCGCGGCCAGATCGAGGTGACCAAGGAGGTGCTGGGCGCCCTGGGTATCACGGTGCTGGCCGAGCCGGGCTTCGAGGCCGACGACATCATCGCGACGCTGGCCAGCCAGGCTGAAGACGCCGGCTACCGGGTGCTGGTGGTCACCGGTGATCGCGACTCGCTGCAACTGGTGAGCCCGAACGTCACCGTGCTGTATCCGATCAAGGGTGTCAGCACGCTGACCCGATTCACGCCCGAGGCGGTGACGGAGAAGTACGGTCTGACCCCCGAGCAGTACCCCGACTTCGCCGCGCTGCGCGGAGATCCCAGCGACAACCTTCCCGGTATTCCCGGGGTGGGGGAGAAGACCGCAGCCAAGTGGATCGTCGAGTACGGCTCGCTGCAGGGACTGGTGGACAACGTCGACGCGGTGCGGGGCAAGGTCGGCGATGCGCTGCGGGAGAACCTGTCCACCGTTCTGCTCAACCGTGAACTCACCCACCTGTTGCGTGACGTGCCGCTGGCGCAGACCCCCGACACCCTGCGGCTGTTGCCGTGGGACCGCGACCAGATTCATCGGCTCTTCGACGACCTGGAGTTCCGGGTGCTCAGAGACCGGCTCTTCGACACCCTTGCCGCCGCGGAACCCGAGGCGGAGGAGGGCTTCGACGTCCGCGGCGGCGCGCTGGAGCCCGGCCGGCTGGCCGGATGGCTGGCCGCGCACGCCGCCGACGGCCGACGCTGCGGGCTGGCGGTGGCGGGTAACCACGCCACCTACGACAGTGACGTCACGGCGCTGGCGATCGCCGCCGCCGACGGCGAGGGCGCCTACCTCGACGTCGCTCAACTCACCCCCGACGACGACGCGGCGCTGGCCTGCTGGCTCGCCGACCCGCAACTGCCGAAAGCCCTGCACGAGGCCAAGAGCGCTATGCACGACGTGGCAGGCCGGGGCTGGAGGCTCGCGGGGGTGACCTCGGACACCGCGCTGGCCGCTTATCTCGTGCGCCCCGGGCAGCGCAGTTTTGCGCTGGACGACCTGTCGCTGCGATACCTGCGGCGCGAACTGCGTGCGGAGAGCGTTGAGCAGCAGCAGCTTTCGCTACTCGACGACACCGACGGCGTCGACGATCAAGCGGTGCAGACGCTGATCCTGCGGGCGCGGGCGGTGGCCGACTTGGCCGATGCCCTCGACGAGGAGCTGGCCGGTATCAACTCGTCATCGTTGCTGGCCGGGATGGAGCTGCCCGTCCAGAGGGTGCTGGCCTCGATGGAGGCCGTGGGCATCGCGGTGGACCCGGACAAGCTCGACACCCTGCAGCGTCAGTTCGGCGATCAGGTCCGCGACGCGGCCGAGGCGGCGTACGCGGTGATCGGCAAGCAGATCAACCTGGGTTCGCCCAAGCAACTGCAGGTGGTGCTCTTCGACGAACTCGGCATGCCGAAGACCAAGAAGACCAAGACCGGCTACACCACCGACGCCGATGCCCTGCAGTCGCTGTTCGACAAGACCGGCCACCCGTTCCTGGAGCATCTGCTGGCCCACCGCGACGCGACCCGGCTGAAGGTGACCGTCGACGGGTTGCTGAAGGCGGTGGCCGCGGACGGCCGGATCCACACCACGTTCAACCAGACCGTCGCGGCTACCGGCCGGTTGTCCTCCACCGAGCCGAACCTGCAGAACATCCCGATCCGCACCGACGCCGGGCGGCAGATCCGCGACGCGTTCGTGGTCGGCGCGAGCCCCGGCGTCACCTTTGCGGAGCTGATGACCGCCGACTACAGCCAGATCGAGATGCGCATCATGGCGCACCTGTCCGCGGACGAGGGTCTGATCGAGGCGTTCCGGACCGGCGAGGATCTGCATTCCTTCGTGGCCGCGCGGGCCTTCGGCGTGCCGATCACCGAGGTGACCCCCGAGCTGCGTCGCAGGGTCAAGGCGATGTCCTACGGGCTGGCCTACGGACTCAGCGCGTACGGGCTGTCCCAACAGCTGAAGATCTCCACCGACGAGGCCAAGGATCAGATGGATCAGTACTTCGCACGCTTCGGCGGGGTTCGCGACTATCTTCTCGACGTCGTCGAGCAGGCCCGCAAGGACGGCTACACCTCGACGGTGCTGGGACGGCGACGCTATCTGCCCGAGCTTGACAGCAGCAACCGTCAGCTGCGCGAGGCCGCGGAGCGGGCCGCGCTGAACGCCCCGATCCAGGGCAGCGCTGCCGACATCATCAAGGTCGCGATGGTCGGCGTCGCCGACGCGTTGCAGGAGGCCGGGCTGGCTTCCCGTCTGCTGTTGCAGGTGCACGACGAGTTGCTGCTGGAGGTGGCGCCGGGGGAACGGGACGAGGTGGAGAAGCTGGTGCGCGCGAAGATGGGCGGTGCCTACCCGCTGGACGTGCCACTGGAGGTCTCCGTGGGCTACGGCCGCACGTGGGATTCCGCCGCCCACTAGGTGCAACTAGGGCGCGACGCGGTACCAGCCCAACCGGGAGAGCACCGGAGCGGCCGCGGCGCGGGCGGCGGCTACGGCGTGGACTTCCTCGTTCTGCAGCGCGAAGACGCGTTCATCGCCGAAGCCGCGGTCGATGCGGTCGCGCACGTAGGCCAGTTCCACGACCTGGGAGGCGAACCTCTTGACCGCCGAGCCGGCCGGTGTGCCGCCGCCGCGCACCGCGGTCTGGACCGCGAGCTTGCGCGTCGGGAAGGAACCCAGCCAGGTCGCTTCGGCGGGTGTGATCAGACCGGCGGCGACCATCCCCGGCAGCTTGGCGGCCACGATGCGCTGCTCACGCCGGCGGCTGGCGACCGCCAGGGCGATCGACAGGCCGAAGATCGGCATCATCCACACCACGTAGACCCCGAGGTAGGTGCCGGCGCCCAGCAGGGCCGAGCCGTTCCACAACCCGTGCAGCAGCACCGCCGCGGCGTAGCCGATCGCGAGGCAGGCGAGTTTGCCCACCGCGCTGCGCCGCTGCAGCGCGAAGTACACCCCGATGCCGAACATCGTGGTGAACAGCGGGTGGGCGAAGGGGCTGAGTCCCAGCCGCAGGCCTGCGATGGCCAGCGACGCCGCCGGGGTCTCAGCGCCGGCGATGTAGAAGATGTTCTCCAGCCACGCGAATCCCGCCGCGGTGATCCCGGCGTACACCAGGCAGTCGGTCAGGGTGTTGAGTTCGTTGCGCCGGCGCCCGGTCATCATGATCAGCAGGAACAGCCCCTTGGTCGCCTCCTCGACGATCGGAGCGCCGACCGCGACGGTGAAGAAACTGGTCTGCTGGCGCCCGGCGGCGACCGCACTCTCGATCAGGTGCTCCAGTGCCACCGAGAGCACCACAGCCACCGAGGCGCCCCACAGGAACGCCAGCACCAGCAGCCGGGGCGGTTCGGGTTCCCAGCGGTCCAGCCACAGGTAACACATCAGCACAAGCGCCGTCGCCAGGGTGGCGGGCACGAAGCCGAGAGCGGCTCCGGCGGGGTTTGCGGCGGTGAGCAGGCTCAGGATCAGCCCGGCGACGGTGCCCAGCGCGATGATGGCCACCAGCGGGGCGCCGACCTTCCGGACCGGAGTCGGATACGGCGGCAGTGTGGCGTAGGGCAGTGTGGCGTAGGGAACTGTGGCGTAGGACACGCTAGGACATTAGCTGCGGCGGACCCTGAGTTTGTCCAGCTTGTGCCCGGTCGAGTACGCTCTTTCGGTACCCGCGTGCGCGCGTGCGGGTGACAACCCAGAACCCAAGTCCCTACGACCAACCCTGTCCGGAGCAACCCAACAACATGCCCAGTCCCGCCGCCACCTCCCCGCAAGTAGCCGTCAACGACATCGGCTCGTCCGAAGACTTCCTCGCCGCCATCGACAAAACCATCAAATACTTCAACGACGGCGACATCGTCGAGGGAACCATCGTCAAGGTGGACCGGGATGAGGTCCTGCTCGACATCGGCTACAAGACCGAGGGCGTGATTCCCTCCCGCGAGCTGTCCATCAAGCACGACGTCGACCCCAACGAGGTGGTGTCCGTCGGCGACGCCATCGAGGCCCTGGTCCTGACCAAGGAGGACAAAGAAGGTCGGCTGATCCTGTCCAAGAAGCGCGCCCAGTACGAGCGCGCCTGGGGCACGATCGAGGAACTCAAGGAGAAGGACGAGGCCGTCAAGGGCACCGTCATCGAGGTCGTCAAGGGTGGTCTCATCCTCGACATCGGGCTGCGGGGCTTCCTGCCCGCCTCGCTGGTCGAGATGCGCCGGGTGCGCGACCTGCAGCCCTACATCGGCCGCGAGATCGAGGCCAAGATCATCGAGCTGGACAAGAACCGCAACAACGTGGTGCTCTCGCGACGCGCCTGGCTGGAGCAGACCCAGTCGGAGGTGCGCAGCGAGTTCCTCAACCAGCTCGTCAAGGGAGCGGTTCGCAAGGGCGTGGTGTCCTCGATCGTCAACTTCGGCGCCTTCGTCGACCTCGGTGGTGTGGACGGCCTGGTGCACGTGTCGGAGCTGTCCTGGAAGCACATCGACCACCCGTCGGAGGTCGTTCAGGTCGGCGACGAGGTCACCGTCGAGGTGCTCGATGTGGACATGGATCGCGAGCGGGTGTCGCTGTCGCTGAAGGCCACCCAGGAGGATCCGTGGCGGCACTTCGCCCGCACGCACGCGATCGGGCAGATCGTCCCGGGCAAGGTCACCAAGCTGGTGCCGTTCGGGGCGTTCGTCCGGGTTGAGGAGGGCATCGAGGGCCTGGTGCACATCTCCGAGCTCTCCGAGCGCCACGTCGAGGTGCCCGATCAGGTGGTCGCGGTGGGTGACGACGCGATGGTCAAGGTGATCGACATCGACCTTGAGCGCCGCCGCATCTCGCTGAGTCTCAAGCAGGCCAACGAGGACTACAACCCTGAATTCGATCCGTCCAAGTACGGCATGGCCGACAGCTACGACGAGCAGGGCAACTACATCTTCCCGGAGGGCTTCGACTCGGAGACCAACGAGTGGCTCGAGGGCTTCGACAAGCAGCGGGCCGAATGGGAAGAGCGCTACGCCGAGGCCGAGCGCCGGCACAAGATGCACACCGCGCAGATGGAGAAGTTCGCCGCGGCCGATGCCGCCGCAGCCGCCGAGGGCAAGACCGGCGGGGGTGCCTCCGCCGCAGCCGACGAGGCCTCCGCCGATGCCGTCGACGAACCCAGTGGCGGGTCGCTGGCCGGCGATGCTCAACTGGCCGCACTGCGCGAGAAACTGGCCGGCAGCGCCTAGCCCGCCAGGGCGACGACAGGATCCCCGTGCTGCGGATCGGTCTGACCGGCGGGATCGGAGCCGGTAAGTCCACGGTGTCGGCGACCTTCGCCGACTGCGGCGGAGTCATCGTCGACGGGGACGTCATCTCCAGGTCCGTCGTCGAACCGGGTTCCGAGGGCCTGGCCGCGCTGGTCGACGAATTCGGCCAGGACATCCTGCTCCCCGACGGCGCGTTGAACCGCCCCGCCCTCGCGGCGCGGGCGTTCGTCGATGAAAACCAGCGGGCCAAACTCAATGCGATCGTCCACCCACTGGTCGCCAAGCGGCGGGCGGAGATCGTCGCGGCCGTCGCCGACGGGCCGGACGGCGAAGCGGTCGTCGTGGAGGACATCCCCCTGCTGGTGGAGTCGCAGATGGCGCCGCTGTTCCCCCTCGTCGTCGTGGTGCACGCGGAGGAGGAGGTCCGGCTTCGCCGACTGGTCGGTCAGCGAGGCATGCCCGAAGCCGATGCGCGGGCCAGGATCGCGGCCCAGGCGACCGACGAGCAGCGACTCCGCGTCGCCGACGTCTGGCTGGACAACTCCGGCACCGAGGGCGACCTCATCGAGGCGGCCAGGGATCTGTGGCACCGGCGGATCAAGCCGTTCTCCCGCAACCTCGCTGCCGGAATCCCGGCACCGGAACCGCAGGGTGTCGTCGCCGCCGACCCGGCCTGGGGCGCGCAGGCAGAACGCATCCGGGCCCGATTGCAGGTCGCCTGCGGGCACCGCGCGCTCCGGATCGACCACATCGGGTCAACGGCCGTGGCGGGCCTGGATGCCAGGGACGTGATCGACGTGCAAGTCACCGTCGCCGCCCCGGAGGTCGCCGACGAACTCACCGAACAGCTGCGCAACGCGGGCTACCCGCGCGTCGGGACCGTCACGGCAGATCCCCGCTTCGACGGCGGGCCGGGACCGGCGCCCAAGCGTTTCCACGCCTCGGCGGATCCCGGGCGGCCCACCCACGTCCATATTCGGGTCGACGGCACCGGGCACCAGCGTTTCGCGCTGTTGTTCGTGGACTGGCTGAACGCCAATCCGGGGGTCCGGGAGGACTACCGGAAGGTCAAACTGAGCGGTGATCAGGACGCCGTCGCCCGGTGGTTCGCCGACGCGCACCGGCGGGCCTGGATCTGGGCGGACTCGACCGGCTGGTCGGTCCGGCCGGTCAGCTGACCGCTGCGGCGGTGTCGACCGCCGGGCCGGCCGGATCAGCCGGATCAGCTGGATCGGCCGGATCAGCCGGGTCGGTGACGGGGTCGGTGCCCGGAACGACCGGCACGGCCGGGAGCATGCCGGGCATGCTGTCCAGGGGCGCTCCGCAGGTCAGCACCCCGTAGCCGACGTCGCGGGCCGGCGTCAGCCGGGGTGCGATGAACTCGTCAGCCTGGGCGACGATGGCCTCGTCCACGAGGATCTCGCAGTGCAGGTTGGCCGAATAGGGCCATTGGATCGACACCGCCATACCGGCCAGGCGGGGGTCGTCGAGCACGGCGGTGGCCTCGAAGGTGCGGCCCGGCAGCATCGTCGGATCGGCGCTGTTCACCAGGGTGTCGGTGATCTTGTAGGTGATCTGGGCCCCGCGGGCCAGGCCGTCGACGCGGGCGCGGTAGGTGATGTTGTGCTGCAGCCCGTCGGGCTGGCTCTCGTCGGCGGCCGCGGTGCCGGGAGCGAGCATGCCGGCGCTGACCACGGCCGCCACAGTGGCAACGGAAGTCCCGCCGCGCCCCAGCATTCCCACGGCATGGCAGCCTACGCCGACCTCCACCGCAGGTCCAAGCCGATGTCCGCCAGCCAGGCATCAAGGTCGTGACCGTGAAGCGCCAAGCCGTCGAGGGCCGCCGCCGCGGCCAGCACCGCCGATTCGGCCGCCTCGGTGTCGATCAGGCCCAGCCGATGCGCCTCGAACAGTTCGCCGACGTCGATCAACTCAGCGGACCGGCCCGTACGAACCACCACGTCGAGGTAGTGGTCCTCCATTTCCCAGCGATCCGGGCCGGCGGTGATCCGGCCGATGTCGAGGTAGCGGTCCTGATCGCGTTCGTAACCCGGGCTGAAGTGGAAGACGGTCGCACGCAGACCCAGGCCGGGCAGCAGCCAGGACTCCAGGTAGTGGAATTGGGCGCGGCCGGGAGTGGGCCGCGCCAGATACAGCCCCCAGGGCAGCAGCCGGTACTCGTCGACCGCGCGGACAATGCCCTTGGGGTCGGTGTTGGTGTGGGCCCCCAGGTCGAACGTCTCGTGCTTGGGCGGGTGGATGGTCGTCAGCCTACGATGGCCCGCCTAGTCTGGTCCCATGGCCTTCGCGACTGAGCACCCCGTGGTGGCGCACTCCGAATACCGGGCGGTCGGAGACCCGGAGAGCCTGGTGCGCAGCGGGGCCCGCTTCGAAGTGGTCAGTGAACACCAACCGGCCGGCGACCAACCCGCGGCGATCGACGAGCTCGAGCGGCGCATCCGCGCCGGGGAGCGCGACGTGGTGCTGCTCGGTGCGACCGGCACCGGGAAGTCCGCGACGACGGCCTGGCTCATCGAGCGCCTGCAGCGACCCACCCTCGTGATGGCCCCGAACAAGACGCTGGCCGCCCAGCTCGCCAATGAACTCCGGGAGATGCTGCCGCACAACGCAGTCGAGTACTTCGTCTCCTACTACGACTACTACCAACCCGAGGCGTACATCGCCCAGACCGACACCTACATCGAGAAGGACAGCTCGATCAACGACGACGTGGAGCGGTTGCGTCACTCGGCGACGTCCAGCCTGCTGTCCCGCCGCGACGTCGTGGTGGTGGCCTCGGTCTCGTGCATCTACGGACTTGGCACCCCGCAGTCCTACCTGGATCGGTCCGTCGAATTGAAGGTGGGAAGCGAAGTTCCGCGTGACGGTCTGCTGCGGCTGCTCGTCGACGTGCAGTACTCCCGCAACGACCTGTCCTTCACCCGCGGCACGTTCCGCGTCCGCGGCGACACCCTCGAGATCATCCCGTCCTACGAGGAGCTGGCCGTGCGCGTCGAGTTCTTCGGGGACGAGATCGAGGCGCTCTACTACCTTCATCCGCTGACCGGCGACGTCATCCGCAAGGTCGATTCGCTGCGGATCTTCCCCGCGACCCACTATGTCGCCGGCCCCGAGCGCATGGCCCGCGCCATCTCGACCATCGAGGAGGAGTTGGCCGAGCGGCTGGCCGACCTCGAGGGCCAGGGAAAGCTGCTGGAGGCGCAACGGCTGCGGATGCGCACCAACTATGACATCGAGATGATGCGTCAGGTCGGGTTCTGTTCGGGCATCGAGAACTACTCCCGGCACATCGACGGCCGCGAATCGGGCTCGGCGCCCGCCACGCTGCTGGACTACTTCCCGGAAGACTTCCTGCTCGTCATCGACGAGTCGCACGTCACCGTCCCGCAGATCGGCGGCATGTACGAGGGCGACATGTCGCGCAAGCGCAACCTGGTGGAGTACGGGTTCCGGTTGCCCTCGGCGGTGGACAACCGTCCGCTCACCTGGGAGGAGTTCAGTGCCCGGGTCGGTCAGACGGTCTATCTCTCCGCCACGCCCGGGCCCTACGAGCTTGCGCAGACCGGTGGTGAGTTCGTTGAGCAGGTGATCCGCCCCACCGGGCTGGTCGACCCCAAGGTGGTGGTCAAGCCGACCGCGGGCCAGATCGACGACCTGATCGGGGAGATCCGCGCCCGAGCCGACCGCGACGAGCGGGTGCTGGTGACCACGCTGACCAAGAAGATGGCCGAGGACCTCACCGACTACCTGCTGGAGATGGGGATCCGGGTGCGCTACCTGCACTCCGAGGTGGACACCCTGCGACGCGTGGAGTTGTTGCGCCAGCTGCGGCTCGGTGACTACGACGTGCTCGTCGGCATCAACCTGCTGCGCGAGGGTCTCGACCTGCCCGAGGTGTCTCTGGTCTCCATCCTCGACGCCGACAAGGAGGGCTTTCTGCGCTCGACCCGCAGCCTGATCCAGACCATCGGCCGCGCGGCGCGCAACGTGTCCGGCGAGGTCCACATGTACGCCGACAACATGACCGAGTCGATGACGGCGGCCATTGAGGAGACTGAACGCCGCCGCGCCAAGCAGGTCGCCTTCAACGAGGAGCACGGCATCGACCCCCAGCCGCTGCGGAAGAAGATCGCCGACATCCTCGATCAGGTGTACCGGGAGGCCAGCGACACCGACACCGCCGGCGAACCGGTGCGGGTCGGCGGATCGGGCCGCAACGCCTCGCGGGGCCGGCGGGCGCAGGGTGAGGCGGGCCGGGCAGCCGGTACTGCGGCCGGGCCGGGCCGCGACGGCCGGGCGGTGTCGGCAATGCCGCGCGCCGAACTGGCCGATCTGATCAAGGACCTCACCGAGCAGATGATGGCCGCGGCGCGCGACCTCCAGTTCGAGCTCGCGGCGCGACTCCGTGACGAGATCGCCGACCTGAAGAAGGAACTGCGCGGCATGGACGCCGCGGGTCTCAAGTAGCCCGGGTGACTGCGCCGTCGTCGCCGGTGGACGGCAGCTGGAGCGAACTGTTCAGCTCCGACTACCGGGGTGTGGTGGCGATCCTGGCCGGCGGGGTGGCGATGTACGCGACCAACGAGTTCGTCACGATGAGCCTGATGCCCTCGATCGTCGCCGACATCGGGGGAGCGCGCATGTACGCGTGGGTGACGACGGTGTACCTGATCGCTTCGGTGGTCGCGGCGGCGACCGTGGGCCCGACATTGATCACATTCGGTCCGCGGACCTCCTATGCCGGCGCGCTGCTGGCGTTCGCGGTCGGCAGCGTGGTCTGCACGCTGGCGCCGGGCATGCCCGCGCTATTGGGGGGCCGGGTCATACAGGGGCTGGCCGGCGGAATCCTGGCCGGGTTGGGGTACGCCGTCATCGCCGCGGCGATGCCCGAACGGCTCTGGACGAGGGCATCGGCGGTGGTGTCGGCGATGTGGGGCCTCGGGACGGTGGTGGGACCCGCAGCCGGAGGGCTTTTCGCCCAATTCGGTTCCTGGCGAGGGGCATTCGGGCTCCTCGTGGTGGCTGCGATGCTCACTGCGCTGGCGGTGCCGTTCGCGTTGCCCGCGCGATCCAGCCGGCCGGTGCCGGCGCTGCCCATCCCGGTTCGGTCACTGACCTTGCTCGGTGCGGCTGCCCTGGTCGTCAGCCTCGCTGCGGTGTCGGTCCGGTTGACCACCACGGTGGCACTGCTCCTTCTCGCCGTGGCACTGGTGGTCCTCTTCGTGATCGCCGACCGCCGCGGCGGAGCGGCGGTCCTGCCGCGAGCGACCTTCGGGCCCGGGCCGCTGAAGTGGATCTACCTGACCCTGGGCCTGCTGATGGCCGCCACCATGATCGACATGTACGTGCCGCTCCTGGGCCAGCGGGTGGGATCGCTCTCCCCGCTGCTGGCCGGATTCCTCGGTGCGGCGCTGTCGGTGGGCTGGACGGCGGCCGAGATCGGCAGCGCCTCGATCGCCCGTCGGCGTACCGCGGCCCGGGTGGTCGCGGCGGCCCCCCTGGTCATGGCTGCCGGGTTCGGTGTCGCGGCACTGGCCGGAGGCGGGAACGCGGCCACCACCGGGGTCGCGGTGTGGGCCGCAGCGCTGGTCGTGGCCGGCGCCGGGATCGGTGCCGCCTGGCCGCACCTTTCCGCCTGGGCCATGAGCGGCGCGGCGGATCCGGGTCAGCAGGCGGTCGCCGCCGCCGCCATCACCACCGTGCAGCTGATCTGCGGTGCCTTCGGCGCGGGTCTGGCCGGGGTTCTGGCCAACCTGCGCGACCAGCCGGATGCCGGGCTCGCCCGCGCCATGTTCGCCGCCTTCGCCGGACTCGCCGCCGTCGGGTCGGTGGTGGCGGTGCGGGCCGCCCGGCCGCCGCTGCGATAACCGGCGCGGCACCGCTTGGGCACGGTTCGGTAACCCCAAGATCTGTCGTCGGCCCCCACGAGTTACACCTCTGTAGTTTCGACTCGAGATTTCGGCACGGAAATCCACAGGATTGGGGAAGCAGGCGATGTCACGGACCACGGCCCGGGTCGCGGCTGGCACGGCGATCGCCACCGCAGGTCTGTTCTGGTCGATTCCGCTGCTGAGTCCGCTGGCCGCGGCCAACCTCGGCCCCGGCCCAGGGGTGCCGTGCATCAGCATCGTGCAGAACGGCATCACCAATCCGCCGGACCTCTCCCAGGGGCTGCCGCCGTCGGCGGCCTCGCTCTTCGTGCCAGGTTCACCGACCGTCGGCGGACCGGTTCCGCCGGCCAGCGC
>VEQY01000058.1 GCA_018882965.1 Mycobacterium sp. | reverse complement strand
ATCGACACCGCACTGCAGCATCTGCCGGGCGTCAGCGGCGCGGCGGCGGCGGTTCGCCGGACGGCTGCCGGCACCGCGATCCTGGTGGGCTATCTGGCCTCGGCGGATCCCGACTTCGACCTCGCCGGCGCGCGCACGCATCTCACCGAGTCGCTACCGGCGGCGCTGGTGCCGCGCCTCGTGCTGGTCGATGAACTGCCCACCCGCACCTCCGGGAAAGTCGATCGGGAAGCCCTGCCCTGGCCACCGCCGGGCTACACCGAGGAGAAGAGCCCTGAATTCGGCGGCACCCTGGGCTGGCTGGCCGGACTGTGGGCCGATCTGCTCGGCGCCACGATCGAGGGCCCGGAGGCGGACTTCTTCGCGCTCGGCGGCGGGTCGCTGACCGCCGCTCAACTTGTGGTCGCGCTGCGCAGCCGCTATCCCGCCATGACCGTCGCGCTGCTGTACGACCATCCGCGGCTCGGATCTCTTGCGGAGTTCCTCGACGAGGCCGACGGGCAGGGTTCGGCCGCGCAGGCCGGCGAGCCCCGTGTCGTCGCCCCGACCCCGCGGGCTACCCGGTTGCTTCAGGTCCTGCTGTCGGTGCCGCTGGCCACGCTGACCGGCCTGCAGTGGCTGATCTGGCTTGCGCTGGTGAACAACTGCGCAGCCGCGCTGTTCCCGGTGCCGTGGCTGGTGACGGTCGACTGGTGGGTGGTCCTCGTCGCCTTCATCGTGTTCATCACCCCGCTGGGTCGCATGGGCATCACCGTGGTCGGTGCCCGGCTGCTGCTGTCAGGGTTGACGCCGGGAACCTACCGTCGCGGCGGGCCGGAGCACATGCGGGTGTGGCTGGCCGAGAGACTGGCCGACGCCAGCGGGGCGGAGAACCTCGCCGGCGCGCCGTGGCTGGTCTATTACGCGCGCGCGCTGGGAAACTCGGTCGGCAAGGGTGTCGACCTGCACTCGGCCCCGCCGGTGACCGGCATGCTGACCCTGGGCCACCGCTGTTCGATCGAGCCGGAGGTCGACCTCACCGGACACTGGATTGACGGCGACCGCTTCCATCTGGGAGCCATCTCGGTCGGCGACGACGCGACCATAGGCGCGCGCAGCATGCTGCTTCCGGGCGCGACCGTCGGCGACGACGCCGACATCGCGCCCGCGTCGGCGGTGACCGGCAAGGTCAAAAGCGGCCAGTACTGGAAGGGTTCGCCGGCGGTCAAGTCTGGCAAGGCCCGCCACCCCTGGCCCGATCACCGTCCCCCGCGCGCCACCGCGTGGCTGGTGGTCTACGGGATGTCCTCGCTGCTGCTCGGTGCGCTGCCGCTGGCCGGTCTGGGCAGCGGACTGGCGGTGCTGGGCTGGGCCGTCCGCGATGCGGGCACGCTGCGCGCGGCCGCGCTCGCCGCTCTACCGTGGATTCCGCTGGCCACCCTGGTCGCCCTGGTCGTCTACGCGGGTCTGACGGTGATCGGGGTGCGCGTGCTGGCGATCGGCCTGCGCGAGGGCTACCACCCGGTCCGCAGCAGGGTCGGCTGGCAGATGTGGGCCACCGAGCGGCTCATGGACGCCGCCCGCAACTATCTGTTCCCCCTCTACGCGAGCCTGCTGACCCCGGTGTGGTTGCGCATCCTCGGGGCACGGGTGGGCCGCAACACCGAGATCTCCACGGCGCTGCTGACCCCGAAGTTCACCGTCGTGGAGGACGGCGCGTTTCTGGCCGACGACACCATGGTGGGCTCCTACGAACTGGGCGGGGGCTGGATTCACGTCGCCACGGCCACCATCGGCAAACGCGCGTTCCTGGGTAACTCGGGAATCACCCAGCCCGGCAGGCGGGTTCCCGACGACGGCCTGGTCGCCGTGCTGTCCGCCACGCCGACCAAGGCCAAGAAGGGTTCGTCATGGCTGGGCAGCCCGCCGATCCGGTTGCGCCGCAATGTCGACCAGGCGGACGTCGCCCTCACCTTCAAGCCGCCGCTGCGGCTCAAGCTCATGCGCGCCGTCGTCGAGACCTGCCGTCTGATCCCGGTGATGGTCACCTTCATGATCGGTGTGGCGACGCTGACGGCCCTGCAGGCCGTGGCGCAGCGGTGGGGATACGGGATTGCCGCCGCGCTCTGCGGCCTGGTGATCCTGGCCGCGGGTGCCGTCGCCGGCTTCATCGCGGTCGCCGCGAAATGGATTGTGGTCGGCCGGATTCGAGCGGGCGAACACCCGCTGTGGTCGTCCTTCGTCTGGCGCAACGAGGTGTCCGACGCCTTCGTCGAGACGGTGGCGGCTCCGTGGTTCGCCCGGGCGGCCGGCGGCACCGCACTGATGAACCTGTGGCTGCGCGGGCTGGGTGCGAAGATCGGTCCGGGCACCTGGTGCGAAACCTATTGGCTGCCCGAAGCCGATCTGGTCACCCTGGGCGCGGGCAGCACGGTCAACCGCGGGTGCGTGGTGCAGACCCACCTCTTCCACGATCGCATCATGCGGATGGACACCGTCGTGCTGGAGGACGGCGCCACCCTGGGGCCGCACTGCGTCGCCTTACCCGCCTCCCGGATCGGGACCGGGGCGGTCGTCGGCCCCGTATCGCTGGTGATGCGCGGCGATGAGGTGCCCCCGTCGACGCGCTGGCAAGGTAATCCCATCGCGCCGTGGCAGGTGCCGCGCAAGAAATCCCGCCCCGAGGACGGGGCAGCGTGAAGCGGGTGAAGAGTGCGATCAGGAAGAGCGCCGGCCCGCCGGTCATCGACCCGTACCTTCCACACAACGGCAATTTCGGCTACCGGGTCTCGCGCTACGAACTGGACCTTGAGTACAAGGTCGCCAGCAACCGGCTCGCCGGTACGGCCACCATCACTGCCGTCGCGCTGGCGTCGCTGCAGACCTTCAGCCTCGATCTAGCCGACAACCTGACAGTCTCGAAGGTGGCGGTCAACGGGCACCGGCCGATGCGCTACGCCGCCGCGGGCGGCAAGCTCCGGATCCGGCTGGCCAGCCCGCTGCCTGCCGGGTCGATGCTGTCGATCGTGATCCGCTACGGCGGGACGCCGCGCCCGGTCCAGAGCGCCTGGGGCCAAGTCGGATTCGAGGAACTCGCCAATGGGGCACTGGTCGCCGGTCAGCCCAACGGGTCGCCGTCATGGTTTCCCTGCGACGACCATCCCAGCGCCAAGGCGAGCTATCGGGTCCGCATCACCACCGACAGCCCCTACCGTGCGATCTCCAACGGAGAGCTGATCGCCCGGCGGGTTCGCGCCGCACAGACGGAGTGGACCTACGAACAGCCCGAACCGACCTCGCCGTACCTGATCACGCTGCAGATCGGGCTCTACGAGAACCATCAGCTGCCCAAAGCCCCCGTCCCGATGCGGGCCGTCCTACCGCAGCGGCTGCGGGCTAACTTCACCCATGACTTCGCCCGCCAGCCGCAGATGATGAAGGTCTTCATCAAACTCTTCGGCCCCTACCCGCTGACCAACGGCTATACCGTCGTGGTGACCGATGACGTCTTGGAGATTCCCTTGGAGGCGCAGGGCATCTCGATCTTCGGCGCCAACCACTGCGACGGCAGCCGCGGCGCAGAACGCCTGATCGCCCACGAAATGGCCCACCAGTGGTTCGGCAACAGCGTCACGGTGCGGCGCTGGCGCGACATTTGGCTGCACGAGGGTTTCGCCTGTTACGCCGAATGGCTGTGGTCGGAGAACTCCGGCGGCCCCACGGCTGCCGAACTGGCCCGCCAGCATCATCTCCGGCTGTCGGCAGCACCCCAGGACCTGCTGCTCTCCGACCCGGGTCCGCGCGACATGTTCGACGACCGGGTCTACAAGCGTGGAGCGCTGACCCTGCACGCACTGCGCGGGCTTATCGGCGACGAGAGCTTCTTCGGTCTGCTGCGCGAGTGGACCACCCGATACCGGCACTCGACCGTCGTCACCGACGATTTCACCGGGCTCGCCGCCACATTCACCAAAGAGCCGCTCCGCCCGCTGTGGGACGCCTGGCTGTATTCGACCGCGGTCCCGCCACTGTGACCGATGCCGGTGTCCCCGGGGCGATGAGCGCCACCGATACCGCCACCGGCCCGGATACGCGAGCCAGCGTCATCCGGGTCGGATTGGCCACCGTCGTCACCGCCGTGTGCGGATACGCGGTGCTCTATCTTGCGGCGCGCCGGCTGGAGCCCGCGGGATTCGCCCTCTTCGCGGTGTTCTGGGGCGCATTCGGTCTGGTTACCGGAGCGGCAAATGGGCTGTTGCAAGAGGCGGCGCGCGAGGTGCGGCTCACTGGTAAGACGGCAGCCGGCTCGCGGGGACATACGCGGCCCATGCTGATCGCTGCGGGTGTGGGACTGGCGTCAGCGCTGCTCATCGTCGGCACCTCGAGCCTGTGGGCGCGCTACGTCTTTGCCGACGCACAGACTCTCTCGGTCGGCTTGCTCTCGGCGGGACTTGCCGGATTCTGCTTCCACGCAACACTTCTGGGGATGCTCGCCGGTACCGGCCGGTGGGCGTCCTACGGCTCGCTGATGGTGACCGACGCGGTGATCCGCTTGGCGCTGGCAGTCGCGGCCTACCTGATGGGCTGGGGATTGAGCGGATTCCTATGGGCCACGGTCGGAGGGGCGGTCGCCTGGCTCCTGCTGCTGATGGTGTCCGCCGGGGCGCGCGACGCCGCGCGGATCCGGACGCCCGTCGCGGTGTCGGCCTACCTGCGCGGCGCGTCACACTCGATCGCCGCGGCCGGCGCGAGCGCGATCCTGGTGATGGGTTTCCCGGTGCTGCTCAAGGCGACCTCCACCGACCTCGGGGCCGCCGGCGGCGTGGTGATCCTGGCCGTCACGCTGACCAGGGCACCGCTGCTGGTGCCGCTGACGGCCATGCAGGGAAATCTGATCGTGTACTTCGTCGACCATCGCCGGGCGCGGCTGCGCTCGCTGCTCCCGCCGGCCGGACTGATCCTGGCGATCGGGTCAGCCGGGATCGCGGCGGCGGCGCTGCTCGGTCCTTGGCTGCTGCGGGTCGGCTTCGGCGCTGACTATGCCTTGGGCGGTGCACTGCTGGCCTGGCTGACCGCCGGGGCGGTGTCGATCGCGCTGCTGACGCTGACCGGAGCGGCGACGGTAGCCGCGGCGTTGCACCGCGCGTACGCGGCGGGTTGGGTGGGAGCGACCGTCGCCGCAACGCTGCTGCTCGCGCTGCCACTGGATCTGCAGACGCGGAGCGTCGCGGCCCTGCTGTGCGGGCCGCTGGTGGGGATGTGCGTGCACCTGGGCGCCTTGGCCCGGGCGGGCTGACCGGCGTGTACCTTGTGGGCATCGACACGGCCAGCGTCTGGATCATTGTTCCGGCCTTCAACGAAGCACAGGTCATCGGTGATGTCGTCGCCGAGCTACGGTCGGCGTACGCCCACGTGGTGTGCGTGGACGACGGCAGCAGTGACGACACTGCCGACATCGCCCTGAACGCGGGCGCCCACGTGGTGGCTCATCCGGTCAACCTCGGCCAGGGCGCGGCGATCCAGACCGGCGTGGAATATGCCCGACGCCAACCCGGTGCGGCGGTGTTCGCGACCTTCGACGCCGACGGACAGCATCGCGTCGAAGACCTCGCCGCGATGCTCGACCGACTGGCGCGCGGTGATGTCGACATCGTGATCGGCACCCGCTTCTCGAATTCAGGTGCGGCCACCACCCCGCCGATCAAGCGGGTCCTGCTGCGCGCGGTCGCCGCCCTGAGTCCCAGCAGCCGTCGGCTCGGCCTGACCGACGCGCACAACGGGCTGCGGGTGTTCAACCGGACCGTCGCTGATCACCTCAATCTGGCCATGAGCGGCATGAGCCACGCCGGTGAATTCGTCAAACTCATCGACGAGAACCAGTGGCGGGTCGCCGAGGAACCGGTGCAGATCCTCTATACCGACTACTCGCTATCCAAAGGTCAACCTCTGCTCAACGGGGTCAACATCGTTTTCGACGGACTGCTACGGAGGAGGATGCGCCGGTGAACTGGATTCAGGTGCTGCTGATCACTGCCGTCGTCACCCTGCTGGTCTATCTGTTGCGTGCACGCAGCGACGCGAAGGCGAAGGCCTGGGTGAAAGTCGGCTATCTGCTGTTCGTCATCGCCGCGATCTACGCCATCCTGCGACCGGACGACACCACGGTCGTCGCCAACTGGCTGGGTGTGGATCGCGGCACCGATCTGCTGTCCTATGCCTTGATCATCGCCTTCGTGTTCACCACGCTGAGTACCTACCTGCGCTTCAAGGAGTTGGAGCTGCGGTACGCCCGGCTCGCACGTGCGGTAGCCCTGCAGACCGCCCGCAGCCCCGAGCGCTAGCCGCCCGGGCCACTCGAGCCACTCGGCGGCGAACTCCGGAAGTACTCGGCGGTGCTGCGCAACCCCTCGGCCAGGCGGGTCCGCGGGCGCCAGCCCAGGACCATCTCGGCCTTGCGGACGTCCAGGCACGATCGCCGGAGATCACCGAGCCGCGGCGGCGCGAAGTCGGGTTCGTCGTCGGCTCCGACGGCCGCGGCGACCGCGGAGTGCAGATCGCGATCGCTGGTCTCCACCGCCGTGCCGATGTTGAATCGCTGACCGGCACCGGCCGAACCGGACGCCCGGACGAACGCGTCGACGACGTCGTCGACATAGACGTAGTCGCGGGTGTTGCCGCCGTCACCGAAGACGGTGGTGGGCCGCCCGGCCAGCAGAGCCTGGGTGAAGATCGCGACGACGCCGGCTTCGCCGTGCGGATCCTGGCGCGGGCCGTAAACGTTGGCCGGGGCGATGTGCGAGCAGTCCAGACCGTAGAGGTGGCGAAACGCGTTGAGATAAGTCTCGGCGGCCACCTTGCCCGCTGCGTAGGGTGAGGCAGGATCGGGTGGCACGGTCTCGCTGGTGGGGTAGTTGCGCGGCACTCCGTAGATGGAGCCGCCCGAGGATGTGTTGATCACCTTGCGGACCTCGGCCTGCCGCGCGGCCTCGGCCAGCCTGATGGTTCCCACGACGTTGACCGTCGCGTCGAATTCCGGATCGGCCACCGAGCGCCGTACGTCGATCTGGGCGGCGAGGTGATACACCACCTCCGGCTTGGCGTCGGCGATCAGCCCGATGAGATCGCAGCTCACGATGTCGGCCTGGGTGAAGCTGAACTCGTCGTGCGTGAGGGCGTCCTCGAGGTTCGCCGTCCGGCCGCTGCTCAGGTCGTCGACGCCGACCACCGAGTGCCCGTCAGACAGCAGGCGGTCGACGAGGGTGGAGCCGATGAAGCCGGCCGCGCCGGTGACCAGGGTCCGCATCCGCTCCACCATACGCAGAGCAGATCCTCCGCCGTACAGTCGTGGCGATGGCCGTTCGCACCGCCGCGCGCGTACCCCCGGTCGCCGCGGTCGCGGTAGCCCTGATCGGGCTGCAGACGATTGTGCGGACGTGGATTGCCTTCGGTGGCTACTTCTACTGGGACGACCTCATCCTTGTCGGCCGGGCAGGCACGCATTCACTGCTGTCGCTGCCGTATCTGTTCGACGATCACGATGGTCACGTGATGCCGGGAGGCTTTCTGCTCGGCGGGCTGATCGTCCGCGCGGCGCCGCTGGTGTGGACCTGGCCGGCGGTGAGTCTGGTCGTGCTGCAACTGGTGGCATCGCTGGCGCTGCTGCGCGCCCTGTATGTGATCCTCGGCTGGCGCCCGGCGCTGCTGGCTGCGCTGGGCTTCGCATTGTTCACTCCGCTGGCCGTTCCGGGTTTCGCGTGGTGGGCAGCCGCATTGAACAGCCTGCCCATGCTGGCCGCGATGGCGTGGGTGTGTGCCGATGCGATCCTGCTGGTGCGCACCGGTAATCAGCGCTACGCGGTGACCGCGATGCTGGCGTATCTGGGCGGACTGCTGTTCTTCGAGAAATCAGCGGTGATCCCGGTCGTGGCGTTCACCGTGGCGGTGCTGCTGTGCTACGTGCAGGGCGATCCGCACGCCGTTCGCGCCGTGTGGCGCCGGGGGCGGCGGCTGTGGCTGGCCGCTGCGGGTTTGACCGCGGCATGGCTGGTTCTCTACCTCGCGGTGGTCGATCAGCGCCGGTGGAGTTTCGACCTGCCTATGACGTGGGAACTGCTGCTTCGCTCGGTCACCCACGGAATCGTGCCCGGGCTGATCGGCGGGCCCTGGCAGTGGCAGCGCTGGGCCCCCGCCTCCCCGTGGGCGGTGCCGCCGCCGGCCGCGATGATGCTGGGCTGGGCGGCGCTGATCGCGGCGATCGCTATCTCGCTGCGGCGCAGGCGGCGCCTCGGGCCGGTGTGGGCGGCCGCCGCCGGCTATGCCGTGCTCTGCCAGGTCCCGATCTACCTGATGCGCTCCTCGGCGTTCACCGCGCTCGAGTTGGCGCAGACGCTGCGCTACCTACCGGATCTGGTGGTGGTGGCCGCGCTGCTGGCGGCGGTCGGCTGCTGCGCGCCGGCGCGACCGCGGTCGGGGCGGATGTCGACGCGGGCGCGCACCGCGGTGGCGGTGAGTCTTGCGTTGGCGTTCGCGGTCAGCAGCCTGATATCGACGAGGACATTTCTGACCAGTTGGCAGGACAACCCGACGAAGGCCTATCTGCGCAACGCGGTCGAGAGCCTCGGTGCGGCTGCGCGACGGTTGCCGTCGCCGCTGCTCGACCAGGAGGTCGACCCGCTGATCTTGCAGCGGGTGGTCTGGCCGGAGAACCTGGCCAGCCACCTTTTCGCGCTGATTCGCCAACGGCCGCCGTTCGCCGGTCACACTGATCTGTTGCGGATGTTCGACTCGGCGGGCCGCCTCGTCGACGCGCAGGTGACGTGGGTGCGCCGGATCATGCCGGGACCGGCTGCGCAGTGCGGCTACCTCGTCCAACCGGACGCTCCCGTGACGATGCCACTGGACGGCCCGCTGCTGCCGGCCGACTGGACCGCCGAGATCAACTACCTCGCCAACACCGACGGCAGTCTCGTGATGAGCCTGCCCGCCGGAGTGGAGTCCAGGCTGCCGGTCAAGCCGGGGCTGAACCGGGTGTACGTACGGCTCTCTGGGGCGGGTGAGTCGGTCACGATACGTGCCGTGACCGCCGGGCTGTCGGTGTGCGTGGCCGCCGGCCCGGTCGGGTTCCTCGCGCCGCGTTGAGCGCGCTGCCCGCTCAGTCCCGGATTTCGGCGATGATCGCGGCGATCTGGGTGCGCAGGTCTTGACCCGCCACCGTTGCCGCCACCGCCGTCATCTGGATGGCCGCGTCCCGGCCGCGGTCGAGCAGGGTGACCGTTGCGATGTCTGCGACGAGGGCGAACTGCGCGCGCAGCGCCTCCTCGGCGCGGGAGAGTGCGTGGGCGGCGTGTGACAGCGGCACGCACCGGCTGAAATGCGCGAAAACGTCGGGGTCGATGCGGCGGTAGAACCGCTCGACGAGTTGGCGGCCCATCAGCTCGACCCCGCCGGGGCGGCGCAGCGTCGCCTCCCGCGCGGCGAGTTCACCGACCATGGGCTCCGCCCAGCTCAGGCAGAGCCGCACGAAGCGGCGGGACAGATCGACTGCGACGACTCCGGCGACCGGGTCGTCGAGGTCGGCGAGATCGGCGGGGTCGGCGGGCAGGGGCGGGGTTGATTCGAGCACGGAATCATGATGCCCGCGGGGTCCGACAAGTCGGCGCCCCCGTCGCGCACCCACGACAGCACGGCGCCCCCCTTCGGCGGAAGGGGCCACCCGACAGCACGGTGCCCCCCTTCGGCGGAAGGGGGGCACCGTGGTCTTAGGGGCCGGGCCTTAGGGGCCCGGTCTCAGGGGCCGGTGGACAACACCGGCCGGTCTTAGCCGGCCCGGGCCGAGCGGGTCGCCCCTGCCTTGGCCTTGCTCGAGCCCGCCGAACCGGACTCTGCCGCCGGGGCCGAGGCACCGGCATCCGAGGCGGCCGACGCAGCCGGGGCTTCCGCCGCAGCCGCAGCATCCCCGCCACCGGTGTCAGCCGCCGCAGCAGCAGCACCGCCATCGTCGGCGACGGCCTCGTCGCCGGCCGAGACAGCGGCCTGCACGTCCGCAGCGCTAGGGGCAGCCGCCGCCGGGGCCGCCTCAGCCGCCGACGGTGGCGGCGGCGGAGCGGTGCCCGACTCCAGGGCGTAGGCGATCGCGTAGCTGGCCGCCTGACCCTCGGTGCGGATGCTCGGAATGAACTGCGTCAGCGGGTTGGGCCCCACCTGCACGCCCGCACCGGCGGTCAGGTTCAGCACGTCCCCGGGCAGCCCCGCCACACTGAGGAAGTCGGCGACCACGGTGTTCCAGACGGCCTCGACGTCGAAGGAGGTGATGGCGTTGACGACGTTGCCGATGTAGGACTGCACCTTGGTGAACAGATACCCCACCTGCGCGGTCGTCGCGGTGACCAGCGTCGGGAGCACCTCGATGACGGTGTCGAGCACCGCGGTGGCGTTGGTGATCACGGAGGTCACCAGGTTGGTCGCGGTGTTGATGATCGTGTTCACCGCGGCAGTGGCCGAGGCGACACCAGCGGAGATCGCCGCGGTGATGTCGGCGATCGCCCCGTTGATGTCCAGCGAGAGCAGATCCAGCACCACGCTGACCGCCGTGGCCGGGATGCTCCACAGGATGTCACCGATGTCGCTCGCCACCGTCAGACCCGCACCCAGGATCGCGGTGCCGTAACCCAGCAGGTTGGCCACGATCTGGTTAGCGACCGGAAGCGGATCGGCAAGCAACTGACCGACGATGCCTACCGCCTTATACCCCGGAGCCCCGGCCGGGATGAGAGCACTGGGGGTCAGCGGCAGGATGTTGTCGTTGAGGGCTACTCCGATGTTGGAGAAGGGCCAGTTCGCCGGGGCGCCGGCCGGGCCGGTGCCGTAGGCGGTGGACAGCAGGTACTGGCCGGTCACCCCGACGACGCCGAGCAAGGCGGTGATCGGGTTGGCGAACGCCGAGAGGGAGACGTTCGGGGCCGACAGAGCCGGCAAGCCGGTTCCGGTGGCCATGACGGGGGTCATCGCGACGGCACTGGCGCCGACCACGGCGACAGCACCCGCGATCATCTGCGAGCGAAGTGAGATCTGCATGGTCTCGTCCTTCCGAGGTTGAACCCGGCGCGGTCCGCGCTGAGTGATTTCTGAAAGTTACCTGAGTGAAACCTGAGTGTCTAGGGGTTTCGGTGAAAAACCCGAAAAAAGATCGCGCGGTCCTTCCGAGCTAGGTCCCATCCTGGTGCCCACCCTGGGTGCAGAGGGCGAGGCAAACACTAGCCGAGCGACTGCGGAATGCCTGAGAGAATCACCGAAACAGCTGATTTTTTCGGCTGCCTGAGCACAGGTTTGGCTGAAGAAATCCGGTGCCGGCAGAACGCGGGAGCCGCCTGGGGGAATCGAACCCCCGACCTATTCATTACGAGTGAATCGCTCTGCCGACTGAGCTAAGGCGGCGCGGCACCCGATCGGCCCGGATACCGAGGCGAGAGTCTACCCCTGCCCCGCCAGGGCCTCACCCACCGAAGCAACCAGAGCGTTGATGGCGAACTTGGGCTTGACGTTGGCCGCGAGGGCTTCCCGGCAGGCCAGCACCGCCTCGATGCAGCACAGCAGCTGCTCCGGCGACGCCGAAGCCGCCAGCGCGGCGGACCGGTCGGCCATGTCGGGATGGTTGGGGGCGATTGCCCCGCCCCGGTCGACGGCCGCCAGCAGCGCATCCCGGAAGAGGGCGGCCAGATCGATCAACGCCCGGTCGAGGGCGTCGCGCGAGGCACGGGTGTAGCGGGACTTCTGGCGTTTCTCCAGTTCCTTCAGCGCACCGCTCGCACCCCTGAGCGCGCCGGCCGCGCCCTTGCCGGTGCCGCCGGCGCCCAGGGCGGTGCGCAGTTCCTCGGTTTCGGCCTCGTTGCGCCCGAGGGTCAGCGCCTCCGCTTCGGCCTCGGCGGCGGCCAACAGGTCGTCGGCGGCGGCGAAGGCGCGCTGCGGGTTCGCCGCATCCCGGGCCAGATCCAGGGCCCCGGCCCGGCGGGCGCGCGCGTCGGGGTCGGTCGCGAGGCGGCGGGCCCGACCGACGTGACCTCCGCTCACGGCCGCCGCCCAGGAGGCCTCCCGTTCGCCGATACCCTCGGCGTCGACGAGGACCCTCGCGATGGCCGCCGACGTCGGGGTCACCAGCGGCACGTGGCGGCATCGTGAGCGCAACGTGATCGCCACGTCGGCGGGATCCACCGACGGGGCGCACAGCAGGAAGACGGTCAGTGGCGGCGGCTCCTCCACAACCTTCAGCAGGGCGTTCGCCGCGCCCTCGGTCAGCCGGTCGGCGTCCTCGATGACGACGATCTGCCAGTGCCCGATGCTGGGCCGGCGCGACGCGGTCGACACCACGGCGCGCATCTCGTCGACCCCGATCGACAGTCCCTCCGGGACGATGCGGCGCACATCGGCGTGGGTGCCGGCCATGGTGGTGGTGCAGGCCCGGCATTGCCCACAGCCGGGCACCCCGGTCGAGGTGCACTGCAGGGCGGCCGCGAAGCACAGGGCGGCCACCGAGCGTCCCGAGCCGGGCGGCCCGGTGAACAACCAGGCGTGGGTCATCGCGCCACCCGAGCTCGAGCCGGGCGTCCGGCCGGCGCGCAACTCGCGCGCCGCGGTGGCCGCCGCGACCAGTTCCGCCTCTACCGCGTCCTGTCCCAGTAGGCGCGCGAATACCTCTGACATCGCCTCCCGACACTACTGCGGTAGCGCGACAGTGTGAGCGGTGCCGGTGCGGGCCGGGGTGCCCCGGACGCTACGGTAGGCGGGTGGACAGCACGCCGGCCACGGGCGGGCGGATCAGGGATTTCGTCCGCTGGGTGGCGCGCACTCCCTGGCCGGTGTTCTCGCTGGGAATCCTGCAGGCCGACATCATCGGGGCGCTGCTGGTGCTCGGGTTCCTGCGGTTCGGGCTGCCCCCCGCCGATCGGATCAGACTCCAGGACCTGCCGACGGCGAACTTCGTGTTCTTCCTTGTCTACATCGTCGTCGCCTTCATCGTGGGCACGATCCTCAGCCTGCGGCTGCTCGCCCCGGTGTTCCGCTGGCAGCGACGCGACGCGCTGCTGACCGAGGACGACCCGGCCGTGTTCGAGCAGGCCCGCCTGCGGGCGCTGCGGATGCCCGCCTATCGCTCGCTGATCAGCATCATCAACTGGCTCGTGGGTTCGATGGTCTTCATCGCCGTCTGCTGGCCGGTCGCAAGTCACGCCGCTCCGGTTCTCGTCGCCGCCACCCTGCTGGGCGCGACCGCGACCGCGATCATCGGCTACCTGCAGTCCGAGCGGGTGCTGCGTCCGGTGGCCGTGGCGGCTCTGCGTGGCGGACCGCCGGTGGGTTTCCGCCGCCCGGGCGTGGTGTTGCGGCTGCTGCTGACGTGGGTGCTCTCGACCGGCGTGCCCCTGCTGATGATCGTGCTCACCATCGCCGCCGCCCGGTTCTCCCTGCTCGAGGTTTCCGCGGACAGCCTCTTCGGCCCGGTGCTGCTGATGGCCCTTGCCGCGCTGGTGGTGGGCGTCGTCGGAAACGTGCTGTCGTCGATGGCGATAGCCGATCCGCTGCGCCAGTTGCGCTGGGCGCTCGGAGAGGTTCAGCGCGGGAACTACAACGCCCACATGCAGATCTACGACGCCACCGAGTTGGGGTTGTTGCAGGCGGGCTTCAACGACATGGTTCGCGAACTCAGCGAGCGTGAGCGCCTGCGGGACCTCTTCGGCAGATACGTCGGCGAGGATGTCGCCCGCCGCGCGATGGAGCGCGGGACCGAACTCGGCGGCCAGGAGCGCGACGTCGCGGTGTTGTTCGTCGATCTCGTCGGTTCGACGCAACTGGCAGCGACGCGACCGCCAGGCGAAGTGGTCGGTCTGCTCAACGACTTCTTCCGCGTCGTCGTCGACGTCATCCAGACCCACGGCGGCTTCGTCAACAAGTTCCAGGGTGATGCCGCCCTCTGTATCTTCGGCGCCCCGCTGGAGCATCCCGACGCCGCCGGCGCGGCTCTGGCGGCCGCGCGGGAGTTGCACGACGAACTCATCAGGGCACTGGGACAGACCGAGTTCGGGATCGGGGTCTCGGCCGGGCGGGCGATCGCCGGGCACGTCGGGACGCAGGCCCGGTTCGAGTACACCGTTATCGGCGACCCGGTCAATGAAGCCGCCAGGTTGACGGAGTTGGCCAAGCTCGAGGAGGGTCACGTCCTGGCATCGGCCATCGCGGTCAGCGGCGCGCTCGACGCCGAGGCGCTGTGCTGGGAGGTCGGCGAGGTCGTGGAGCTGCGGGGGCGCACGGCGCCCACCCAACTGGCCCGCCCGCTGAAGGTGGCCGCCGTGGAATCCGAAATGGCCTGACTGCTCAGGATTTCTTGGCCGCAGCTTTCTTGGCCGCAGCTTTCTTGGCCGGAGCCTTCTTGCGCACCGTCTTGGTGGCCGTTCGCTTCACCGGGCCCCGCGCGCGCCGGTCGGCGAGCAGTTCAGAGGCGCGCTCGTCGGTGATGGTGAGCACATCATCACCCTTGCGCAGACTGGCATTGGTCTCTCCGTCGGTGACGTAGGGCCCGAACCGGCCGTTCTTGATCACCATCGGCCGGCCCGACGCCGCGTCGGTCCCGAGCTCACGCATCGGCGGTGCGGCCGCACCCTGGGCTGCGCGGCGCTTGGGCTCGGCGTAGATCCGCAACGCCTCCTCGACGCCGATCTCGAAGATCTGGTCCTCGGTGGCCAGTGAGCGGGAGTCGTTGCCGCGCTTGAGATACGGACCGTAGCGGCCGTTCTGGGCGGTGATCTCCTCCCCGGTCTGCGGATCCGTTCCCACCACCCGCGGCAGCGAGAGCAGCTTGAGCGCGTCTTCCAGGGTGACGGTCTGCAGGTCCATCGAGCGGAACAGCGAGCCGGTGCGGGGCTTGGGGCCGGTGGGCTTCTTCGATTTCTTCACCGCGGCCTCCCCCTCGTCGGGAGGCGGGGGCAGCACCTCGGTGACGTAGGGACCGTAGCGGCCGTCGCGGGCAACGATCTCATGACCGGTCTCCGGGTCGACCCCCAGCACCCGGCCCTCCTGCGGCGTGGCGAAGAGGGTTTCGGCCAACTCCAGGGTCAACTCGTCGGGCGTGATGGCGTCGCTGAGATTGGCGCGCTGCGGAGTGGGTTCGCCGTCCTCGCCGGCGATCATCCGTTCCAGGTACGGACCGTTCTTGCCGACCCGGACATAGATCGGCCGGCCGAGTTCGTCGTCGAACAGTCCGATGGAGTTGACCTCGCGGGCGTCGATGCCCTCGAGGTTCACCCCGACCAGTTTCTTGAGCCCGCCGGCCCGCGCGATCGAGTGCGGAACGCCGTGCTCGCCACCGAAGTAGAAGTTGTTCAGCCAGTTGGTCCGCTGCTCGTGGCCGTTGGCGATCTCGTCGAGTTCGTCTTCCATCGCGGCGGTGAAGTCGTAGTCGACCAGCCGACCGAAGTGCTGTTCGAGCAGTCCGGTGACCGCGAAGGCCACCCACGAGGGCACCAGCGCGCTGCCCTTCTTGTTGACGTACCCGCGGTCCTGGATGGTCTTGATGATCGAGGAGTACGTCGAGGGACGGCCGATCCCCAGATCCTCCAGCGCCTTGATCAGCGACGCCTCGGTGTAGCGGGCGGGCGGAGTGGTGGCATGCCCGTCGGGCGTGAGCCGGGTGGCGTCCACGCGCTGACCCTGCCGCATCTGCGGCAGCCGGCTCTCGGCGTCGTCGGCCTCTCCGCCGGCGAGTTCGTCGACGGTCTCCACGTAGGCCTTGAGGAAGCCCGCGAACGTGATGGTGCGGCCGCTGGCGGCGAAGGTCACCTCGCGGCCGTCGGATCCGCTGATCCGCACGCTCAGGGTGGTCCCGCGCGCGTCGGCCATCTGGGAGGCGACGGTGCGCTGCCAGATCAGCTCGTAGAGCCGGAACGCATCGGAGTCCAGCTCGGCGTGCAGCGCTCCGGGCGTGGCGAAGGTGTCGCCGGCCGGACGGATCGCCTCGTGCGCCTCCTGCGCGTTCTTCACCTTCCGGGTGTACTGCCGCGGCGTGGGGTGCACGTATTCGTCGCCGTAAAGCTGGCGAGCCTGGTTGCGGGCGGCATCGATCGCCGTCTGCGACAGCGTCGTGGAGTCGGTCCGCATATAGGTGATGTAGCCGTTCTCGTAGAGCCGCTGGGCGACGCTCATCGTGCGCTCCGAGCTGAAGCGCAACTTGCGGCCGGCCTCCTGCTGCAGGGTCGAGGTCATGAACGGCGCGTACGGGCGGCGGGTGTAGGGCTTCTCCTCCACCGAGGCCACCGACAGGCTGGCTCCCTGCAGGCCGCTCGCCAGTGACGTGGCCGTCGCCTCGTCGAGCACCACCACCTCGCCGGGTTTGCGGACCTCGCCCAGAGAGTCGAAGTCCCGGCCGGTGGCCACCCTCCTGCCGTCGACGGCGACCAGGCGCGCGCTGAACCGCGGCGGGGCGGCGTCGGGGTCGGAGACGCTGGCATCGAGTTCGGCGAGCACGTCCCAGTAGGCGGCGCTGCGAAACGCCATCCGCTCCCGCTCGCGCTGCACGATGATCCGTGTCGCCACCGACTGCACCCGGCCCGCGGAGAGCCGCGGCGCGACCTTTTTCCACAGCACCGGGCTGACTTCGTAGCCGTAGAGCCGGTCCAGGATGCGACGGGTCTCCTGGGCGTCGACGAGGTCGCTGTCCAGTTCGCGCGGATGCTCGGCGGCCGCGCGGATGGCCGGGCCGGTGATCTCGTGGAACACCATCCGGCGCACGGGGACGCGCGGCTTGAGTGTCTCGAGCAGGTGCCAGGCGATGGCCTCGCCCTCGCGGTCGCCGTCGGTGGCCAGGTAGAGCTCATCGACACCCTTGAGCAGGTTCTTCAGTTCGGTGACGGTGGCTTTCTTGTCCGGACTGACCACATAGAGGGGTTCGAAGTCGTGGTCGACGTTGACGCCCAGCCGGGCCCACGGCTCGGACTTGAACTTCGACGGCACGTCGGCGGCCACCCGGGGCAGGTCGCGGATGTGGCCGCGGGAGGACTCGACGATGTAGTTGGGACCCAGGTAACCGGCGATTTTGCGCGCTTTGGTGGGCGACTCGACGATGACGAGCCGCCGGACGGTGCCGTTAGTGGGCCCGCCGCCCTCCGCGTCGGGCCGGTCGTCGTCAGCCAACTGCGCCTGAACTCCCGTTCTCTTCTGTCGTGCCTTTCTTGCCGTGCTGCCCGTGCTGCGCGCACACGGCGAGGCACCTGACAATCTCGCACCCCCGTACCGGCGGGCGCAAACCGACTCCCCCCGACCAGCGGTTCAGACCCGGGGCCAGGCCGCCGCCGCTTCGGGTCCATCGGGTGGATCCCCGACGTTCTCCACCAGCCGGGACAGCCGGCGCCGGCCACTGATCCGCAGCGCGGGTCGCGCCCCCCTGGTACCGATCAGGGTGGGTGCGATGCCGACCCGCATCAGTGCCGACGCCAGGGGCGAGTGCGTGTCCGGTGCGTGCGGGTCCAGGCCCAGCAGGTAGCGATCGGCGTCGGGTTCACCGGCCGCGAGGGTCCAGGCTCGAAGTTCGCGGGGACCCGGCAGCCAGCGCGGCGGGACCGTCTTGACCGCGCCGCGGGTCCATTCGGAGGCGATTCCCACCAGCCGGGCGTCCACGGCGGTCCGGACCAGCGGCGTGTGCTCATCAGTGCGAGTGATCTCAGCCTGCAGGCCGACAGCGGTGATCATCTCCGCCAGCGCCGCCGCGCGCCAGACCTCGGCGACCACCACCGACAGCCGGGCTCCCCCGCCGACGGTGACGACCTGACCTGCGGCGGCCAGCACCCCGGTCAGATCGGTGACCGCGGGCGGCACCGATTCTGCCGAGAAGAAGGAGAGCTGACTCACAACTAGACAGTAAGCCAGCGAGGGGGAGCCTCCCGGTCGGCGAGCCGTCACCCTCGGACGAAAACACCCCCGCAGAACCTCAGAGGTCGGGCGGGGGTGTCTTCCTTTGTGCGGTCCTAGATGGAGCGGACGCCCATGGCCTGCGGGCCCTTGGGGCTCTGGCCGACCTCGAACTCGACCCGCTGATTCTCCTCCAGGGTCCGGAATCCCGTTCCCTGGATCTCCGTGTAGTGGACAAACACGTCGGCGGATCCATCCTCAGGCGCGATAAAGCCGAAGCCCTTTTCCGCGTTGAACCACTTCACAGTCCCCTGTGGCATTTTTCGTACTTTCCTTCTCTTTTCCCGGGGGCGGCGCACCGATGTTCCGGGGCGCCGGGCCGGTTCCGACCGCAATCCTTCGTGGATTGGTCGGAACTCTCCCGACACACAGACCCTCGCAGGAACCGCGACCGCAACGTCGATCCTGCGAGTGTGACAAGCACGAACACAGAAGCTGCGACCATGCTCATCCAACCACGTCGGGTGCCGTTTAGGACAGTCCGGGCGACAATTCGACCGTGGCGGTGAGTTTTGGCAGTGAGCTGCTGGCCGGAATCTGCGGCGGTCCGGTTGCCGGGCCCGCCGGTCCGCTGCGCCACATCGCCGAGATTCCCGCCCGCAGCGCCCGGCCCGGGCACTGGCCGGCGTGGGTCAGCCCGGAGGTCCGCCAAGCCGTGGCCGGCCTGGGGATCGCCGCGCCGTGGACACACCAGGGCGCCGCGGCCGAGCTGGCCCGCTCCGGGCACGATGTGGTGGTCAGCACCGGCACCGCCTCAGGCAAGTCGCTGGCGTTCCAGCTGCCCATCCTCGACGCCCTGACGCGCGACCCGCGGGCCCGTGCCCTCTATCTCTCTCCGACCAAGGCGCTGGGCCACGATCAGCTGCGGGCCGCCCACACCCTGTGCGCTTCGGTGCCGAGTCTTGCCGACGTGGCCCCCACCGCCTACGACGGGGACACCCCGCAGGAGATTCGCGCTTTTGCTCGCGAACGGTCGCGCTGGCTGTTCTCCAACCCCGACATGCTGCACGTCTCGCTGCTCGCGAACCACCCGCGGTGGGCCGTCTTCCTGCGAGGTCTTCGCTTCGTCGTCATCGACGAATGTCATTGCTACCGAGGAATCTTCGGCTCCAACGTGGCGATGGTGCTGCACCGGCTGCTGCGCCTGTGCCGGCGCTATGCGCCGGATGGGGGTCCCGGACCGACCGTCATCTTCGCCAGCGCGACGACGGCCTCGCCGGGAGCGACCGCTGCCCGGCTGATCGGGCGTCCGGTCACCGAGATCACCGAGGACGGTTCGCCGCACGGCGCCAGAACCGTCGCGCTGTGGGAACCGGAACTGCTGGCCGACCTGCGGGGCGAGAACGGTGCGCCGGTGCGGCGCTCGGCCGGCGCCGAGGCCGCGCGGATGATGGCCGATCTTGTCACCGAGGGCGCGCGCACCCTGACCTTCGTGCGCTCCCGGCGGGGTGCGGAACTGACGGCGATGCGGGCTCGGGCCCGCCTCGAGGAGATCGCCCCGGCCCTGACCGACTCCGTGGCGTCCTATCGTGCGGGCTATCTGGCCGAGGACCGCCGGGCGTTGGAGCGGGCCCTCGCCGACGGCGAGCTGCGGGGGCTGGCCACCACCAACGCCCTGGAGTTGGGCATCGACATCGCCGGCCTGGACGCCGTGCTGCTGGCCGGTTTCCCCGGCACCGTCGCGTCCTTCTGGCAGCAGGCCGGGCGTTCCGGGCGCCGCGGGCAGGGGGCGCTGGTGGTTCTGATCGCCCGCGACGATCCGCTGGACACCTACCTGG
>VEQY01000057.1 GCA_018882965.1 Mycobacterium sp. | reverse complement strand
GAACCGGCTCCACAACCGCAATCGGCGGCGCCGGCGGCACCGGCGGGTCCTCACCGGGAGCAACCGGTAACGGCGGTGTCGGTGGGGCTGGCGGCTTGGCCAGTGCGGCCAGCCCGGGCGCCACTACGAACGCCAGGGCCGGCAACGGCGGTGGCGGTGGCGGTGGTGCGGGCGGCAACGGCGGCGCGGGCGGCGCGGGCGGTAATGCTGCTGTGAACGGTGGTGCTGGCGCCGTCGCCCAGGGTGGTACCGGTGGCACCGGTGGTGCCCCCGGCGGCGGTGCCGGTGGGGCCGGCGGTGCCCTCGGTATCGGCTCCAACACGGGTGCCGGGACGACCTCCGCGAACGGAACGGCCGGTCTCCCGGGCTGAGTTCGAGCCCGAGCCGGCAAAACAGTGGCCCCCTCCCTCGGGAGGGGGCCACTGTTTTTTCCGTCGAGCGAGGTTAGAGAGGAACCACTGACTAATGGCTATCAGAATCGAATCGGGCCGCGATACCGCACAAGCCGCCAGAGATGACCGCTGTGTATCTATCGTCCGGGATCGCCCCGGACGGCGTCCACCGCCGGTGTCGAGACCGTTTGTCTAGCTCGCGCCGCTCACATCGATCGCGACGAAGTCGCTCCGCCACAGCCCCTCGAAGAGCTCCAGGGCGATGTACTCCAGCTCGGCCTGATCGGCCCGGGCCAGCACCCCGCTGCGGGCCACCCGCCCGGCGATCTCGCGGATCGAGCGCTCGCCGTCGAGGTGCTGGATGAACGCCAGGTGGGTGGGATCCAGCTGGATCTGCCAGCCCGGCCGGTAGACCTCCTGGCCCTGTATACCGGCGCGCAGCCGGAACAGCGGGACGTAGTCCAGCGCCCGGGGGGACGAGAAGTCGATCCGGTAGCTACTCTCCGGGCGGTCCCGGTGGGTGGCCAGGAAGAAGTGGCAGCCGTTGAGGGTGTTGAGCCGCTCCATCACCGACCACATCTTGGCCTGCTGGAGCTGGTTGACCGCCGCGAAGAACTGGTTACCCGGCTCGGTCAGCGTCCGCGGGTAGTAGGGCGTCTTGAGGAACCAGTCCTGGAACACCAGGCCCGCCGAGTCCACCAGGTCCAGGCAGTCCTCCACGGTGTAGCTGCGGTCACGCCCGTGCAGGAAGGTGTCCACCAGACCGGCGTCGAAGTCCAGGTCCGGGGCGATCTGCAGGTAGCCCATCAGGGGGTGGGTGTTGTGGAGTGACTGGACGGCCGCCCGGACCATCGCCAGCGACTCCTCGTCCTGGCGCAGCCCCATGTCGCGGAACACCGCCTGCATCAGTTCCACCCCGATGCGCCCGTAGCGGGCGTACAGCATGATCGCCGCCACCCCGTCGGGGCGCAGCACGTCGGCCAGGGCCTTCATGCCGGCCTTGGGCTGGTCCATGTGGTGCAGCACCCCGGTGGAGACCACCAGGTCGAAGGTCTGCCCCAGGGTGCCCACCTCCTCGATCGGCAGCAGGTGCGTCTCGAGGTTCTTCAGCGCGTACTTGTCCTTGAGGAACTTCACGTGGTCCAGCGAGGTCTGGCTGACGTCGATGGCCACCACCTTGGCGGCCCGGTTGGTGTAGGCGAACACCGCCGCCTGGTTGGTGCCGCAGCCGGCGATCAGGATGTCCAGGTCGGACTTCAGCGGCCGGTCGGGCCACAGGATCCGGTGGGCGTGGCTGGGGTCGAACCACTGCCAGTTGCTGGTCAGCCAGGTCTCGAGGTTCTGGATCGGCTCAGGGTAGGTCCACTTCTGGTACTGCTGGGCCACCACATCGGCGCGTGGGCTCTCGGTCATCAGGGCTCCTCGGCGGGTATGTCAGGGGATCCGGGTCTGCATGAGGGGGTTGGACTTCAGGACGGGAAGCGGGAAGAGAACGTCGGACTGGGTCGACTCCAGGCTGTCGTAGAGCCCGATCGTGTACACCCCGGCCACCGGCGCCCGCATGGGCAGGTACTGGGCGAACACCCGGTACTTGACCGGGGTGGGGGGGTTGTCGTGCCAGTGCCAGCCGAACTCCAGGCTGCCGACCCGCTCGCCGTCGGGGGAGGTGGCGATGATCACCCGGGCCGGGTCGTAGTCCTCGCCGCCCAGCGCGCACACCGCGACCACCACCGGGACGGTGACCTGGGAGGGGAACTCGCTGACGTAGCAGCTGGTCATCGGGAAGCCCTTGATGCTGACCCCGCCGGCATCTTCCTCGTTGGCGCTCAGTGCTGGCGCGAAGGCGACGACACGCATGCTCTAACTCCTCAAACCCGGAAAACAGTCGCCCTAACAGTAGTGCACGGCGCTGGGCCACCCGCATCGGGTCCATCGCCGGATTACGGGCCTCCAGCGAACAGGGTAATACACCACCCGCACTGTTGAAAAGGCACAACAAGTATCAGTGGCAAACATGCATCACGATGCTATCAGCTGATGTTATGATGAGGCGTGCGCACGACCCTGAACATCTCCGACGACCTGCTCGCCGAGGCCAAGGTGCTCGCCGCCCGCACGCACCGTTCGATCGGCGCGGTGGTCGACGACGCCCTGCGGGTCCTGCTGCGGCGGGAGGCCACTCCGACAGCGGGCCAGCCGTGGACCTTCCCCACCGCCGGCGCCGGCGGCCTTCAGCCCGGGGTGAACCTCGAGGACCGGCAGGCCCTCGCCGAACTGCTGGGCGACAACACCGACCGTGCTCTGCCCTGACGTCAACGTGATGCTGTACGCCTTCCGCCGTGACAGCGCCGAGCACACCCGCCACGCCGAATGGCTCCAGCGCGCCATGACCGGTCCCGAACCGGTCGGGGTCAGCGACCTCGTGCTGTCCGGGGTGCTGCGGCTGGCCACCAATCACCGGGTCTACCGCCAGCCCAGCGCCACCAGCGAGGTGCTGGACTTCTGCCACGCCGTGCGATCGGCACCGGCGGCGGTCCCGCTGCGCCCCGGCGCGAAGCACTGGGAGATCTTCGCCGACCTGTGCCGGGCGGTCGCCGCGACCGCCAACGATGTGCCCGACGCCTACCACGCCGCGCTGGCCATCGAGAACGGCGCGACCTGGATCACCACCGACCGCGGGTACGCCCGGTTCCCGAACCTGGCCTGGCGCGCCCCGGACTAGACCTGGGCGCGGCGGGGCAGCGTCCACCCCGGCCGCGGGTAGTGGCAGGTGTAGCCGCCCGGGAAGCGCAGCAGATAGTCCTGATGCTCGGGCTCGGCGTCCCAGAACTCCGCCGCCGGGGTCACCTCGGTCACCACCGGCCCGGGCCACAGCCCCGAGGCGTCCACGTCGGCGATGGTGTCGGCCGCGACCCGGCGCTGCTCGTCGTCGAGGTAGAAGATCGCCGAGCGGTAGCTGCTGCCCACGTCGTTGCCCTGCCGGTCCTTGGTCGTGGGGTCGTGGATCTGGAAGAAGAACTCCAGCAGCGCCCGGAAGTCGGTCACCGCCGGGTCGTAGACGATCTCGATGGCCTCGGCGTGGCCGGGGTGGTTGCGGTAGGTGGGATGGTCGTTGCGCCCGCCGGTGTAGCCCACGCGGGTCGCGATCACCCCGGGCTGACGGCGGATCAGGTCCTGCATGCCCCAGAAGCAGCCGCCGGCCAGGATCGCTTTCTTGTGCTCGCTCATGAGCCCATTGTGTCCTAGTTTGGTGATCGTGGCCCGTTTCTCCCGCGCCGAGCTGATCGACGCCTTCGCCGAGTTCGAGGCCACCACCGCCGCGGCGGCCGCCACCCGCGACTGGGACGCCTGGGTGGCGCACTACACCCCCGACGTGGACTACATCGAGCACGCGCTGGGCACCATGAAGGGCCGAGAACAGGTGCGCGACTGGATCTATCGCACCATGACCACCTTCCCCGGCAGCCACATGCCCGCCTTCCCCACGCTGTGGTCGGTCGCCGACCCCGACACCGGCCGGGTCATCGTCGAGCTGGACAACCTCATGCGCGACCCCGGCGACGGCACCGTCATCAGCGCCACCAACATCACCATCGTCACCTACGCCGGCGACGGGCTGTGGAGCCGCCAGGAGGACATCTACAACCCGCTGCGCTTCCTCAAGGCCGGCATGAAGTGGTGCGCGAAGGCCGCCGAACTGGGCACCCTCGACGAGGACGCGGCGGCCTGGATGCGCCAGCAGGGCGGCGGATCGCGATCGTGACCACCAACGGCGCGGTCTCGCACTGGTATGACCAGCTGCCCACGCCCCGCCCGCCGCTGCCCGGTGACCGCGACGCCGACGTGTGCATCGTCGGGGCGGGCTTCACCGGGCTGTGGACGGCCTACTCCCTCAAACGGCTCGACCCGGCGCTGCGGGTGACCGTGCTGGAGGCCCGCTTCGCCGGGTTCGGCGCCTCCGGGCGCAACGGCGGCTGGCTGTCCGGCCTGGCGCCGGGCAACCGCGCGCTGCTGGCCGCCGAGCACGGCCGCGACGCCGTGCTGGCCTGGCAGCGCGCGCTCAACGACGCCGTCGACGAGGTGATCGCGGTGGCCGCCCGCGAGGGCATCGACGCCGACATCGTCAAGGGCGGCACCCTCGAGGTCGCCCGCAACCCCGCCCAGGCCGGCCGGCTGCGCGCCGAGGTCGAGGAGGAGCACCGCTGGGGTGTGACCGACGTGCGGCTGCTCACCGCCGCCGAGGCCACCGCGCGCGTGGCCGTCGACGGGGCGGTGCTGGGCGCGTTCACCCCGCACTGCGCCCGGGTGCAGCCGGCGAAGCTGGTGCGCGGGCTGGCGGACACCGTCGAGCGCCTCGGGGTCGACCTCTACGAGCAGACCCCGGTCAGCGTGATCGCCCCCGGGCGGGCCGACACCGCGCGCGGGGTGGTGCGCGCGCCGGTGGTGCTGCGCGCCACCGAGGGGTTCACCGCCCAGATGGCCGGGCTGCGGCGGCGCTGGCTGCCGATGAACAGCGCGATGATCGCCACCGACCCGCTGCCGGCCCAGACCTGGGACGCGATCGGCTGGGCGGGCTGCGAGACCCTCGGCGACCTGGCGCACGGCTTCTTCTACGCCCAGCGCACCGCCGACGGCCGCATCGCCCTCGGCGGGCGTGCGGTGCCCTACCGCTACGCCTCGCGCATCGACCGCGACGGCGCGGTCGGCCAGGACACCGTCGAGCACCTCACCTCCGTGCTCACCGCCGCGCTGCCGCAGACCCGCGGCGTGCCGATCGCGCACGCCTGGTGCGGGGTGCTCGCGGTGCCGCGGGACTGGACGGCCACCGTGCGCTTCGACCCGGCCACCGGACTCGGCGAGGCCGGCGGCTACGTCGGCCACGGGGTGACCGCCACGAATCTGGCCGGGCGCACCCTGGCCGACCTGGTGCTCAAACGCAGCACCGCGCTGACCGCGCTGCCGTGGGTCGGGCACCGCTCGCGGGCCTGGGAGCCCGAGCCGCTGCGCTGGCTGGGCGTGCACGGGCTCTACAGCGCCTACCGCGCCGCCGACCGCCACGAGAACTCCGGGCGCCAGACAACCTCACCGATCGCGGCACTGGCCGACCGAATCACCGGGCGCCCCTGAGGGTTTCGTGTCCCCGCCCGCCGAACGCTCGCTGACCCTGCCCGGCCCGGTCAGCCCCGGCCACACCCTCGCGCCGCACCGGCGCGGTCCGCGCGACCCGTGCTTCCAGGTCGACGCCGAGCGCGCCATCTGGCGGACCAGCCTGCAGCGCAGCGGCCCGGTCACCGCGCGCATCGCGCGCACCGCCCCCGACACCGTGCACTGCCGCGCGTGGGGCGACGGCGCGGCGGAGTTCCTCGACGGGCTGCCCGCGCTGCTCGGCGCCGACGACGACGCGACCGGGTTCCGGCCCACCCACGACGTGCTGGCCGCCGCGGCGCGCCGGGTGCCGCACCTGCGCATCGGGCGCACCGGGCGGGTGCTCGAGGCGCTGATCCCGGCGATCCTCGAGCAGCGGGTGCCCGGCGCGGACTCGTTCCGGTCCTGGCGGCTGCTGGTCACCCGGTTCGGCACGCCCGCGCCCGGGCCGGCCCCGGCGGGCATGCGGGTGCCGCCGCCGCCGCAGGTGTGGCGGGCCATCCCGTCCTGGGAGTTCCACCGCGCCAACGTCGACCCCGGCCGGGCGCGCACGCTGGTCGGCGCCGCCCGGCGGGCCGACGCACTGGAGCGGCTTGGTGATGCCGGCCCGCTGACGTCGCTGCCCGGGGTCGGGGTGTGGACGGCGGCCGAGACCGCCCAGCGCGCGCTGGGGGACACCGACGCGCTCTCGGTCGGCGACTACCACCTGTCAGCCATGGTCGGCTGGACGCTGCTGGGCCGGCCGGTCGACGACGACGCGATGGTCGAGCTGCTCGAGCCGATGCGCCCGCACCGCTACCGGGCGGTGCGGCTGCTGGAGGTCAGCGGCCTGGCCCGGCTGCCCCGGCGCGGCCCGCGGCTGCCGATCCAGCAGATCAGCCGGCTCTGAACCCGGGTTCCCCATATACCTCCGGGGGTATATACTGGGAGCCATGAAGTTCACCCAGTACTACCTCGAGTGCCTCTCGCACGCCTCCTACCTGATCGGCGACGAGACCACCGGGCGCGCGGTCGTCGTCGACCCGCAGCGCGACGTCAGCGAGTACCTCGCCGACGCCGCCGAGCTCGGCATGACCATCGAGCTGGTCATCGAGACCCACTTCCACGCCGACTTCCTCTCCGGGCACCTGGAGCTGGCCGAGGCCACCGGCGCGCGCATCGTCTACTCCTCGGTGGCCCAGCCCGAGTTCGACTTCCTGGCCGTCGCCGACGGGGAGCGCTACTCGCTGGGGCAGGTCCAGCTGGAGTTCCTGCACACCCCCGGGCACACCCCGGAGTCGCTGAGCATCGTGATCTACGAGCACGCCGGCGACGCACCCTACGGCGTGCTCACCGGCGACACCCTGTTCATCGGCGACGTCGGCCGCCCCGACCTGCTGTCCTCGATCGGGTTCACCCGCGAGGAGCTGGCCGACAAGCTGTACGACTCGCTGCACACCAAGCTCATGCCGCTGCCCGACGCCACCCGGGTCTATCCCGCCCACGGCGCGGGATCGGCGTGCGGCAAGAACCTGTCCACCGAGCTGTGGTCGACCATGGGCGAGCAGCGCACCACCAACTACGCGCTGCGCGCCCCGGACCGGGCGACCTTCGTCGACCTGGTCACCGAGGGTCAGCCGCCCGCGCCGGGCTACTTCGTCTACAACGCGATCCTCAACCGGCAGGGCCGCGAACTGCTCGACGAGACCCAGATGCCGCCGGCGCTGAGCTATGACGCGATGCGCGCCGCGCTGGCCGCCGGCGCGGTCCTCGTCGACGGGCGCACACCCGAGGAGTTCGCCACCGGGCACCTCGCCGGGGCGATCAACATCGGCCTGGAGGGCCGCTACGCGGAGTTCGCCGGCTCGGTCATCACCCCCGACGTCGACATCGTGCTGATGACCGACCCCGACCGCGTGCTGGAGGGCAAGAACCGGTTGGCCCGCATCGGTTTCGACCGGGTCATCGGGTATCTGGCCGACCCGTACGCGGAGATGTTCACCCACCGCGACGACGTTCAGGTCGCGTCCCGGCTGACCACCAACGCGCTGGGCGAGCGCATCGCCGACGTGCCGGAGTTGCAGATCATCGACGTGCGCAACCCGGGTGAGGTGGCCGCGGGCATGATTCCCGGGGCTGTCAACATCCCGGTCGGTCAGCTGCCCGACCGGCTCGGCGAACTCGACACCCACCGGCCCACGGTCGTGTATTGCGCGGGCGGCTATCGCTCCTCGGTGGCGGCCAGCCTGCTGCGCCGGCACGGCTTCGATGACGTCAGCGACGTGCTCGGCGGGTACAACGCCTGGGCGGACGCGACCCAGAACGCCTAGGCGTCGAGGTCCTGCTCGACCAGCGCGGCGATCTGGTCCAACACGGCCGCGTCGTCGGCCTCGACGGTCACCTGCGAGCCTTTGGTGGTGCCGAGCGTCATGATCATCAGCGCCGAGCCGGCGTCCACCGGGTCGCCACCGTCCAGCGACAGGGTCACCGGCACGCCGGCGTTGACCACGGCCTCGGCGATGACTGCGGCCGGGCGGGCGTGCAGGCCCTCCGCCGAACCGACGGTGACGGTCTTGCTGGGCATGCGGACTCCTTCGTGACTGGTGCGCCTGGAAAGCAAGCTACCGCCTCCGCCGACCGTGCGCTCCCGTACGCAACACGCCGTCCCACCCGTATCGGGACGCACGCTCGTGGCGTCGAACGCCGGATACGACGGCGCGACGGGTGCTGTAATCGCTTGCATGAGCAACCCGACGGTGCTGCAGGGCGTGCCGGTCGTTCCGGGCCTGCGCTACGCCCCGGTGATCACCGTCAGCCGGCTGCCCGCCGTCGACGAGCTCGACCCCGGCGGTGAGGTCGCCGAACCCGACCGCGACACCGAGGTCGCCCGCTTCGACAGCGCCGCCGCCGCCGTCGCCCAGAGGCTGCGCGACCGGGCCGCCGCCGCGGCCGGTGCCGCCGCCGAGGTGCTCGGCGCGACCGCCCAACTCGCCCAGGACCGGGCCTGGCTGGGCGCGGCGGAGAAGGCGATCAAGGCGGGCATGCCCGCCATTCGGGCGACGGCCGCCGCGGCCACCCAGTTCATCGAGATGTTCACCAAGATGGGCGGCCTGATGGCCGAACGGGTCACCGACCTCAAGGACATCCGCGACCGGGTGCTCGCCGAACTGGCCGGGCTGCCCGAGCCGGGCGTACCGCGGCCCACCGAGCCGTCCATCCTGTGCGCCGAGGACCTCGCCCCCGCCGACACCGCCGGGCTGGACCCCGCGCTGGTGATCGGCCTGGCCACCACGCTGGGCGGGCCGACCAGCCACACCGCGATCATCGCCCGCCAGCTCGGCATCCCCTGCGTGGTCGCCGTCGGCGGCCTCGACGCCGTCACGGCCGGAACGCCGGTGCTGCTCGACGGCACCCGCGGCACGGTGACGCTTCAGCCCGACCCGGCCGAGGCGCGCGCGGCGGTCCAGGCCGCCGAGGCACGCGCGGCGGCAACGGCGGCCTGGCACGGCCCCGGCGCCACCTCCGACGGCCACGCGGTGTCGATCCTGGCCAACGTCGGCGACGGCGCGGCCGCCCGCGCCGCGCGCCAGACCCCGGCCGAGGGCATCGGGCTGTTCCGCACCGAGTTGTGCTTCCTCGACCGCGACACCGAGCCCACCGTCGCCGAGCAGGCCGACATCTACGCCGAGGTGCTCGACGCGTTCTCCGGCCGCAAGGTCGTGGTGCGCACCCTCGACGCCGGCTCGGACAAACCGCTGCGCTTCGCCAACCACGCCGAGGAGGCCAACCCGGCGCTGGGCGTGCGCGGGGTGCGCATCGCGCACGGCAACCCCGCGCTGCTCGACAACCAACTCGACGCCATCGCCGAAGCCGCCGAACGCACCGGCACCGCGCCGTGGGTGATGGCGCCGATGATCGCCACGCCCGAGGAGGCCCGGCTGTTCGCCGAGGCGGTGCGCCGCCGCAACCTGGTGCCCGGGGTGATGGTGGAGGTGCCCGCGGCCGCGCTGCTGGCCGACCGGATCCTGGCGCACGTCGAGTTCCTCTCCATCGGCACCAACGACCTCGCGCAGTACACGATGGCCGCCGACCGGATGTCCTCGGATCTGGCCACGCTGACCGACCCGTGGCAGCCCGGGGTGATCGCACTGGTCGCGCAGACCGCGTCGGCCGGGGTCGCCGCGGGCAAGCCGGTGGGGGTGTGCGGGGAGGCCGCCGCCGACCCGCTGCTGGCGTGCGTGCTGGCCGGGCTGGGGGTCAGTTCGCTCTCGGCGGCGGCCACCGCGGTCAGCGCGGTCGGCGCCAAGCTCGCCTCGGTGACGCTGCGCCAGTGCCGGGAGGCCGCCGACGCGGTGCTGGCCACCGGCGCGCCGGCCGACGCCCGGGCGGCCGCGCTGGCGGTTCTGGGTTAGCTCGCCTGCTCGAGTTCGGCGATGCTGGCCGCCACCGTCGCCAGCGGCAGCGCCGCCGCCACCGCGAGTTCGGTGCCGTCGGCCTCGGCCCGCAGCGCCGGAATGAACTCCGTGCCGATCGGCGCGGCCGGACCCGCCGGCTCGGTGCCGTCCAGCCGGTCGCGCAGCGCGACGATGTGTTCGTCGATCACCGCGCGCGCCCGCGGGTAGGTCGTCAGCGGCGGCGGCACCAGATCGGCGATCAGGTCCGCGGCGGTGCGGACCCGCACCGCGAGGATGCGGTGCTGCAGCGTCTCCTGGTCGACGATGACGCCGCCGTTCTCGGCGACGTAGTGGCGGAACGCGTCGCCGTAGGTGCGCGCGGCGATCACGCTGTCCTGGTTCAGCGCGGTGATCGCGTCGTCGGTCTGCTCGCTGGCGCCGCGGGTGACCCGCTCGACCGCCGCGGCCAGATACGCCGCGTTGACCGCCATCGCCCCGTCGAGTGCGCGGCGTACCGCGCTCGCGGCACCGCCCGGCCACAGCAGCAGCGACACCACCATCCCGACCAGCGCCCCCACCACGACGTCCTCCACCCGCACCAGGCCGATCTGCCAGCCGGTCGGCAGGATCAGGTTGAACGTGGTCAGCACCATCATGGTGAACATCGCCTGGCTGGCGGTGAACGAACCGACCGCGGCGACGTACGTCGCACCGAACGCCGCCAGCGGCAGCAGCACCCACATCACCGGCCGGTCCACGCCCAGCACCCAGATCACCGCCGCGCCGATGACGAACCCGATGACCGTGCCGGTCACCGCGCGCACTGCGCTGGTCCGGGTCATCAGCGCGCTGCTGCGCAGCACCGCCAGCGCGCCCAGCGCGACCCACGGGCCGTTCTGCACCGGCAGCACGAGTGTGACGATCAGCGCCAGCGTCAGGCTCGCCCCGATGCGCACGCTGTTGATCACGGTCAGCGACCGGGTGCTGACGTAGCCGCCGAGTGTGGTGATCGCCGCCTGTTTGGTGTAGATCCGGTCGGCGATGCCGGTTTCGGGCAGGTCCCGACCGAACAGCCGCGCCCACCACGGCCGGGCGTCGGCGGCTGCCGCGGCGGCGATGATCCGGGCGATCAGACCGACGGTGGCGCTCACGGTGCGCCTGGCGAGTAACGAGTGACCCAGCTCGAGTGCAGCGGAATCGTTTGGGGCATCCAGGATTTCGGTGATGTCATCGCGGTAGCGGCCGATGACTGCGGTACGATGGGCCTCCAGCGCGGCGTCCAACTCCGCGCGGGCGTGGGTGTTGGCCGCGGAGCGGTACGGCGAGTACAGGACGGCGGCCGACGCCCGCAGCAACCGGGCGGCTGGCGCGGCCAGCGGCGCGCGCACCGCGTCCTCGCCTGGGCCGAGCCGGTCGCACAGCCATCTCAGGTTGGGGATCACCCGGATCAACGCGCGAATGCCGGCGGTCATGGTGACCGGCCGCAGCGCGGTGCCCAGGAATCCCGACCGCAGGGTCTCCATCGCGGCGGTGAGCTCCGCCTCGGTGGCCCGGCCCTCGATCCGGTCGGCCAGCGTCGCGCAGACGGCCGCCGTCTGCTCGCGCATCTTGTTGCCGTAGCGCGGCGGGAACACCAGCAGCGCGGCCGGCACGCAGATCACCAACGCGATCACCCAGCCGAACAGCCGGTCGCCCAGCGGCCCGACGGGCTGCAGGCACACCGGCAGCACGAAAGTGATCAGCGTGGCCCGCTGGCCGGCGGCCACGACCTCGCTGACCAAACCCAGGAAGCTGACGGCCGCGCCGACGGCGAAGCAGAGCGGCACCGCCACCCACGGATGCGGCGCGACGAGGGTCGCCACCGTGATCAGCACCATGCCGTTGATCGCCAGCCCGGCATACCCCAGGGCGCGGGTGGTGATGTTGCCGGGGAAATCCGCGGCGATCAGCAGCGCGATCGAGCCGACGAGGGCGAAGACCGGGGTCTGGGTGCCGTCGCCGACCGCGAAGCTGATCGCCGCCGCGAGCGGGATGAAGATCGCCGCTCGCAGGGCGCGGCGCAAACCGTCGCCCTCGGGATCGCGCGCTCGGATCGCCTCGATCGGCATGCTGATAGACAGTAGGCCGCAGCCGGGACGGGTACTCGAATAGACCATCTAACTTTCGCTACGATGATCCCCATGAGCAGCCTGCGCAGCCACAACGACACCTGGGACATCGCCACCAGCGTCGGCGCCACCGCCGTGATGGTGGCCGCCGCCCGCGCCCGCGAGACCGACAGCACCGACCCGCTGATCCGCGATCCCTACGCCCGGATGCTGGTCGCCGGCGCGGGCACCGGTGTCTGGGACGACTTCCTCGAGGAGTCGCTGCCCGACCGGATGGCCGCCATCGATCCCGACGCCGCGGCCGTCTTCTCCAACATGCTCGGCTACCAGGCGGTGCGCACGCTGTTCTTCGACACCTTCTTCACCGAGGCCGCCGCCGCGGGGATCCGCCAGATGGTCATCCTGGCCTCCGGGCTGGATTCCCGCGCCTACCGGCTGGACTGGCCGGCCGGCACCGTGGTCTACGAGGTCGATCAGCCCAAGGTGCTGGAGTACAAGTCCGCGACCATGAGCGCCAACGACGTCGAGCCCACCGCGGAGCGCCGCGAGGTCGCGATCGACCTGCGCCAGGACTGGCCGGCCGCGCTGAAGAAGGCCGGCTTCGAGCCGTCCCAGCCCACCGCGTGGCTGGCCGAGGGCCTGCTGATGTACCTGCCGGCCGACGCCCAGGACCGGCTGTTCGAGTTGATCACCGACCTGAGCGCGCCGGGCAGCCGGCTCTCGGCCGAGGCGGTGCAGTTCCACGACGAGGAGCGGCGGGCGCTGATGCGCGAGCGATTCCAGAAGATGACCGACCAGCTGGGCATTGAGCGCACGGTGGACATCCAGGAGCTGACCTACAACGACCCCGAGCGCGCCGACCTCGTCGAGTGGCTCACCGCGCACGGCTGGAGCGCGACCGGAACCGGGTCCGCCGACGAGATGAAGCGGCTCGACCGGTGGGTGGACGTACCCTCCCTGCAGGAGACCGACAGCTACTCCACCTACGTCATCGCCGAGCGCAATCCCTGACAGGAAGGAACCTCATGCCCGGAGTTCAGGACCGAGTCATCGTCGTCACCGGCGCCGGCGGCGGACTGGGCCGCGAGTACGCGCTGACCCTGGCCCGCGAGGGCGCCAGTGTGGTCGTCAACGACCTCGGCGGCGCCCGCGACGGTACCGGCGCGGGATCGGCCATGGCCGACCAGGTCGTCGCCGAGATCACCGACGCCGGTGGGCGCGCGGTCGCCAACTACGACTCGGTCGCCGACGAGGCCGGCGCGGAGGGCATCGTCAAAACCGCCCTCGACGAGTTCGGCGCCATCCACGGCGTGGTGAGCAACGCCGGCATCCTGCGCGACGGCACCTTCCACAAGATGACGTTCGACAGCTGGGACGCGGTGGTCAAGGTCCACCTCTACGGCGGCTACAACGTGATCCGCGCCGCCTGGCCGCACTTTCGCGAGCAGAGCTACGGCCGCATCGTGGTGGCGACCTCCACCAGCGGGCTGTTCGGCAACTTCGGTCAGGCCAACTACAGCGCCGCCAAACTCGGGCTGGTCGGTCTGATCAACACCCTCGCCCAGGAGGGCGCGAAGTACAACATCAAATCCAACGCGCTGGCACCGATCGCGGCCACCCGGATGACCGAGGACATCCTGCCGCCGGAGCTGTTCCAGAAGCTCACCCCGGATTACGTCGCACCGGTGGTGGGCTACCTGTGCAGCGAGGAGGTGCCCGACACCGGCTCGGTGTTCATCGTCGGCGGCGGCAAGGTGCAACGCGCGGCGCTGTTCCAAAACGAGGGCATCACTTTCGATCACGTGCCGACGGTCGAGGACATCGCGGCGAACTGGTCGACCATCGACGACTTGTCGTCGCCCAAGCCGGCCGGGTTCAAGCTCTAGCACGCGGGTGACGACCGGCGGCGTGATCCTGGTCGCCGTGGCGATCGCCGTCGGCCTGGCCGGCATCCTGGTGCCGGTGCTGCCCGGCACGCTGCTGGTGTGGGCGGCGATCGCGGTGTGGGCGTTCCTCGAGGGCGGCACGGCCGCGTGGGTGGTGCTGGGCGTCGTCACCGGTGTGCTCGCGGCGGGTCTGCTGGTGAAGTATCTGTGGCCGGTGCGCCGGATGCGCGCCGCGGACGTCGGCGGGGCCACCCTGGCCGCCGGCGCGGTGGGGGCGGTGATCGGGTTCTTCGTCATCCCGGTGGTCGGGCTGCTCGTCGGCTTCGTGGCGGCGGTGTTCGTGGCCGAACTCGTGCAGCGCCGCGACCGCCGCCGGGCCTGGGCGGCCACCGTGCACGCGGTCAAGGGTGCGCTGCTGTCGGTGGGCGTGGAACTTGCCGCCGGCCTGCTGGCCGCCGCGGTCTGGGTCGTCGGAGTGCTCGCCTAACCGCCGACCGTGCCGTTTCATCCCCAACACGCCGCCCAGCCCGTATCGATCCGCACACTCGCGGGGGCGGGGTGTGGATAAGCGCCCTCGGTGTCGACGCGCCGGCCGGTTCGGCTGCCATCGTTCCGGGCATGCAGCAGCCGATCCCCTATCCGTTCCGGGCGTCCGAGGCTCTCGACGAGGGTCTGCTCACCTTCCATCAACTCCGCCGGTTCCACACCGCCGTCTACCCCGGAGTGTGGGTGGCCCGCGGCGCGGACCTCTCAACGGCCGACCTCGCCCGGGCGGCCTGGCTCTGGTCGGGACGCCGCGGTGTCGTCGCCGGCTTGTCGGCCTCGGCATTGCACGGCGCCCGCTGGATCGAGCCGAACACTCCGCCGGAGTTGGTGCACACCAATCGACGTCCACCCTGGCTGATCGTGGTCCGCAGCGACCGGCTGCTCGACGGCGAAACCCAGTTCATCGGCGATCTGCCCGTCACCACCCCGGCCCGCACCGCCTTCGACCTCGGCCGGCGTCTGCGGCCCGGGTCGTCGGTGCCGCGCATCGACGCGCTGATGAACGCCACCGACGTCAAGGCCGAGGAGATCGACGCCGTCATCGCCCGGCACCCGCGGGTGCGCGGGCTACGCAACCTGCGCGCGGTGCTGAAGATCGTCGACGGGGGTGCTGAGTCACCGTATGAGTCGAAGACCCGGATGCTGTTGCTGCGGAACGGTTTTCCACGACCGCAGACCCAGATCCTCGTCCGCGACCACGACGGATTCGTGGTGGCCCGCATCGACATGGGGTGGCCGGAGTGGCAGGTCGGCGTGGACTTCGACGGCGCCCACCACTGGACCGATCCCCGGCAGCGCGACAAAGACATCGAGCGCTACGCCCTGCTGGCCGACCTGGGCTGGGCGGACATCAGGCTGACCAGCGGGTTGCTGCACACCAATCCGCGGGGGTTCCTCGACCGGGTGGGTGCGGCGCTGGTGGCCCGGGGATGCCCACGAACCTGGTAGACGAATGTGCGTCGGGATACGGGTGAGACGGCGAGTCGCGGATGAAATCGCACGCTCGGCGGGGGCTAGCCGAGTAGGCGGGCGCGCAACCGGGAGACGTCGTCGTCGGTGACGCCGGCGGCGGCCAGGTAGCCCGCCAGCCCGCCGTAGGTCTCATCCAGCACCCGGCGTGCGGCCACCAGGTACTCCTCGCGAACCCCGAGCACCTCGTCGGTCAGCCGGGACGCGGCGAAGGACACCACCTCGTCGGTCATGCCCTCGCGGCTGCGCATCGTCTCCAGGATGCGTGCCCGCAACCGGGCGACGGCGTCGTTGCTGCGCAGGTAGTCGGCCAGGATCGCGTCGCGGTCCACCCCGGCGGCCTCGCACGCCACCGCGACGGCGAACCCGGTGCGGTCCTTGCCGGCGAAGCAGTGCACCAGCACCGGACGGTCCTGGCCGAGCAGCGTCACGATGCGGTGCACCGCGCGCCGCGCACCGGCCAGGGTCGGGAAGCGCTCGTACTCGCCGGTCATCCAGCGCAGCGCCGCCTCGCCGGGATCCTCGTCGGAGGGTTCGGTCAGCATCTTGTGCCAGCTCGACTCGTGCGGCGACTCCGCCGCCTCGTGGGTGTGGCTGACCTCCGGGAACGGCAGATGATGGACGGCGACGTCGTCGGGTACCGCGCCGGGGCCGCGGCGTTCCAGTTCGGCCGGCGAGCGAAGGTCGGCGACGTCGGTGACGCCGACCTCGCTCAGGACCAGGCGTCCGGTGTCGTCGAGGTTGGACAGCTCGCTGGAGCGGAAGAGCCGTCCGGGCAGCACACCCGTGGTTTCGGCGACGTCGCGGAAGTTCCACGCGCCTGAGAGCCGTTCATGACTCACCGCTGGATCGCCGCGGCCGCCAGCGGACCGGGTTCGCGGCCGAGTTCGGCACGCGCGACCGTGCGCAGGTGCACCTCATCCGGACCGTCGAAGATGCGCATCGCCCGGTGCCAGCCGTACATCCGCGCGAGCGGGAAATCGTCGCTGACCCCGCCGCCGCCATGCACCTGGATGGCCCGGTCGATCACGGTGCACGCCATCAGCGGGGCCACCGCCTTGATCTGCGACACCAGCGCGAACGCCGCCCGGTTGCCGTGCTGGTCGATGGTCCAGGCGGCCTTCTCGCACAGCAGCCGCGCCTGGTCGATCTCGTTGCGGCTCAACGCAACCTGCTGCTGCACCATGCCCTGCTCGGCCAGCGGCTTGCCGAACGCGATGCGGGTGCGGGCCCGCTCGGTCATCAGCGCCAGCGCCCGCTCGGCCACGCCGATCGCGCGCATGCAGTGGTGGATGCGCCCCGGGCCCAGCCGGGCCTGGGCGATCGCGAACCCCATGCCCTCCTCGGCCAGCAGGTTCGACGCCGGCACCCGCACGTTGTCGTAGACGACCTCGGCGTGGCCGTGCTGGTCCTGCCAGCCGAACACCGACGTGGAGCGCAGGATGTTGACCCCCGGGGTGTCGACGGGAACCAGGATCATCGACTGCTGCTGATGGCTGGCCGCGTCGGGATTGGTGCGGCCCATCACGATCAGCACCGCGCAGCGCGGGTCGTTGGCGCCCGAGGTCCACCACTTGCGGCCGTTGATCACGTAGTCCGCGCCGTCGCGGACGATCGAGGTCTGGATGTTGCGCGCGTCGCTGGACGCCACCGCCGGTTCGGTCATCGAGAACGCGCTGCGGATCTCACCGTTGAGCAGCGGGGTGAGCCACTGCTGCTTCTGCTCGTCGGTACCGAACATGTGCAGCACTTCCATGTTGCCGGTGTCCGGTGCCGCGCAGTTGATCGCCTCCGGCGCGATCTCGGTGCTCCAGCCGGTCAGTTCCGCCAGTGGCGCGTACTCCAGGTTGGTCAGCCCGGACACCGCGGGCAGGAACAGGTTCCACAGGCCGCGGTCGCGGGCCTTCTTCTTGAGTTCCTCGACGACCGGGGGCACGGAGAAGTCCCCGTAGCCCGCCGCCGCCCGGTAGTCGTCGTAGGGCTTCTCGGCCGGCAGCACCTCGTCCACCATGAACTCGGTCAGACGCTGGTGGTAGTCGGCGGCCTTGGCTGACATGGAGAAGTCCACGGCGATCCCCTTCCCGGTGGCTCAGGCTTGCTTCAACCCTAAGCCACCGGGAAACGGGGCACGTCAGACGGAAGGTTTGGTCACCGGCAGCGGCGTGATCACCCCGTCGCCGCCGATGATCCGCTCACCCCTGAGGGTCGACCGGTTGCGGATCTTGGTCAGATCCTCCTTGAGGACTAGTGCTGAGTACCCGGCCTTGACCAGACTCTCCGGAGAGTCCAGCGCGTCGTTGGAGATGTCCCAGAACATCATGCCGCCGAGGCCCAGCGCCTGGGCCCACTGCGCCTTCTGCGCGATCGAGGTGGGCGTCTCGAAGGAGCTGAACAGCTTCAGCGTCGGGTTGTAGACGTAGACCGCCTGGGCCTTGTCGTCCCAGTAGAGCTGCCAGCCGCCGTTGGGGTCCTGCACCTGGCGCAGCAGATCCTTGTAGTCGTAGACGCCGGCCTCGAAGGTGCCCGGAGCCGCGCCGCTGGCGCCCTCCAGGTATCCGCCGTCGCCGCCGTCGGCGACCCCGCTCCAGCCCCGCGTGTACAGCGGCGCCCCGAGCACGATCTTGTTCGGGCTGACGCCGTTGGCCAGATAGAGATCGACCGCGGTTTTGATGTCGTAGCCGTTCGCATCGCCGGTGAACGCGGACTGGTGGCCGGTGGTCTTCTCCCAGGTGCCGTGGAAGTCGTACGACATGAGGTTGAAGAAGTCGACGCTGGGGGCCAGCCCGGCCAGGTTGAAGTTGGCGATCTTGTCGTATCCGGCCGGCGACGCCACCGAGATGTCGTACCGCCGGCCCAACTGCGTTCCGAGCGCGTCGACCTTGGTGCGCACCAGCTTGAGCAGCTCGGCGTAGTTCGCGCCGTCGTTCGGGCTGGACGAGTTACTGTCCAAGCCGCCGCCGCCGGGGTACTCCCAGTCGAAGTCCACGCCGTCGAACATCCGGTAGGTGTTGAGGAACGAGACGATCGAGTTGGCGAACTTCTCGCGGCCCGCGGCCGTGGAGGTGACGGTGCTGAAGTTGCCCGACAGTGTCCAGCCGCCGATCGCGATGCTCACCCGCAGGTGCGGGTACTTCGCCTTGAGTTGCGCGAGCTGGTTGAAGTTGCCCCACACCGTCTGCTGCGAGCGCGGGTCCGACGGCGGGTAGTACCACGCGTCGGCCTCGCCGGTCACCGTCTCGTTGGCGGCGAACCGCTTGTCGACGGCCGCGAAGCTGTCGAAGAGCGCCACCTCGCCGGTGGGTTTGACGTCCAGGAACGCGTAGATGACGTGGGTCAGCTGCTCAGCCGGGATGTCGGCGACCTGGAAGTTGCGGCCGTAGATACCCCACTCGGGGAAGTACGCCGCCAGCACCTTGTCATAGTTGGCGATCGGCAGCGACGTCCCCGGTGTGGTGGCGGTGTCGTCGTTGGTGATGGTGCCCGTCGCCGTGGCGGTCGCTAACGTCGCGCCGGTGGGGTTTGTCAGCGTGACGGTGAAGGTCTCGTTGGGTTCCACGGTCGCGTCGCCGGTGACGGCGACACTGACCTGCTGGGAGGTGACTCCCGGGGCGAAGGTCAGGGTGCCTGAAGCGGCGGTGTAGTCCTGTCCGGCGGTCGCGGTGCCGTTGGCTGTCGCGTAGCCGACGGTGACGGTGGATGTCGATGCCTTGGACAGCGACACGGTGAAGCGCGCGGTGCTGGTGCCCGAGTTGCCCTCGGTGACGCTGACATTGGAGATCGACACCGTCGGTGCACTCACCACCGGTGCGGTGTCGTCGTTGGTGATGGTGCCCGTCGCCGTGGCGGTCGCCGTCCCAGAAGCGAAAGTCGCGCCGGTGGGGTTGGACAAGGTGACGGTGAACGTCTCGTCGGGCTCCACGGTCGCGTCGCCGATGACGCTGACACTGACCTGCTGGGAGGTGACTCCCGGGGCGAAGGTCAGGGTGCCGCTGGCGGCGGTGTAGTCCTGCCCGGCGGTGGCGGTGCCGTTGGCTGTCGCGTAGCCCACGGTGACGGTGGATGTCGATGCCTTGGACAGCGACACGGTGAACCGCGCGGTGCTGGTGCCCGAGTTACCCTCGGCCACGCTGACATTGGAGATCGACACCGTCGGCGTGCTCACCACCGGAGCGGTGTCGTCGTTGGTGATGGTGCCCGTCGCCGTGGCGGCCGCCAGCCCAGAAACAAAGGTGGCGCCGGTCGGATTGCTCAACGTGACGGTGAACGTCTCATCAGGCTCCACGGTCGCGTCGCCGGTGACGGCGACACTGACCTGCTGGGAGGTGACTCCCGGGGCGAAGGTCAGGGTGCCTGAAGCGGCGGTGTAGTCCTGTCCGGCGGTCGCGGTGCCATTGGCGGTCGCATAGCCCACCGAGACGGTGGACGTCGCCGCCTTGGACAGCGACACGGTGAACCGCGCGGCGCTGGTGCCCGAGTTGCCCTCGGC
>VEQY01000056.1 GCA_018882965.1 Mycobacterium sp. | reverse complement strand
GTCTTGGTGGGCTCGGGCTCGGTGGTCTGCTCCGACGGCTTCTCGCTGCGGGGGGTGCAGCCCGCCACCGCCATACCGACGATCGCCAGGGCGCTCAGGGCCAGCCCTGCCCGGCGCAGGACCCCTGAGGTCGTCCCAGCCGATGTTTCCGACGTCCTCGCTGACCCCATGAGCCCTCCTTCCCTCGGCGCGCCGTTTTCGGCGCGGCGTTCATTCAACGGCACCTGCCCCGATCTCGACAAGGGCTACCCAAGTTCGGCCCATGTAACACGGGGTTAACAGCCGCTGCTTACGCTCGCGTCATGGACCGCCAGAAGGAATTCGTGCTGCGCACCCTGGAAGAGCGGGACATCCGCTTCGTCCGGCTGTGGTTCACCGACGTGCTCGGGTTCCTCAAGTCGGTCGCGATCGCCCCCGCTGAGCTCGAGGGCGCCTTCGAGGAGGGCATCGGATTCGACGGGTCGTCGATCGAGGGCTTCGCACGGGTCTTCGAGTCGGATACCGTGGCGCGCCCGGACCCGTCAACCTTCCAGGTGCTGCCCTGGACGACCAGCTCCGGTGAGCACCACTCGGCGCGCATGTTCTGTGACATCACCATGCCCGACGGTTCGCCGTCGTGGTCGGACAGCCGCCACGTGCTGCGCCGCCAACTCGCCAAGGCCAGCGACCTCGGCTTCTCCTGCTACGTGCACCCCGAGATCGAGTTCTTCCTGCTCGAGCCCGGCCCCTACGACGGGTCGGTGCCGGTCCCGGCCGACAACGGCGGGTACTTCGACCAGGCCGTGCACGACTCGGCGCCGCACTTCCGCCGCCACGCCATCGACGCGCTCGAACAGATGGGTCTCTCGGTCGAGTTCAGCCATCACGAAGGTGCGCCTGGTCAGCAGGAGATCGACCTGCGCTACGCCGATGCGCTGTCGATGGCCGACAACGTGATGACCTTCCGCTACGTGGTCAAAGAGGTCGCGCTGGCCGAGGGCGTGCGCGCGTCGTTCATGCCCAAACCCTTCGCCGAGTACCCCGGTTCGGCGATGCACACCCACATGAGTCTCTTCGAGGGCGAGACCAACGCGTTTCACAGTCCCGAGGATCCGCTGCAACTCTCCGACGTCGCCAAATCGTTCATCGCCGGAATCCTCGAGCACGCCAGCGAGATCAGCGCGGTCACCAACCAGTGGGTGAACTCCTACAAGCGGCTGGTGCACGGCGGCGAGGCGCCGACCGCGGCCTCCTGGGGTGCGGCCAACCGCTCGGCGCTGGTGCGGGTACCGATGTACACCCCGCGTAAGGCATCGTCACGACGCATCGAGGTGCGCAGCCCTGACTCCGCGTGCAACCCCTACCTCGCTTTTGCGGTTCTGCTGGCGGCTGGGCTGCGGGGGATCGAGAAGAACTACGCGCTCGGACCGCAGGCGGAGGACAACGTCTGGACGCTGACCCCTGAGGAGCGCCGGGCGATGGGCTATCGCGAACTGCCGTCGAGCCTCGGGGTGGCTCTCGTGGAGATGGAGAAATCCGAACTCGTGGCCGAGGCTCTCGGCGAGCACGTCTTCGACTACTTCCTGCGCAACAAGCGCGCGGAGTGGGAGGACTACCGCAGCAACGTCACTCCGTTCGAGTTGAAGAGGTATCTGTCCCTTTAGTCCCGGCCCGGGCTGCTGCGCTACCGTCGTGGACGTGGCCAAACCCGCGACCCAGCGTCCGCGGCTGCCCAGCGCCGGCAGGCTGGGGTTGGTCGAACCCTCGGCACCGGCCGATCTGGCCAGACTGGGCTGGGACTCCGACGATCACGTCGAACTGCTGTGGTCGCTGTCGCGCGCACCGGACCCCGACGTCGCGCTGCGCTCGCTGATCCGGCTGGCCGAGGCGCTGGGGGATGAGTGGCATCTGCTCGACGCCGCCCTGCTCAAGGACCGTTCCCTGCGCGGACGGCTGTTCTCCGTCCTCGGATCCTCGCTGGCCCTGGGTGATCACCTGGCGGCCAACCCCAGGTCTTGGCACCTGCTCGAGGGCGCGGACAGGGCTGTTGCGTCCGACTCGGCCACGGTGTTCCCGGGCCCGGACCTCCTGCGCGGCGTGTTTCGGGACTGCATCGAGCAGTTCGGCAGCACTCCCGACGAGGTGATGCCCAGGCTGGGCAAGCTCTACCGCGACCACCTGCTCGTCCTGGCTGCTCTCGACTTGGCGCCGACCGTTGAAAACGAACCCGTGCTGCCGTTCTCCGCGATCGGCGAGCACCTCGCCGATCTCGCCGACGCCGCCTTGGACGCCGCACTGCAGGTCGCCGTGGCCACGGTGTGCGGCACCGACCGGCCGCCGCGGCTCGCGGTGATCGCGATGGGCAAAAGCGGCGCGCGGGAGCTGAACTATGTCAGCGACGTCGATGTCATCTTCGTGGCCGAGGAGGCCGACGCCCGCACCGACCGAGTGGCCGGCGAGATGATGCGGCTGGCCTCGGAGGCGTTCTTCGAAGTCGACGCGGCTCTGCGTCCCGAGGGTAGGCGGGGCGCCCTCGTGCGGACCTTGGATTCCCACGTCGCCTACTACCAGCGGTGGGCCAAGACCTGGGAGTTTCAGGCGCTCCTGAAGGCCAGGCCTGCGGTGGGCGACGCCGAGCTGGGCCGGCTCTACGTCGAGGCGCTCGGTCCGATGGTGTGGACGGCCTGCGAGCGCGAGGATTTCGTCCCCGAGGTGCAGGCGATGCGCCGGCGGGTGGAGTCCCTGGTGCCTGCCGATGTGCGTGAGCGTGAGATCAAACTCGGTGCCGGAGGACTGCGCGACGTGGAGTTCGCCGTCCAGCTGCTGCAACTCGTCCACGGCCGGACGGACGAGGCCCTGCACGTGTCGTCGACGGTGAAGGCGCTGGCCGCGTTGGGGGCGGGCGGCTACGTCGGTCGCGACGATGCGGCGAACCTGACCGCGTCATATGAGTTCCTCCGGCTGCTCGAGCACCGGCTGCAATTGCAGCGGCTGCGCCGCACCCACCTGCTGCCCGCCCCCGACGATGACGAGGCGATGCGGTGGCTGGCGCGTGCGGCACACGTCCGTCCGGACGGCACCCGCGACGCGGCCGGAGTTCTGCGCGAGGAACTCAAACGCCAGCACCTCAGGGTCTCGCGGCTGCACGCGAAGCTGTTCTATCAGCCGCTGCTTGAGTCGATCGGGCCGACGGTCGGTCTGACCCCCGGGATGTCGGCGCAGGCGGCCGAACGCCAACTCGCCGCGCTCGGGTACGAGGGCCCGCAGAGTGCGCTGACCCACCTCGGCGCACTGATCAATCTGAGCGGACGCCGGGGCCGGGTGCAGGCGGTGCTGCTGCCCCGGCTGTTGGATTGGCTCTCGGATACACCCGACCCCGACAGCGGACTGCTGGCCTACCGCAGGATCAGCGAAGCGCTGGCCGATCAGCGGTGGTATCTGGCGACTCTGCGCGACGAGAGCGCGGTCGCCAAGCGGTTGATGCGCGTGCTGGGGACCTCGGCGTTCGTGCCCGATCTGCTCATGCGGGCGCCCGAGGTGATCCAGCAGTACGCGGACGGTCCCGGCGGTCCCAAGCTGCTCGACACCGACCCCGATGCCGTGGCGCGGGCCCTGGTCTCCTCGGCGGGCCGTCACGCCGAACCGGCCCGGGCGATCGCTGCGGCGCGGTCGCTTCGGCGAAGGGAACTGGCCCGGATCGCCTCGGCCGATCTGCTCGGGATGCTTGACGTGCCCCAGGTGTGTTCGGCGCTGACGTCGGTGTGGGTCGCGGTGCTGCACTGCGCGCTGGACATGGTGATTCGCGACAACACCGCGGCGGACTCCCCGCCCCCGGCGAGCATCGCGGTGATCGGGATGGGCCGCCTCGGTGGCGGCGAACTCGGCTACGGCTCCGACGCGGACGTGATGTTCGTCTGCGAACCGGCCGAGGGCGTCGAGGAATCCGCTGCGGTGAAGTGGTCGGCGACCATCGCCGAGCAGGTCCGCACGCTGCTGGGAACGCCGAGTGATGATCCGCCGCTCGACGTCGACGCCAACCTGCGGCCCGAGGGTCGCAACGGCCCGCTGGTGCGAACCTTGGCGTCGTATGCGGCGTACTACCGGCAGTGGGCCCAGCCCTGGGAAGTGCAGGCTCTGCTGCGCGCACACGCGGTGGCGGGCGATCCTGCGCTCGGGCAGCGCTTCCTGCTGCTGGCCGACAAGACCCGATACCCCGAGGGTGGTGTGTCGGTGTCCGCCGTTCAGGAGATCAGACGGATCAAGGCGCGCGTGGATGCCGAGCGGTTGCCCCGCGGCGCGGATCCGAACACCCACACCAAACTCGGTCGCGGGGGATTGGCCGACGTCGAGTGGACTGTGCAACTGCTTCAGTTGCGTCACGCCCACGAGGTGCCCGCCCTGCACACCACCTCGACGCTGGCGGCGCTGGACGGTATCGCGGCCGCGGAACTGATCGCCGAGTCCGACGTCGCGATACTGCGCGAGGCGTGGCTGACCGTGACCAGGGCGCGTAACGCGCTGGTGCTGGTGCGGGGCAAGCCTTCCGATCAGCTGCCCGGACCCGGGCGACAGCTCAACGCGGTGGCGGTCGCGGCCGGCTGGCACAACGACGACGGCGCTGAATTCCTCGACCACTACCTGCGCGTCACCCGGCGCGCGAAGGCGGTCGTGACCACGGTGTTCGGGGGTTGATCGAATGCAGTTCTACGTCAGCAGCGCGTTTCTGGACATCGCAGAGATCGTCGAGATCGCCAAGGCCGCAGACGAACTCGGTTATCAGGGAATGGCCATCCCGGATCACGTGGTGAATCTGGAGACCCTGGCCACGCCGTATCCCTACACCGATGACGGTCAGCGCCGCTGGCAGCCGTTCACCCCGTGGCCCGATCCGTGGGTGCTGGTCGGCGCGCTGGCCCAGGTCACCGAGCGGCTGAAGTTCGTTACCACCGTGTACATCCCGGGCATGCGCGATCCCTACTCCGCGGCCAAGGCGGTCGGCACCGCTGCGTGCCTGGCCGGAGGGCGCGTTGAACTCGGTGTCGGGGTGGGCTGGTGTGAAGAGGAGTTCACGTTGCTCGGCCAGCAGTTCACCGACCGCGGCAAGCGCACCGACGAGATGCTCGAGCTGATGAAAGCGCTGTGGCAGCCGGGGTGGACCGACTTCGATGGGGAGTTCTACCGGACGCCTCGCCTTGAGATGACACCCACCCCGCCGCGAATTCCGATCTACGTCGGCGGCCTGTCCGACATCGCACTGCGTCGTGCGGCGCGCAATGACGGGTGGATCGGTGATCTCATCGGAATGGACCAGGCCATCGCCGGCGCTGACCGGATCCGGCAGTTGCGTGCTGACAGGGGTCTGAGCATGGACGACTTCACGATCATCACACCACTGATGGACGCCTTCACCGTTGAGCATTTCGCGCGCGCCGGTGATGCCGGGATCACCGCCGTCCTGACCATGCCGTGGGTCTTCTTTCACGGGCCCACCGCGACACTGGCACAGAAGATCGACGGGATGAGCCGCTTCCGCGAGGCCTTCGCGTTCGGGTGACAGCGTTCGGGTGACGGCCCGGTCACGGGTTGCAGCGCGGGCAGCTTGCCGGGTCGGCTCCGGGCCCCGCCACCGCGCGGGTCACCCGGTGCGTGCAAGAAGCGCAGCCGTGGACATCGTTGGTCTTCAGCGGTGTCGGTGTACCGCAGAACCGGCAGGGCAGGCCCGGCTCGGTCGCGACTGTGCCGAAGCCCGGGGTGCGGCAGGCCGGACACCGGGTGGCCAGCCGGTTCGCCAACGTTGCGGCCAGCCGGACCAGGATCCGCCGACGGCTCGGATTGTGCTGGGCGCGCAGGTCGGGCTCGACCGCGGCCAGCCCGTCCGCGGATCGGCGGGTCGCCGACCCGATGGCCGCGCGCAGGGCGGCGGTGTCGACGATGCCTTTGACTAGTCCGGGTGATGAGCCCGGAAGAGGGTCGTTCGGCCGCACGATCAGCGCCTGTCCCGGCAGGGTGGCGAGCAGCGAATCCGGCACCTCGTCGAGGCTTGCGACGCTGTGGCAGCTACCGGGAACGAAAGCCGTGCGATAGCCCTCGAGGACCTCGATACCGAGCAGGTCGTCGCGGAAGAGCAGGATTTCCTCGTGCCCGGGTATCCCCGAACCCGGCAGCGGGCCGTAGCTGGCCTCACTGGCCAGGCCCCGGGGGAGACGGCTGACGCGCATCGCGAGAGTCGCCTTGGCCCGTGCCGCCTCGATCGCCGTGCCGGTTCGGGGGATTTCGCCGGTGAACGTACCGAACTGGTCGGTGTCGATCGGGGGAGTGAGCAGGACGGCACCTAGTACCCGGTGGAAGACCGGCGCCAGCTGGGATTGCTTTCCGTGCTGGGTGCCTACCGCGATCAGGCGGTCGCGGTAGGGCGGGCCGTCAGGCCGCTCCGCCCGTTCCTCGCTGTTCATGCAGGACGTCGAGAATTTCGCCGATGCGGTGACCCCGCTCGACCGGATGGCGCATCGGGCGGTCTGACCGCACCCGGTAGGAGTTGCGCCGGCCCTCCCGTAGTCGATCGAGGTAGCCGGCGTCGACGAGGTCGCTGACTATTCGCTGAGCGGCCCGTTCGGTCACTCCCACCCGCGCGGCGACGTCGCGCAGACGGATGCCGGGGTCGCGGGCGATGCACAGCATCGCGTGCGCGTGGTTGGTCAGGAATGTCCACTCGGCCATGGGCGAATGTTACTTCCCTGATCGGGCACGACACGACACCAACGACCGAAGATGTTTGACACACGCTAAACAAAACATGTATTGTTCGCCGCGTGTCGCTACCCCAGACTCTGCTCATCGCGCTGATCGGAGCGCCCGCCATCCTCGCGGCGTGGGCGTTCGGGCCAGGCCGACGTGCTCCGCGGATGACCGGGCGCCTCGGTGCGGCGGTTGCTGCGGTGGGCTTCCTGGCCACTCTCCTCCTGGCCTTTGTCGGTCTCGGCACCTCGATCACGGTCGGGCCGATCGGCTTCTCCATGGACAGGCTTGCGGTCGTCCTGCTGCTGCTGGTGTTCGGGGTCAGCGGCATCGCCCAGGCATTCGCTGTCCGCTACCTGGCCGGCGACACCCGTGCGGCATGGTTCACCGGAGGCGCCGGACTCCTCACGGCCGCGTCGGCTGGCCTGGTGACGGCGTCCACCCTCATCGCACTGGCGTTGTGCTGGTCCCTCGCGGGGGTGGCGCTCTGCCTGCTGCTGGCCATCTACCGACTGCCGTCGGCACGGGACGGCGTGCGCCGAACCGCGGTGGCATTCCTCGTCGGAGACCTTGCACTCTGGGTCGCCGTCGCCCTGGCCACGGTGACCTGGGGTCCGGTGACGCTGGCCCCGGCCGGCGGCCAATTCAGCGGCCCCCTGATCCCCGTGGTGGCGGTCCTGGTGGTGCTCGCCGCGCTCTCGCGGTCGGCCCAAATTCCCTTCCACCGTTGGCTGCCTGCGACGCTCGCCGCGCCCACACCGGTGTCGGCGCTGCTGCACGCCGGCGTGGTCAACGCGGGCGGGATCCTGCTCATCCGGCTGGCTCCGATGACCGCCAGCGGCGTCGCGCAACTTCTGGTCGGGATCGCCGGAGCGGCCACCATGGTCTACGGCGCAACGATCATGCTGGTCAAGCCCGACATCAAAGGTGCCCTGGTCCACTCGACCACCGCCCAGATGGGCTTCATGATCCTGACCTGTGGGCTGGGGCTGTGGATCGCGACCGTCATCCACCTGGTCGCCCACGGTTTCTACAAGGCGACCCTGTTCCTGGCGTCGGGCTCTGCGATCGCACACGGCCGGCGCGATCGGTCGATGCCGCCGCCGGATCCGGCCGGTTCGCGGGGCATGGTTGCGCGGGCCGCGACGGCGATATTCCTGCCCGCGGCCGCGCTGGCCCTCGCGCTCGTTATCAGCCCCGGCGGCGCCCTGTCCGCCGAGGAACGGACCGCGGAGAAGGCACTGCTCGTCTTCGCCTGGGTGACGGGCGCCGCGGTGATGTGGGGGTGGATGCAGCGCCGGCCCGGCCCGCTCGGTGCCCTGACCGGTTCGGCCTTCCTGTTCCCGATCGCCATCGCGTACGTCGCGACCATCCACGCGATCGGCGACTATCTCAAACCGTCGCTGCCGCCGGCGACGCTGCCGGCTGCGGCTGTCTGGGCAGGCATCGTGGCGAGCCTCGCCGTGCTGGGTCTGGTAGCCGTCGTGCGCCGCGCACCCGAAACCGGCCGGCTTCAGCGCGCCGTCTACAGCCGCGCGCTCAGCGCCGGGCACATCCCCACACCGACGATGGCAGGAGCGAGCTCGTGACGTCCCCCTCGGCAGTCCTGACAGCCGGTTCCGAGACGCGCCGTGTGCAACTTCACAGCGATGTCGCTCTGGCGGCGCGGGTCGTGCCAACCCACTACCCGCTGGAGACCTTCATCGCGGTCAATCCGCTGGCGGGTCTGGAAGGCATGCCCTTCGAGCAGGCCCTACAGCGGGCCGCAGACCTCTATGGCATCGGCGGGACGCTGGGCGAGCAGGCCTTCCGGGGGTTGTATCGCGACGGCCGGATCAGCGACGGGGACCTCGACCGCGTGCTGGCACAGCGGTATCCGAACCTGGCGGACGCTCCGGATTTGCATCTGGGCCGAGACGTCAGACCGCTGGAGTTGCTGCGCGCCGACCTGCTGTACGGGATCGGTGGGACACCCCCGCAGCGCCGCCTGCTGACCCGCTCCGAGCGATGCGGGTCGCAGGTGATCGGGAAGGTCGACGCGCAGACGTCGAAGTGGTGCGCCGCATTTTTCGGACACGCCGCCTGGCCCATGCCTGGCCGGGAGGACGGGTTCTACGCGGCCTGGAGGGAGCTGGCGCCGTTCGACCAGACCCTGCCGCGCGCGGTCCGGGCGGGCTTGCGCAAGACGGCGGTCCGTGCCGACGACGCCGTGCTTGAGGCCCTGGAACAACTCGGCATCGACGACGACAGCCGCATCGCCTGCCTGCAGGCACACCTGACCCGGATGCCCGGCTGGGCGGCGCACGTGCAGTGGTGCGCGGCCCGCAACGACTCGCAGATCGACCTGGTTCAGTACCTCGCGATGCGGCTCACCTACGAGGCACTTCTGTTGACCCGGGAGAGCCGCTTCGCGGTCGACGAAACCGATAGCGGGACGCAGGCATATCCGTCGGCTCGCGATCGTGCCGCCCACCTGGTCGCGGCTTTGGGACTGTCGGCGGGGGAGGCGGACCTCAGCTCGGCTGCGCGTGTGCTGACCTCACTTCCGGTCGCGGCTCGGGAAGGATTGTGGCAGAACGCCTTTGAGGCGGGCTATCGCGACCAGCTGCTGGGAGACCTGACCGCCTCGGCGGCGGTTCGCCAACGGCCGCACACCCAAGTGGTGAGTTGCATCGACACTCGCTCGGAGGGTCTTCGCCGGCACCTCGAGACGATCGAGGGGTACGAGACGCTGGGGTTCGCCGGCTTCTTCGCCGTCGCGATCCGCTTCACCGACCTGCTCGGCGGAGCACCCAACGACCTGTGCCCGGTGCTGATCTCACCCAACTACGACGTGTGCGAACGGCCCGCGCCGGACGCCGTCGACGCGGCGGCGCGTCGACTGGCCGGGGCCACCTCGATGGCAGGGGCTGAATCGGCTTTCCATGCCGCCAAGGACGCCTTCGCGGCCCCCTTCACCCTGGCAGAGGCGGCCGGGTTCGCCGCGGCGCCGCTGTCGGCGGCCAAAACGCTCGCTCCCGCGCTCAGCGCGGACGTCCGGCGTCGGCTGCGTGACGTGATCGCCCCCGCCGCGCCCACGGTCCTCGACCTCGACGCGATGCCGGCCGAGGATCGAATCCTGTTCGCTCAGGTCGCGCTCACCATGATGGGGCTCACATCTGAATTCGCCAGGACTGTGGTGCTATGCGGTCACGGCAGCACCACGGAGAACAACCCGTACCAGGCGTCTCTGGACTGCGGCGCATGTGGCGGCCAGCAGGGCGGCCCGAGTGCCCGCACCGCGTCGGCGATCCTCAATCAGCCCGAGGTGCGCGCGGGCCTGCGCGACCTCGGCATCGAGATCCCCGCCGACACGGTGTTCGTCCCGGCCCAGCACGACACCGCTACCGACCGGGTTGTTCTTTTCGACGAGGAACTCATACCGACCGACCACCGTGACGACATTGCTCGCTTACGCGCAGACCTCAGGAGGGCCGGGTCACTGCTGGCGGCCGAACGCTGTGCAGTGCTCCCAGGGGCCTCGCCCGAACCTGCGCCGCGCCAGGCGGCGCGCCACGTTGCCGGCAGGTCCTCGGACTGGGCCCAGGTCTACCCGGAATGGGGACTTGCCGGCAATGCGGCCTTCATCGTGGCACCACGCGATGTGACCCGTGGAATCGACCTGCAGCGCCGCGTCTTCCTGCACTCCTACGTGGCAGAGGTCGACCCGGACGGCTCCGCTCTGGAGACGATCCTGACCGCGCCACTGGTCGTCGCGCAATGGATCAACTGCCAGTACTTCTTCTCGACTGTGGCTCCGGAGCGGTTCGGGGCGGGCACCAAGACCATCCACAACGTCGTGGGCGGCGCGGGGGTGATCGCCGGGCACAGCGGGGACCTGATGCTCGGACTGCCCTGGCAGTCGGTGTCCGACGGCAACAAACTGCTGCACGAGCCGATGCGGCTACTGGCGGTGGTGCAGGCCCCACTGAGCCGCATCGACATGATCATCGATCGCAACCCGATCCTCCAGCGACTCTTCGGCAACGACTGGTTGGCCCTTGCCGGTAGGGGCCAGCCGGATGAGGAGTGGCAACGCTGGACCCAAGCCGGTTGGCGCCCCTGGGCCCAAAACCCCTGCAGTTCCACCGGCAACACCCGAAGTGTTCACGATGAGGAGATGGTTCCATGACGCCTGTTTTCTCGCCCGCATTGACCAAGATGACGAAGGTCGAGGTCGTCGTCTCCGGTGCAGACGCCCCGGCGGTCCGTGACCTCATCAAGAGTGTGGGGGCGACCGGCTTCACCAGCCTGTCCGGCGTCTCCGGACTCGGGCACCACGGATACCGGCAGGGCCGGCTGTTGTTCAACCAGCAGGCCACCTTGGAATTGATCATCACGGTGGTGCCCGAGTCCAAGACCGAGGCATTGCTGGCTGGTCTGCGGCCGCTGCTCGATTCGTCGTCGGGCGTGATGTTCGTGACCGAGACCTTCGTCAGCCGTCCGGAGTACTTCACCTAAACCCCAGCGAGACGCCAACAGAGAGGAAAAAACATGTCAGATCCGCTGAGCACGTGGAAGCGCATGAGTACCGGGAACGAAATCGGCGTGCACCCGGTGGGGATTCGCAACGCTGTACGCGTCGCTGATAAGCCCCTGGCCGCCGTCTTTCGGTGCGCCGATGCCGGGCTCCCCAGCGAACTGGTCTTCGGCCAGCGCTGGGGCTCGCTGGTCGATGTGAGCACCTGGGGTCACGTCATTGACGTCGGCGTCCTCGCGACCCTCGAATATGCCGTGGAATCCCTCGAGGTTCCGCTGGTCGTGGTCCTCGGTCACGACGATTGCGGTGCGATGCGGGCGGCGATGCAGGCCTGGACCGAGGCGGCCCTGCCCGACGGAGCGACCCGGATCGCCGTCGAGCACGCGATCGGATCGATGGTTCGGCGCGGGGCGGACAAGGCTTCACTCGAAGCGGTGACCGCCGCCCATGTCGCCGAAACGGGCCTGGCCCTGCTCGAGCGTTCCCGGGTGATCGCCCGGCGCGTCGACGCGGGACGGTGCGCCATCGTGTGTGCGACGGCTGATGCGCGCGGTTGGATCCGCGCCTGGGCCACCGTCGGCGCGGTCGGCGAAGATGCCGACTCGCTGCTCGAGTGCGTGTAGGGCGGGCTAGCGGGCGTTGAACCCCGGCTCCGCCAGCTCGGCGGGCGTCAGGGCATCGACGGGCGGTGCCGGCACCGACGGGACCGCCTCAGCGGGCAACGGCTGTGATGGCTGCGCCTCGACCTGCTGGGTGTCGAGCGTATTGGGCTCATACGGAGGCGGTATCTCGACGACGTACGGGGGAGGCACCGCCGGGGGCGCCTCGGCGGGCCCGGCCGGCACCGGCGGCCCGCTGGTTTTGGCCAGGCCGAAGGGGATGTTCAGAACCTGGGGCTCGATCCCGCAGGCGCCGCCGCTGGAAATGCTGATGTTCCCGGTGAGGTTCGTCGCGTCCCACGAGTAGGTGTTGACCCCGGGCGCAGAGGTTCCGTCATTGCACAGGATCGCGTCGGGCTGGTCGACGAACGCCGTCCAGGAGCCCACCGCCCAGTAGGCATTGGCGCTCCAGGGAGCCCGCATTGAGTTGCCTGCTTCGGAGACCCGCACGCAGTGCAGGCTGTCCTCTGCGCAGGGAGTGACGGTCCACGTCCCCGCCTCCCCGTCCTCCGCGGCGAAATCGTAGGTACCCAGGGCGTTCGGGTCCGCCAGCGGCCCTGAAGGCGCTGGATCCTGCGCCGATGCCGGCGTCGCCAGGCCCAGTGCGGCGCCCGCGAGCGCGAGCACAGCGGCAGTCGCTGCGGTGGCGGCAGTCTTGTTCATGGCACTCCTCAGTCTTGCCCGGGTATCGGCCCCATGCGCGTCCGGAGTATTTCATCACGCTGGCGGACTTCTCGCACGGTCGACGACTCTGTCGGCGGCCGGGGCACGCCCCGACCAGTTCAGAATCGGCTCAGCTTGCACTCACGCGAATCTCAGGTATTGTTTGCTGTGCAGGGCGGTGTTCCCACAGACAATGGGGAGTCTGGGTCCATCGCCCTGCTTTTATGTCTCTGGACCCGGCAGGGCGGTGTCCCTGACGAGCGTTTGCCAGGTCAAGGGCTGCAGCAGGACGTTCCCGCTCTGATCGCCGATGTCGGGCGCCTATTCGACGGTTCGCTGGACGGCTCGCCCCAGGTCCGTACGTATCGCTTCGCCAGCTGGAGGTCCGGCGGGAGCGGGCCGCCGGCACGGCCTGGATTCGGCGTGTCCTCCTAGTTGAGGACGCGACGCTCATCTACCGGTTGGGGTTTTGCGGGGACAGACGTTTCTTCGCTGGTCACGGATCGTAGAGGTATCGCCGGGAACACGCTTTCGGCGCAGACGAAACGAAGCAAGAGCGAAAGAAGAGCGAAGGAAGAGCAATGACGAGTCAGAACCTGAACCAGAACCCCGAGGCCGGCAAGCGCCGTGTCGTCCGCATCATCGCGGCCGCACTGATCGCCCTGGGTGTCGCCGGGGGCGGATCGCTGGGCATGACCGCGGTCGCCTACGCCGACTCGGGCCAATCGACCACCCAGGACGGCAGGCCCTCGCCGGTGAAGCCCGATCGTGGGGCCAAGGCGCCGGCCGTGTCCGCTCCCCATCTGTCCGACTCGGCGGCGAGCAAGGCGAAGACGTTGCAGAACCCGGCACACCCGCTGGCCCACCTGGGTATGGCGGTGGACTGATCGCGACGGGTCCTTACACGTCGGCTTTTGGACGTCGGCGCTGTGACGCCGACGCTGTGGCGCCGGCTCTCAGACGTCGGCTCTTAGACGTCGGCTCTTAGACGTCGTAGTAGAGCGCGAACTCGTACGGGTGCGGGCGGATCTGCACCGGCAGGATCTCGTTCTCCCGCTTGTAGGAGATGTAGGTCTCGATCAGGTCGGAGGTGAACACGCCACCCTCGGTGAGGTAGTCGTGATCGGACTCGAGCCGGTCGATGACCGCGGCCAGCGAGGTCGGGGCCTGGGGGATGTTGGCGGCCTCGTCCGGCGGCAGCTCGTAGAGATCCTTGTCCACCGGTGCCTGCGGCTCGATCTTCTTCTTGATGCCGTCGATGCCGGCCATCAGCATCGCCGCGAAGGCCAGATACGGATTGCCGGAGCTGTCCGGGCAGCGGAACTCCAGGCGCTTGGCCTTCGGGTTGTTGCCGGTGATCGGGATGCGCACGCAGGCCGAGCGGTTGCGCTGGCTGTAGACCAGGTTGATCGGCGCCTCGTAGCCGGGGACCAGCCGCTTGTAGGAGTTGGTCGTCGGGTTGGTGAACGCCAGCAGCGACGGCGCGTGGTGCAGGATGCCGCCGATGTAGTGCCGTGCGGTGTCGGACAGGCCCGCGTACCCGGACTCGTCGTGGAACAGCGGCTTGCCGTCCTTCCACAGTGACTGGTGCGCGTGCATGCCCGAGCCGTTGTCGCCGAACAGCGGCTTGGGCATGAAGGTGACCGTTTTGCCGTTCTGCCAGGCGGTGTTCTTGATGATGTACTTGAACAGCAGCACGTCGTCGGCGGCGTGCAGCAACGTGTTGAACTTGTAGTTGATCTCGGCCTGTCCGGCGGTGCCCACCTCGTGGTGACCGCGCTCCAGAGTGAAGCCCGAATCGATGAGATTGGTCGCCATTTTGTCGCGCAGGTCGACGTAGTGGTCGTACGGGGCGACCGGGAAGTACCCGCCCTTCGGGCGCACCTTGTAGCCGCGGTTGGCGCTGCCGTCGGCCTCGAAGGGCTCACCGGTGTTCCACCAGCCCGACTCCGAGTCGACCTCGTAGAACGTGCCGTTCATGTTCGAATCGAACGCCACCGAATCGAAGATGTAGAACTCGGCCTCCGCCCCGAAGTAGGCGGTGTCGGCGATACCGGTGGAGGCCAGGTAGTTCTCCGCTTTGCGGGCGACGTTGCGGGGATCTCGCGAGTAGGGCTCACGGGTGAACGGGTCGTGCACGAAGAAGTTCAGATTGAGGGTCTTCGCCTCCCGGAACGGGTCGATGCGCGCGGTTTCCGGGTCGGGCAGCAGCATCATGTCCGACTCGTGGATCGACTGGAAACCCCGGACCGAAGAGCCGTCGAAAGCCAGGCCGTCCTCGAACACGTTCTCGTCGAAGGCAGAGGCTGGGATCGAGAAGTGCTGGACGACGCCGGGCAGGTCGCAGAACCGGATATCGACGTACTCGACCTTTTCGTCCTTGATCAGCTTGATGATGTCGTCGGCTTTCTTTTCGGCCACCTATTCGCTCCTTGTTTGGTTCGGTACGGCCCGCCGAGCGGGCGGCACCGGAACGGCTCCCTGTTCGCGGCTGACGGTAGGGAGCCGATGTTGCACGTCCGTCAACCCGATGTTGCGCGGACGTTACGCATGCCCCCGTCTGTATCCCGGGCCTATCCTGGTGTGATGGCGGGTGAGATCGGGTCGTGGCTGTCCGGTCCTGAATCCCTGGGCTCGGGGGGCGGGTATCCCGGCGAGCGGCTGGGCCTGCCCGAGACGGGTTCGGGATCGCTGGCCCGCATGGGCCGTCGGATGTCGGCGCTGATCGTCGACTGGCTCATCGGATACGGGCTGGCTGCGCTTGGGCTCAGCATCGGTGTGCTGAGCGCGTCGTATCTGGGAACGGCGGTATTGGCCATCTGGTTTGTCCTCGGCGTAGCCTCGGTGCGACTGTTCGGCTTCACCCCCGGGCAGTATCTGCTCGGGCTGCGAGTCATCTCGGTGGACAACCGCATCCACGTCGGGACCGGCCGGGCGATCATGCGCAGCCTGCTGATCGCCCTGGTGATCCCGCCGTTATTCGTCGACGTCGACCTGCGCGGGTTACAGGATCAGTTGACCGCGACGGCCGTGGTGCGGCGGTGAGGCGGGTCGACCGTCAGCGACGCCGGACGGTGCGTTGAATGCCGCGCATCTTGGCTTGAGCGGGCAGCGGTCCCTTGGGCATGGCTGCCGGGCCGACCCGGGAGCCCAGGGCGGCTAGCTTGGACTCCAGCAGGTCCATCTGCTTGACGGTGATGTTGGCGGGTAACCGGTTGAGGTGACGCTCGAGTTTGGCCAGGGGAATCTGCCCGTCCTCGTTGCCGATCACGACGTCATAGATCGGGATCTCACCGATCAGTCGGGCGGTGCGCTTCTTCTCCTGGGCCAGCAGGGTCTTGACCCGGGCGGGGGAGCCTTCGGCGACGAAGATCACGCCCGGGCGGCCGATCACCCGATGGACGGCATCGAAGTGGCCGGTGGCCGCGACCCCCGGCGTCACCCGCCAGCGGCCGCGCATGTTCTCCAGCGCCCAGGCGGCCGCTCCGGTCTGCCCCTCGGCCTTGAGGTAGACCGACTTCTGGGCGCGACGGCCGAAGATGATGAAGGAGACCAGGGCGGCGAGGACCACGCCCAGCACGATCATCAGATAGCGGGTGAACCCGCCGGACATCAGGCCCAGAAACACCGATGCGCCGGTGATCACGACGAAGGCCCCGATCATGTAGGGCAGCAGTCGGCGATCCTCCTGGCGCTGGATCTTGAACGCCTGCCATAGCTGTGATCGCCGCTTCCGGGCCGCGGCCTTACGGGTGGCCTTGGCCTCGGCTTTGGCGGCCTTCGCCTCGGCGGGAGTACGGGATTTCGCCATAGCTACCCAGGATACGGACTGGACTTCGGCACCGATGGTCGCAGAGCCGCAGTCGCCTGGTGGTAGAGCCGACCCGCCCGATAGGACGAGCGCACCAGCGGGCCGGCCAGTACGCCGGCGAAACCGAGGCCTTCGGCGTAGGCGGCGTGGTCGGTGAATTCCGCGGGCAGGACCCAGCGCTCCACCGGATGGTGGCGTGGTGTCGGCCGCAGGTACTGCGTGATGGTCACGATGTCGCACCCGGCGCCGCGCAAGTCACCCAGAGCACCGCGGACCTCATCGGGCGCCTCACCCAGACCGAGGATGAGGTTGCTCTTGGTGACGAGCCCGAAATCCCTTGCCGCGCTGATCACATCGAGACTGCGCTGATAGCGGAAGGCCGGGCGGATCCGTTTGAAGATCCGCGGAACAGTCTCCAGGTTGTGTGCCAGCACGTCGGGACCCGATTCGAAGACTTCGCGCAGCAGCGCAGGATCACCGTTGAAATCGGGGATGAGAAGCTCCACACCGGTCGAGGGATTCGCCCGCTTGATGGCACGCACCGTCTCGGCGTACAGCCAGGCACCCCCGTCGGGCAGATCGTCGCGGGCAACCCCGGTCACCGTGGAATAGCGCAGACCCATCGCCGTCACGCTCTCGGCGACACGTCGCGGCTCGTCGCGGTCGAGGGCGGCGGGCCTGCCGGTGTCGATCTGGCAGAAGTCGCACCGCCTCGTGCACTGCTCGCCGCCGATCAGGAACGTCGCCTCGCGGTCCTCCCAGCACTCGAAGATGTTCGGGCAGCCCGCCTCCTCGCAGACCGTGTGCAAACCCTCCCGGCGCACGAGCGCCTTGAGCGCGGTGTACTCCGGACCCATCCGCGCGCGGGTCTTGATCCACGGCGGCTTGCGTTCGATCGGCGTTTCGGCGTTGCGCACCTCCAGCCGCAGCAGCTTGCGGCCGTCGGGCTGGGGGGCGGCGGTCACGGTTGCGATGCTACGGGAACGGCCACGGCCAGACGCCCGTCGAGCGCATCGCAGACGGCCTCGGCGACGCGGGCGCGGACGTCCTCGACGCTGACCCGACGGCCCAGCGCAGCGCTCAGCGACGTCACGCCCGCGTCGGCGATCCCGCACGGCACGATGGCGGAGAAGGCGCTCAGGTCGCAGTCGCAGTTGAGGGCGAACCCGTGCAGGGTGATGCCGCGGGCGACGCGGACGCCGATCGCGGCCACCTTGCGGACCGTGCGGTTGCCGGCCCGCAGCCACACCCCGGAGCGGCCGTCGACCCGGACCGCGTCGAGCCCGAAGTCGGCGCAGACTGCGATCAGTGACTCCTCCAGGCGGCGAACGTAATTGACCACATCGAGTGGTTCGCGCAGGCCGACCACTGGATAACCGACCAGCTGGCCGGGGCCGTGCCAGGTGATCCGGCCGCCGCGATCGGTAGTGACCACGGCGATGCCGGAGTCGATGCGGTCGCTCTCCTCGGAGCGCTTACCGGCGGTGTAGACCGGCGGGTGTTCGAGCAGCAGCAGGGAGTCGGCGCCGCCGTTGGCGCGGGCGTCGGCGCGGTCGCGCTGCAACTCCCAGGCGGCCAGGTAGTCGATGGTGCCGAGGTGGCAGACCTCGATGTCTGCCGAGCCCGAACGGATGGACGTGGCCATCTTCCGACGGTACTACCCGCGCGTTGCGGCCGTGGCGTAGGCGAGGGCCGCGCCGACGCTGCGGTGCTCGAACTCGAATCCGGCCCGCTCCAGCGCGGCGGGAATGGCTCGCTGGCCGATGAGCAGGCCCTCGTCCGCGAACTCTCCGACCAGGGCACGCAAAGCGAAGGCGGGCACCGCCGCCGGCGTCGGCCGGTTGAGGGCCCGGCCGAGAGCGGCGGTGAACTCGGCGTTGGTCACCGGGGCCGGTCCGGTCAGGTTGACCGGACCGAACACATCGGGGTCCTCGATGGCGAACACCAGGGCTCGCACCACGTCCTCGAGGCTGATCCAGGGCATGTACTGGTGACCGCCTGCCAGTCGCCCACCGAGGCCGAAGCCGAACAGCGGCCGCAGTCGGGCCAGCAGCCCGCCGGCCGGGGCGAGAACCAGGCCGATCCGGGCGAGAACCACCCGCGCCCCGGCTTCCTGTGCCGGGCGGGTCGCCGCCTCCCAATCGACGCAGAGCCGGGCCAGAAATCCGGTGCCCGGTGGCGCCGACTCGTCGACGATTCGCGCCCGGGTGTCCCCGTAGAAGCCGACAGCGCTGGCGTTGATCAGCAGCGGAACCCCGGCCTCGTTGACCGCGGCGGTGATCACCTCGGTGGGTTCGATCCGGCTGTCGCGCAGGACCTGCTTGACCGCGCCCGACCAGCGCTTGTCGGCGACGCCGACGCCGCAGAGGTTGACCACCGCGTCGACGTCGGCCAGGCCCGCGGGGTCGAACTCCGCACGATCGGGTTCCCAGCGCAGTTCGTCGGTGTTCCCGGGGGCGCGGCGCACGATGCGCAGTACCCGGTGGCCGGTCGCTCGCAGGGCGTCGACCAGCGCGGTGCCGATCAGGCCCGACGAGCCGGCGATCGCGACGGTCGGCTGTCCCGCCACCTCAGAGTCCGAGCTCGGCCTCGAAGGCCCCCTCTTCGAGGCGCCGTCTGATGGTGGTCAGGAACCGCCCCGCATCGGCGCCGTCGATCAGCCGGTGGTCGTAGGTCAGCGGCAGGTAGCACACCGAGCGAACCCCGATGGACTCGTTACCCGACTGGTCGATGATGACCCGCGGGCGCTTGACGATCGCGCCGGTGCCGAGCATCGCCGCCTGCGGCGGCACCAGGATCGGGGTGTCGAAGAGCGCCCCCTGGCTGCCGATGTTGGTGATGGTGAAGGTGCCTCCGGCGAGCTCGTCGGGTTTGAGGTCACCGGAGCGCGCCCGGGCGGCGATGTCGTTGATGGCGCGGGCCAGCCCGGCCAGCGAGAGGTCGCCCGCGTTGTGGATCACCGGCGAGAGCAGGCCCTGGTCGGTGTCGACCGCGAAGCCGAGGTGTTCGGCGTCGTAGTAGGTGATCTCGCCGGCTTCCTCGTCGAAGCTGGCGTTGACGTTGGGGTGGGCCTTGAGCGCTTCGATCACCGCGCGGGCGATGAACGGCAGGTAGGTCAGGTTGACGCCCTCCCGCTCGGCGAACTCCCGCTTGGCTCGGGCCCGCAGCGCCACGATCTTGGTCATGTCGACCTCGTGGGTCTGGGTGAGTTGGGCGCTCTGCTGCAGCGATTCCCGGGTCTTGCGGGCGGTGAGTTTCCTGATCCGGTTGGCCTTCTGCGTGGTGCCGCGCAGGTGTGCCAACGGTGCTGGGGCCGCGGGCGCCCCAGCGGGCGCCGGCGCCGCAGCACCGGTGGCCGTCTGCTGCTGCGCGGCGGCCAGCACGTCCTGCTTGCGGATGCGCCCGCCCACGCCGGAGCCCTTGACGGTCGACAGGTCGATACCGCTGTCGGCCGCGAGTTTTCGTACCAGCGGGGTGACGTAGGGCCCGCCGTTGGGGCCCGGTGTCGCGGCGGGTGGGGCCGGAGCCGGTGGGGCCGGTGGCGGTGATGGGGGTGGTGG
>VEQY01000055.1 GCA_018882965.1 Mycobacterium sp. | reverse complement strand
TTCGGGTGGTCGGGCGCCACTCCGGACCGCACCAAACCCCAAGGAGTGGGCAGCATTTCGAGCATGTCCACGCGCACGTCCGGGCCGTCCCCGGAGACCGACGCGTCGGCGGATTTGAGCAGCGACGCGGCCGCGAAGTAGCCCGAGGGTCCCGCGCCGACGATCGCGACGTAGTAAGGACGCATGCTGGGGATGGTAGCCACGCCGGTAACCTGAGTTCTCGTGGACCTCGACCGCCAGTCCGATATCGACGCCCTGGACGCCACATTGACCACGGTCGAGCGGGTTCTCGACATCGAGGCCATGCGCACCCGGATCGGCAAGCTCGAGCACGACGCCGCCGATCCGAAACTCTGGGATGACCAGGCCCGGGCCCAGCGCGTCACCAGTGAGCTCTCCCACGCCCAGGGCGAGCTGAGACGGGTCGAGGACCTGCGCCGCCGTCTCGACGACCTGCCGGTGCTCTACGAGCTGGCCGCCGAGGAGGGCGGTGCCGAAGGCGCCACGGCGCTGGCCGAGGCCGACGCCGAACTGGCCGCTCTGCAGACCGACGTGGAAGCGATGGAGGTCCGCACCCTGCTGTCGGGGGAGTACGACGAGCGTGAGGCCCTGCTCACCATCCGCTCCGGGGCGGGCGGGGTGGACGCCGCCGACTGGGCGGAGATGCTGATGCGGATGTACGTGCGGTGGGCTGAGAAACACGACTACCCGGTTGAGATCTTCGACACCTCCTACGCCGAGGAGGCCGGCATCAAAAGCGCCACCTTCGCGGTGCACGCACCGTTCGCCTACGGCACGCTCTCGGTCGAGCAGGGCACCCACCGGCTGGTGCGGATCAGCCCGTTCGACAACCAAAGCCGCCGACAGACCTCGTTCGCCGAGGTCGAGGTGCTGCCCGTGGTCGAGACCACCGATCACATCGAGATTCCCGAAGCCGACGTGCGGGTCGACGTCTACCGGTCCAGCGGGCCGGGCGGCCAGTCGGTCAACACCACCGACTCCGCGGTTCGACTCACCCACATCCCGACCGGTATCGTGGTGACCTGCCAGAACGAGAAATCGCAGTTGCAGAACAAGGTGTCTGCGATGCGGGTGCTCCAGGCCAAGCTGCTGGAACGCAAGCGCTCCGAGGAGCGCGCCGAACTCGACGCGCTCAAGGGGGACGGCGGCAGCTCCTGGGGCAACCAGATGCGGTCCTACGTTCTGCACCCCTACCAGATGGTCAAGGATCTGCGTACCGACTATGAGGTCGGCAATCCCGCGGCGGTTCTGGACGGGGATATCGACGGGTTCCTCGAAGCGGGAATCAGATGGCGTAACCGACGAGATGACGACTGATTTTGACGACTGACCTTCTGGCCAACCCCTTCACCGAGCGCTGGCAGGACTTCTGGCGCGGTGACTACGGCGATTGGATCCTGACCCGGGGCCTGCGGATCACGCTGCTGCTGATCGGCGGGTTGCTGGCGGCGCGGTTCATCCACTGGGCCGCGCATCAGGTCAGCCGCCGCATCGACACGCGCTTCCAGCGCAGCAAGGACCTGGTCCGCTCGGAGAGCGCCAAGCACCGCCAGGCGGTGGCGTCGGTGACGTCCTATCTGGCCATCACCCTGCTGGCGGTGCTGGTGGTGGTTCAGATCACCAGCATCCTGGCCATCCCGGTGGGTTCGCTGGTGGCGCCGGCGGCGGTGATCGGCGCGGCGGTGGGGTTCGGCGCCCAGCGTCTGGTGCAGGACCTGCTCAGCGGGTTCTTCATCATCACCGAGAAGCAGTACGGGATCGGCGACCTCATCGAGGTCACCATGGGCACCAGCGGCGAGGCGATGGGCCACGTCGAGGAGGTGACGCTGCGGGTCACCAAGCTGCGCACCGCCGAGGGTGAGCTGTACACGATCGCCAACGGCCAGATCATGAAGACGCTCAACCTGTCCAAGGAATGGGCGCGCGCGGTGATCGAGATCCCGGTGCCGCCGGGCGCGGATCTGGTCAAGGTGCACGAAGTGTTGCGCGAGGTGTGCGAGGAGGCCACCGAGGACCGTGAGATCGGGTCGCTGCTGCTGGACAAGCCCGAACTCATGGGCGTGGAGCGCATCGAGGTCGACACGGTGAATCTGCGCATGGTGGCCCGAACGCTGCCCGGCAAGCAGTTCGAGGTGAACCGCAGGCTTCGGCTGCTGGTCGTGGCCGCCCTGAACCGGGCGGGCATCGTGACGGCGGTGACTTCCTCGGACGGAACGCCGCTTCCGACCCAGGAGCCGGTGAGCTGATGAGCCCCGAGCGCGACTCCGCCGAACACAGGTGGCCGGGTTACCTGCTGGGCGGCCGGATCCGCACCTCGACGGTGGTACTGCTGCTGGCCTTCATCGGCATCTGGTGGGTCTACGAGACCTACGAGCCCCCGCCGGCCCCGCCCGACCAGATCCCGGCGACCGAGGTGGTGCCGCCGGGCTATGTGCCCGACCCGGCCTACACCTGGGTGCCGCGCACCGACGTCCGCATCCCCGCGACCTCGGAGACCACCACGACCCCGACCAGCCCGACGGAGTCGCCGACGAGCCCGGCGGAGGAGGGCTCGCCCACCCCCGAGACGCCGAGCTCCACGCCGGCCGGGCCCACCCCGACGGCTTCTGAGCCGCCCGGGCCGGCTCCGGCCACCCCGACGCGGACGGCGGCGCCGACCTCACCGGCGCCGGAGCCGGCGCGGGCACCCGGCTAGACTCGCCTGTCGTGATGATCACCGTCGACCACGTCACCAAGCAGTACAAGTCCGCGGCGCGGCCGGCCCTGGACAACGTCAGCGTCAAGATCGACAAAGGTGAGTTCGTCTTCCTGATCGGGCCGTCGGGCTCGGGCAAGTCCACCTTCATGAGGCTGCTGCTGGCCGAGGAGACCCCGAACTCCGGGGAGGTGCAGATCTCGAAGTTCCACGTCAACAAGCTGCCGGGGCGGCACATCCCCAAGCTGCGGCAGGTGGTCGGATGCGTGTTTCAGGACTTCCGGCTGCTGCAGCAGAAGACGGTCTTCGAGAACGTGGCCTTCGCGCTGGAGGTCATCGGCAAGAAGCCCGACACCATCAAGGCCGTGGTGCCCGAGGTCCTCGACATGGTCGGGCTGTCCGGCAAGACCAACCGGCTGCCCGCCGAGCTGTCCGGGGGAGAGCAGCAGCGGGTGGCGATCGCCCGCGCGTTCGTCAATCGCCCGCTGGTGCTGCTGGCCGACGAGCCCACTGGCAACCTCGACCCGGAAACCAGCCAGGACATCGTGGATCTGCTCGACCGGATCAACCGCACCGGCACCACGGTGCTGATGGCCACCCACGATCACCACATCGTCGACTCGATGCGGCAGCGCGTCGTGGAACTCTCGCTGGGCCGGCTGGTCCGTGACGAGCAGCGCGGCGTCTACGGGATGGACCGCTAAGTGCGTTTCGGTTTCCTCGTCAACGAGGTCGTCACCGGCCTGCGCCGCAACGTCACGATGACGATTGCGATGATCCTGACCACCGCGATCTCCATCGGACTGTTCGGTGGCGGCCTGCTGGTGATCCAGCTGGCCAACCAGTCCCGCAGCATCTACCTCGACCGGGTGGAAAGCCAGGTCTTCCTCACCAACGACATCTCGGCCAACGACCTCACCTGCGACGGCGAGCCCTGCAAGGCACTGCGGGCCACGATCGAGTCGCGCGACGACGTCAAGAGCGTGCGGTTCCTCAACCGCGATGACGCTTACAACGACGCGGTGACCAAGTTTCCCGAATACAAGGACGTTGCGAGCAAGGACGCCTTCCCGGCCTCCTTCATCGTCAAACTCGACGACCCCGAGCGTCATGAGGAGTTCGACTCGGCGATGCAGGGCCAGCCCGGTGTGCTCAACGTGCTCAATCAGAAGGACCTCATCGACCGGCTGTTCGCCATCCTGGACGGGTTGTCCAGGGCGGCGTTCGCGATCGCGATCGTGCAGGCGATCGGTGCGATCCTGTTGATCGCCAACATGGTTCAAGTCGCCGCCTACACCAGGCGCACCGAGATCGGCATCATGCGGATGGTCGGTGCCACCCGCTGGTACACCCAGTTGCCGTTCCTGCTGGAGGCGGTTTTCGCCGCCACGATCGGCGTGGCGCTCGCCATCCTCGGGTTGATCGTCGTGCGGGCGCTATTCCTGGAGAACGCCCTGCGGCAGTTCTATCAAGCGGGTCTGATCGCCCGCATCGACTACGCCGACATCCTCTACATCGCACCGATCATGTTCGCCGTCGGTGTCACGATGGCCGCGATCACCGCCTATGTCACGCTTCGGCTGTATGTGCGGGACTAGCCGTGTCCAAGAAGGCGGCAGCCAAGAAGTCGCCTGACGGCGGCCGCAAGGTCATCGCGACCAACCGCAAGGCGCGGCACAACTTCGCCATCGAGGAGGTCTTCGAGGCCGGTGTCGTGCTGACCGGAACCGAGGTGAAAAGCCTGCGGGAGGGCCAGGCGTCGATGGCCGAATCCTTCGCGACCGTCGACGACGGCGAGGTCTGGCTGCGCAACCTGCACATCGCGGAGTACCACCACGGCTCCTGGACCAACCACGAGCCGCGGCGCAACCGCAAGCTGCTGCTGCACCGCCGCCAGATCGACTCGCTCGTCGGCAAGATCCGCGACGGAAACCTCACCCTGGTGCCGCTGTCGCTCTACTTCGCCGACGGCAAGGTGAAGGTGGAGCTGGCGCTGGCGCGCGGCAAGCAGGCCCGTGACAAACGCCAGGATCTCGCGCGCCGGGATGCCCAGCGCGAGGTGATCCGCGAAATGGGTCGGCGGGCCAAGGGCAAGATCTGAACGGTCTACTAGCATCACTGCAATGTCCGGTGCTGAACGACCCCGTACCGTCCTCGACAAGAGCGAGATCCTCGAGGGGCTTTTCGCGTCCTGGGACGCACTCGATGCGCTGCTGGCCGAGCTCTCCGACGACGAGTGGCAGCGCCCCACGTCGCTTCCGGGGTGGTCCGTTCGCGACGTCGTCGCCCACATCGTCGGCACCGAGCTGATGCTGTCGGGCACGCCGACACCCGATTCGGAATCTGAGGTGACCGACCGCGATCATGTCCGCAACGAGATCGGCGCGCTCAACGAGCGCTGGATCGAGCACCTGCGGGGCGAGTCCCCGGCGACGCTGCTGGCGACGTTTCGGGAGGTGATCGCCGCCCGCAAGGAGTCGCTGTCGGCGATGGGCCGCAAAGAGTGGGACGCGGTCGGATTCACCCCGGCCGGCCCGGACAGTTATGGCCGCTTCATGCGGGTGCGCATCTTCGACTGCTGGATGCACGAGCACGACATCCGCGATGCTCTGGGCCGGCCGCCGACCGACGAGCAGCTGGCCGGGGCGGACACCCGGCTCTCACTGGACGAGATGGCGTCCAGCATGGCCTTCGTGGTCGGCAAGAAGGGCCGGGCACCCGAGGGTGCGCGGGTGCTGATCGGGCTGACCGGGCCGGTGTCGCGGGAGTTCCGAGTCGCCGTCGACGGCCGGGCGGCCCTGGTGGAGGATTTCGGCGGCACCGAGCCGACCGTCGCGATCACCCTCGACGGCCTGCAGTTCAGCCGGCTGTGCGGCGGCCGGCCGTTGCTGGCCGAGCGCCCCCAGGCGATCGAGGTCGGCGGGGACCGTGAGGCCGGCGAGCGGATCGTGGAGAACCTGGCCTACGTGATCTGATCCCCCGCGACTGTGCGGTTTCGTGCCGGGACACGCCGTGTGGGCGTCATAATCCGCACCGTCGAGGGGTCCTTTTCCGCAGGTCCGGGAATATCGGATACCGGTCTGTCGTTGTACCCGCGTACCATGAGAACAGCAGCCGAAGCCATCGGCTGTGATGCGAGGGGCTGAAAGGTTTCGACTTCGCGCATCGAATCAAGGGAAGCGTGCCGGTGCAGGCAAGAGACCACCGTAAGCGTCGATGCAACCAATTAAGCGCCGATTCTCATCAGCGCGACTACGCCCTCGCTGCATAAGCGACGGTGAGTCTGTCAGACCGGGAAGGCCCTCGGCCCGGACCCTGGCATCAGCTAGAGGGATCTACCGCTCAGTTCGGTCGCGGGACTGATCGGGACACTCACAGCGACTGGGATCGTCATCCTGACTTGTTCGCGTGAGCAGGAGATCCGAGTAGAGACATAGCGAACTGCGCACGGAGAAGCCTCGAGGGAATGCCGTAGGACCCGGGTTCGATTCCCGGCAGCTCCACCATGCAAGAAGGCCAGGGCCACGAGCCCTGGCCTTCTTGAACGTCAGGCTCCCGCAGGGGACTCAGGCCATGCCGTGCAATTGGGACAGGTTCTCAGCCCCGACCGTATCGGAGATGCCGCCGTAGTCGGCGTACTGGGAGTAGCGCGTGATTTTGTTCTGCGAGTCATAGGCGACGGTGAAGATGCTGTCGTCCACGAGCTCCCTGTTGGTGGCGGCGTTGCCGCGGAATTCACCGGAGTGGACGCTGGTGTCGCGCAGGATGATGAGGATCTCTCCCTTGTCGAGTGCCGCGGCCCAGACCGGCTCTGATTTGACCCGGGTGAAGCCCTGCGCCCAGTCGTTGAGCCGACCGGTGAGTCCCGCCTGGTCAAAATCCTGACCCGAAGTCGAGGTGTAGACCAGATCCGATGCGGTGTATTGCTGGACCGCCTTGGCGGGATCGGTCCAGAACTCGTTGTAGTACTTCATGAAGTTCTGGACGCGTTCGTCCGAGACAGGCAAAGCCTGGAATTCGGAGGCGTTGTTCTGGGTTCGGGAACAGGCGACGGCCAGCGGTACCGAGGCGGCCATGGCCGCGCCCACGATGAATTTTCTGCGTTCCATCGGTGGATGGTAACGCTTTGTCGCCGCCGCCGTCCTAGGCTTCGGCACATGCCGATCGACCGCGCCGCGCTGGCGGTGGGCTGTGTGCGCCTCGCCTCGGGGGCGTCCTTTCTGATCGACCCGGTCCGGGTGAACCGCATCTGGGGTGACCCCGAGCAGCCGTCGCCGACCGCGCAGCTGCTGCTGCGCTCGATGGGGTACCGCGACGCGCTGATCGGCGGTCTGCTCACGGCGGCGGCGCTGCGCGGCAGGGACACCCGCGGATGGTTTTTGGCCTCGGGCGGTGCGGACGTGGCCGATCTGATCGGCGGGATCAGTGTGCACGGCGACCTGCGGCCGGCCCACCGGGCGATCGGGCTGGGGGGCGCGGTGGCCGGCATCGCGGTCAGCCTCTGGGGGGCGACCCGACGCGTCAGGCCGCCAGAGCGCTGAGCCGGCCCGGCCCCCGGCCGCTCGGCGCCCTGGGCTGCTCGGCCGGCGGGGCGGGCGCGGACACGACTGCGAGCCGCTGAGCGGACGCCGAATCCCCGGCCGGTTCCGGAGCAAGGAACAGCGAGCCGATCCCCGAGATCAGGCCCAGCAGCTGGGTGACCGCGCCCGCGGTGACCAGGCTGACCGCCGTTCCCACGATGTTGTCCCCGAACAGGGTGCCGAGGCCGCGGCCGACGGCGGTTCCCAGGGCTGCCCGAAGCGGCGCCGAGGTGATCACGGCCCGGATCGCCGGGCCCACGACGTCACCGCCGCCGATCAGCGTGACGGCAAGGCTGCTGGCAAAAATCCAGACCGCCGGGTCCTGCAGTAGCGAGCTGACCGCGGCGTCGGTGACCCGGCCGGCCACGGCGGCGAGGCCGTCGGGGATCCCGAGGTCGCTCAGCACGGCTGTGACCACCTGATCACCGGTCGAGGAAATCGCCTGGCGCAGTGCGACATAGGACAGGGCCGCGATCACCAGCCGACCGACCGTGGCGGTCAGGAAAGCGGTGTTGGCCTGCAGTGCCGGCAGGGCCTCGCCGAGGGCCTCGAGCAATTCGGTGCCCGACAGTACGGCGGTGCCGATCTGATCGACGGTGGCCAGCAGCACCGAGCGCAGGCCGGACTGACCCAGGAAATCGGTGATGGTGTTGTCGATTAGTGCGCCCACCGCGCTGCCGACCGAGGGGTCGGCGAGCAGGCCGGCCAACGAAGTGCCCAGTGCGGTGCCAAGGCCCTCGCCCAGATTCTCGGTGAGCAGCGCCCGCAACGGGGTGTCGAGCAGGGCGCGCACGGCGGGATCGGCGGTCAGCGAGACGATCACGTCCCGCGCGGTGGAGCCGAGCACCTGCGCGACGCCGGAGTCGGCCAGCAGCGCGGAGTCCAGGACGGGCAGCGTCGCGGTGAGCGTGGCGGCGAGACCGCCCGGTAGGGCGGGGTTGGCCAGCAGGCTGCCCGCGGCGACGCTCAGTGCGGTGCTGATATCTCCGCGGTCGAGGAGAGCGAAGCTGAACAGTCTGACGGCGTTGGCGAGCGCGGTGCTCAGTCCGGGCTGGGCCAGCGCGGTGGTCAATGCGGTGTCGACGACCGCGCCGAGTCCGGTGCCGACGGCGGGGACGGCCAGCAGGCCGGTCACGGCGCGGGTGGCGACGGTGGCGATCGCGGCGGAAGCCTCCGCGCCGAGGGATCCGGTCAGAGTGTCGGTGAGCAGGGCGGGCAGCGCGGCGCCCAGCAGGGCGCGCACGGTCGGGTCGGTGGTCAGACCGGCGACGGCGGTGCCAACCGTCTCGCCGAGGGCCTGCTGGGCGGCGGGCACCCGCAGCAGCGCGGTGTCCACCGTCGACAGGGCGGCGGTGAGGGTGGTCGCGATGCCGGCCACCGCGGACCGGTTGGCCAGCAGGGCTCCCAGCGCATCGGTCAGCGCCGTTGTCGCAGGTTTGCCGCTGAGCACGTCGATACCGATCTGCCCGACGGCGTTGGTGAGCGCGGTGCTCAGTCCCGGCTGGGCCAGGGCGGTGCTGAGGGTGGTCTCCACGACCGCGCCGAGTCCGGTGCCGATGGCGGGCTCGGCCAGCAGGCCGGTGACGGCTCGGGTGGCGATCGTGGCGATCGATGCGGAGGCCTCCGCGCCGAGGGTTCCGGTCAGGGCGCCGGTCAGCAGGGCGGGCAGCGCGGTGCCGATCAGCGCGCGCACGCCAGGGTCGGTGGTCAGGGAGACCACAGCGTTACCGACGGTGGTTGCGAGGACCGGACGTACGGCCGGCACGCGCAGCAACGCGGAGTCCAGGCTTGCCAGCGTCGCGGTCAGGGTGGCGCTGAGGCCCGCGACCGCAGTGCGGTCGGCCAGCAGCGAGTTCAGCGCCGCGGTCAGTGCCGGGGTCAGCGCCTCACCGGGGTTGGGTGCGGCCAGCACCGTGGTGGCGAGCTGCGCGACGGCGGCGGTGACCGCGGTGCTCAGGCCGGGTTGGCCCAGGGCGCTTCGCACGGTCGTGGCCAGCACCGTGCCGAGTCCGGTGCCGATGGCGGGTTCGGCCAGCAGGCCGGTCATCGCCTGGGTGGCGATCGTGGCGATCGCGGCCGCGGCCTCCCTGCCGAGGACTCCGGTCAGGACGCCGGTGAGCACGGGCGGCAGCGCGGTCCCGATCAGGGCGCGCACGTCAGGGTCGGTGGTCAGGGAGACCGTGACATTGCGAACCGCGTTCGCGAAGGCGACTTGCACGGTCGGCACGCGCAGCACGGCGGAGTCGAGGGTGGCCAGCGCGGCGGTCAGGGTGGGGCCGAGGGCACCGGTGACGGCCGGATTGGCCAGCAGCGCGGGCAGGGCGTCGGCCAGCGCGCCCTCGGGCTCGGCGCCGCCGAGGATCTTCGTGGCGACCTGGCCGACGGTGTCGGTGAGCGCGGTGCTCAACCCGGGTTGGGCCAGCGCGGTGCTCACGGTGGTGGCCAGGACCGCGCCGATACCGGTGCGCAGCGCGGGCAGGGCCAGCAGACCGGTGACCGCGTCGGTGGCTGCCGTGGCGATCACGCCGGCACCGGCGGCGGAGTCCGCGCCGAGGACGCCGGTCAGCGCGGCGGCAAGCGCGGGCGGCACGGCGGTGTCGATCAGGGCCCGCACGGTGGGGTCGGCGGTCAGGGCGACGACGGTGTCGCCGACGGCCGCACCCAGGGCGCGTTGGGCGGCGGGGACGCGCAGCATGGCGGAGTCCAGCGCGGCCAGCGCCGCGATCAGGGTCGGGCCGAGAGCTCCCGTGACGGCCGGGTTGGACAGCAGTGCGGGCAGCGCGTCGGACAGCGCCGCGGTCGGGTCTGTGCCGCCGAGCACCTCGGTGGCGACCTGCCCGAGGGTGCCGGTCAGGGCGGTGCTCAGCCCGGGCTGGCCCAGAACGGTGCTCACCGTGGTGGCCAGCACCGCGCCGATCCCGGTGCGCAGCGCGGGTTCCTCGAGCAGTTCGACCACGGTCTGGGTGCCGACCCGGCCGATCAGCGACGCCAGCGGCGCGCCGAGGGTCGGGGTCAGCGCGCCGGCGAGGACCGGGGGCAGCTGGGTGCCGAGCAGGGCGCGCACCGACCGGGCCGAGGTCAGCTCGCTCACCACGGTGCCCATGGTGCTGCCCAGTGCGATCTGCACGGCAGGAACACCCAGCAGCGCGGTGTCGAGAGTCGACAGCGCGGCGGCCAGCACGGGCCCGACGCCGGCCCTGACGGCGGGGTTGGTCAGCAGGGCGGGCAGTGCGGCGGCCAGGGCGGGGCCCAGTGCCGTGGCGGGGTCGGGGGCGGCCAGCGCGGTGAGGGCGACCTGTCCGACGGCGTTGGTGAGCGCGGCGCCCAGCCCGGGCTGGGCCAGGGCGGTGGTCAGGGTGGTTCCGACCAGGGTGGCCAGTCCCGCGCGCAGCGCCGGCTCGGCCAGCAGGCCGGCTACCGCATCTCCCGCGACGATGCCGAGGGGGAAAGCCAGGTCCGCGCCGAGGGTGGGGGTCAGACCGTCGGTGAGCAGCGCGCGCAACTGCGTGCTGAGCAGGGCGCGCACCGCCGCCGACGAGGTGAGGTCGGTGACCGCGGTGGCGGCGGTGTTGCCCAGGGCGGTCTGCACGGCGGGCACGCTCAGCAGCGCGGTGTCGAGGGTCGACAGCGCGCCGGTGAGGGTGGCGCCCAGGGCCGGCAGGGTGGCGGGGTTGGCCAGCAGGGAGGTCAGGGCGGAGTTGATCGCGGTGGTGGGGTTACTCCCCGACAGCACCGCGATGGCGATCTGTCCGGCGGCGGTGGTCAGCGCGGTGCTCAGCCCGGGCTGGGCCAGGGCGGTGGTCACGGTGGTGTCGACCAGGGTGCCCGCCCCGGTGCGCACGGCCGGATCAGCCAGCAGACCCACCACGGCGTTGGTCACCGTGGTCGCGATCGCGGTGGCGGCGGGCACGTCGAGGCCGGGGGTCAGGCTGGCGACGATGTAGGCGCGCAGTTGGACCTCGATCAGGTCGCGGACGTCGGGGTCGGCGGTGAGGCTGACCAGGACGGTCCCGGCGGTGTCACCGAGCGCCTGCTGGGCGGCGGTGTTGGCCAACAGCGCGGTGTCGGCGGCGCCGAGCGCTCCCAGCAGTCCGCGGGCGAGGGCGGCGAGCACAGTCGGGTTGGCCCGCAGGGCCGCCAGAGCGGGATCGAGCAGGGTGGCGGGGTCGGTGCCAGACAGCACGGCCAGGGTCAGCTGGGCGCCCGCGGTGGTCAATATTGTGCTCAGTCCGGGCGTACCCAGGGCTGCAGCCACGGCGCTGCCGGCGACGGTGCCGACGCCGTTGCGCACCGCCGGCGTCGACATCAGGGTGATGACCGCATCGCTGAGCGTGGTGGCGAGGGCGGCGGTGGCGGGTGCGCTGACATCCCGGAACAGAGCCTCGGTGATCAGTGCCCGCAGCTGTTCGCGGACCAGAGACTGCAGCGCCGGTGCCGCGGCCAGCTCGACGACCGCGGTGGCGACTGCCCGCCCCACCGCGGTGTGCACGGCGGGATTGCCCAGCAGGGCGGAGTCGGCCGCCGCGAACGCGCCGGTCACGGCCCAGGCCAGCGCACCCGGCACCGCCGCGTTGTTCAGCAGAGCGGTGAGGGCCTCGGTGACGCGCGCGCCGTCGTCGGCCGGCGACCCGATGACCGTGTCGAACAGCACCGGCATGATCGTGACCGCGAAGTCGGCCAGTGCCCCGCTCACACCCGGCGCGCCCAGCAGATTGGTGACCGCCGCGCCCGCCACCGCGCCCGTTCCGCTGATGACGGCCGGGTCGCCCAGCAGCGTCACCACCGTGTCGGCGGCCACGGTGCCCAGCGCGTCGGCGGCGGGGGCACCGACGACGGGGGTCAGGCCCGGGGTCAGCGCCCTGCTGATCTCACTGCCGACCAGAGCCCGGTCGGCAGGACTGTCCATGAGCGCCATGGTGAAGTTGTTGACGGCCGATCCCAGGGTCTGCTGAACCGCGGGCGTGGCCAGGAACGTGGCGAGCGCGTCGCGCGTCGCCGTGGTGCCCAGCTGGCGCTCGAGGACCCGCACCAGGGTCAGATCGGTGAACAACAGGTTCCACAGGGTCTCGACCAGCGCCCACCCCGACGGAACCCACGGGATGCTGACGATGAGCGTTCCCAGCGCGCTGGTGAAGCCGGGATTGGCCAGGGCAGCCAAGGCGTCGGCGACAGCGGCTCCGACCGCCTGACCGACCGGCAGCGGCACGCCGGAACCGGCCAGGATGAGGCCGACGCGCTCGCTGAGGAATTGGCGCAGGGCGGGATCGGTGACTATCCGGTTGAACTCCGCGGCGACGGTGCCGTTGAAGATCCAGTCGCCGACGGCGTCGATGATGATCGGCGCCACGGCATTCGCGAGTGCGGCCGAACCGGTGATGTTGGTGAGCCAGGGCGTGAGCTGACCGACGAGAACCGTCCGGAGCCGGTCGAGCAGGTCGTTGACCACGTTGCCGACGTAGCCGGCGATGGCCTGGGTGAACTGCTGGAAGGTGGTGATCGCCCCGTTCCAGACGTTGGAGACCCAGGTGGCCAGATCATTCCAGGCTCCGACGAAGAAATCCCACACCGCGGCGGGCTGGGGCTGGGCGACCGCGGTCGCCGCGACGCCACCGCCGAGCATCGAGAGCATCCCGGTGGCGCCGTTGCCGGTGCCACCGCCGACCGTGCTGCCGAAACCTCCGCCGCCGCCCTGGCCGCCGTTGCCGATCAGACCCGCGTTGCCGCCGGACCCGCCGTTGCCCCCGACTCCGCCGTCGCGGGTGGCCGCCCCGCCCGCACCGCCGTCACCGCCGTCGCCGATGAGCAGTGCGGCGTTCCCGCCGTCGCCGCCGTCGCCGCCGAGGGTCGCCGACGCGCCACCCGCACCGCCGTTACCGCCGTTGCCGGTCAGCGCGAGCAGACCGGCGTCGCCTCCGTCGCCGCCGTCGCCGCCCGAACCGCTGAGTGAACCGCCGGCCCCACCGGCGCCACCGGCGCCACCGGTGCCCGACAGCGAGAGGAACCCGGTGTTCCCGCCGCCGCCGCCGTTGGCGCCGTCACCGGTGGCCGTCGCCGCGGACGCCCCCCTCCCGCCGTTGCCGCCGTCGCCGAGGAACAGCCCGCCGGTGCCTCCGCTGCCGCCGACTCCGCCGTTGATTCCGGTGACGCCTGCACCGCCGTTTCCGCCGTTACCGAACCATCCGGCCGATCCGCCGTTGCCGCCGCTGTAGCCGTCACCGCCGTTGCCGATCAGCCCGCCGTTTCCGCCGTTGCACGGCCCGCTCGGGCAGGTGTCCTGGGTGTAGCTGTAGCCGTTGCCGAAAAGGATTCCGGCGTCGGGGTTTTCGGCGGTGCCGTCACCGATGAAGATCCGGATGAAGTTGGAGATCGGGTCGGCACCCTGAGATGCGGTCGGGCTCGCCGGATCCCGGCGGCTGACCGCAAGCGTCGCCCATGCCAGCGGGGCGGCTGCGGGGATGCCGGGATCGCCCGTCCCGCCCAGGAGGCTCTGCAGGATGCTGCCGGGTTCGGACTCGGTGACCCGGGATACCGGCGCGCTCAACTCCGGTGCGGCCGCCGGCGGTGCAGTCACGGTGACGGTCGTCGTGTCGGCTGAAGGAGGTGCGGCGGGGCTCGTCGTCGCGGCTGCCGGGGTGGCCACATCGGGCGGGGCGGGCGCAGCGGCCACGGGAACGGGACGGTACTCGGGCTGGTGCAATTCCGGCAGCCGCGACGGTGTCCGCGATCCGCGGTCGACCGATGCGGGCGAGCCCGGTGATGCGTCGGCGTTCGGTGTCGAGCGGGGCGCTGCCGCAGCCGCCGAGACGGACCTCGCCGCGACCTCAGACTCAGGCCGCGGCTCCCGCTCCTGGCGCCGGGCTTCTGACGCGGCGTCGGACCGCCGTGCCGCGGAGGCGGCGGGTTGCGCCGAGTTCGACTGGGTGGGGGAGTCGGCGGTGACGGCGTCGTCGGCGTGGGCGCTGGGGGCAGCGGCGATCGCCGCACCGGTTCCCAGAGCTACCGATAGCGCGCCGACGAAGCGAGCGGCCCGGTGCCCACTGCGTTTACGACATAGCAACGGCTCACCAATCGGCTAGCGGCGACGTTCCCACAACCGGCGCCCTCGACCGAAACCCCACGACTAAAGCCCCGTAACTTTATAAAAGGCACGAATGTTAAGCAAATAACACGAGCGTACGAATCGGGCCGAATTCACACGGCGACCTGGGCGCACAAAAACTCCGGCCCCTTCCCGAGGGAAGGGGCCGGAGTTTGTGATTGGTGCGAATGTCAGGCTGCGGCGTCGCTCTCGGCCTTGGCCTTCTTGCCACCGCGGTTGGTCGCGCCGGCCTTGGCCGCACGCGGAGCCTCCGCGGGCTCGGCGGAAACCTCAGCCGCCGAGGTCGAGGCGCTGGCGGCCTCGGTGCTGGCCGCGGCGTCGGCAGCGGAATCGCCGGTCGCCGCATCAGCCGTGTCGGTGGCGGCGGTTGCCGCCGCGCTTGGCCCGGCGTCGGCGGCGGCGGCACGTGCCGTCGCCGCGGTGGTGTCACCGGCCGCGGCCGCCGGAGCGTCCGCGGTCACAGCCGCCGCGGGTGCCGCGGTGCGGTCCCACCAGCCATCGTCATCGCCCCGGCCGTTGCCCCAGCCGTTGCCCCAGCCGTTGCCGTGGCCCCAGCCGTGGCCTTCGCCGTCCTCGGAGTCGTCGTCGCCCTCGTCGTCCGACCAGCCACCCCGGCCGAAGCCGATGTTGCCGATCAGGCCGCTGACCAGGCCGACGACGCCGGCGACGACGCCGCCGATGTCGAGTCCGGAGGCCCCGCCGAAGATGCCGGGGAGAACCTTCGAGACGGCGTAGGAGAGCACGCCCATGATGCCGGTGCCGTACTCGGTGGTGTCATTGGGAGCCAGACCGGTGAAGTAAACGCTGGTGAGGTCACCGACGACCGGGATGCCGGCGGTCAGGGCGACAATCGCGTCACCGATGCTGCTGGTCCCGGTGATCAGCGAACCGAGGAACTGGGCCGGCAGCGAATCAGCACCGAAGACCTCGCTGGCACCGACGAAGGCGGCGGCGGTGGCTCCGGAGAAGACGAAGTTCGACGGATTCTGGCTGCCGACCTCGAAGAAGTAGTTGTCCAGGTTGAACGGGACGATGCCCTCCAGCGCCTGGTCAACCAGGTAGTAGCCGACTCCCTGGAAGCCGGTGAGCAGGGCGTCGTTGGCGAACCCCGGGAAGTACGGGTCGTCCGCGCCGATGAAGCCGCCGAACCCGTTGGTGAAGGCGTCGATGGCGCCCTGAATGCTGATGTCAGCCAGCGCGGTCAGCTCGACCTGAGCCTGAGACAGGCTGAGCGGAGTGGGCAGGCCGGCAAGGTGTCCCGGCACGACGGCGGGGGCCGCCGCTGCCATAGCGGCGACGCTGGCCAGCGCCGCTCCAGTCATAACGAACGGCCGAGTCTGAGTGGCCATAGCTTGAGTCTCCCTCGTGAGCAGTCCGCGCCAGTTAGGCGAGAACTAAACGTTAGATAATGTGAATCTTTGAAGATCCTGAACGGACACTAGCCTGACGTTTGCTCGAATGCAAGCGCAGAGGACAAAAGTCCCCCAGGTCTGCGACATCGGTCCGCGATTGCATGTTTCGAAGGAATGTGGTGTTTGCCACTTGACACGCGTCTAGCTGAGTTTTTCGTATCTCGGTGCGATAGACAGCGCGGCACGTGGGCACGTCGCGATCGGGATCAACCGCGGGCGGACCCGGTCAGCGGCGCGCCGGCGGGGTCCTGAAGAAGGCAGATCACCGTGCTGGGGTAGGGGTTGTTCGATGTCCGGTCCTGCACCGAGTCGATGAGGTAGGTGATCGCGAAGGCCCCGCCCGGCGACCGCCCGATGTACTGGGCTAACCCGGCGTCGCACCGCTGACTGGCGACGTCGTCCAGTGCGGCGTTGACCGGGATGTCGGCCCGCAGGAACGTCTCGGCCCGGTGGGCGCTCGCGCAGTCGACGACGCTGACCATCACCTCGGCCGGATCGGAGGACGGCGGGGCGGCGAGACAATCGCCCGCCTGCAGGTCGACCCATCTCTTGATCACCGGCGCGGCCGCGGTGGCCACCTGTGACGGCGCGGTCGACGGCGCGGTCGACGGCAAAGTGTCCTGCGGCATCGGCGTGGCCGGACGCTGCGCCCCGCACCCCCCGGCCGGCACAGCCAGCAGGGCGACGGCAGCCAGGGCGGCTCGTGATGCGCGCCGCATCAGCGCGGTGTGACGCGGACCTGTAATCCGTAGAGGTCGACGGTGTGCGGCAGCGGCTTGCCCGGGTCCAGGCGGACCCCGCTGACGGACAGCTCACCGGATTTCAGCAGGTTCGCCATGACCCCAACCCCGAGGAACACTGAGATGCCCGCGCCGGGGCAGTTCTGCGGACCGTGGCTGAAGAAGTTGAACGACCAGTCCGCACCGGCGGTCCCGCTGACCCACTCGCCGGGCGCGAAGCGGTCGGCGTAGGGGATCCGGGCCCGGTTGCGATGATTGAACACGTTGTAGATCAGCACCTGCGTGCCTTCGGGAAGCACTGCGCCGCTGGGGAATTCGACGTCGCGGTGGGCCACCTTCACCAGCAGGCCGACCGTCGGCCACAGACGCATGGCCTCCAGCAGGCAGCCGGACACGTAGTCCAGCGACGCGACACCCTTGACGGTGGTGAGATCCGCGCCGTCGACCTCGCTGCGGGCCTCCCGTTGCTGCTCGGGGTGGGCGGCCAGGGCGGCCAGCGCCCGGAACACGTTGGCCGCCTCGTTGGCTTTCAGCGCGAACATCCAGTGCACCATCTGGCCGGCGGCACCCCCCGGCGGGGCGGGCACCTTGGCCGCGTCGGCGGCGAGGCTGCCCGGCTCGGCCTTCTGCAGGTAGCGCTCGATCATGGCGATAAACTCCGGGTACTGCGGCCCGGGCTCGCCGGGCATCTTGTTGCCCTGTGCCATCAGCTCACCGAGCAGATCGGTGATGCGGGTGTCCTCGGCGGCGCTGTCGCCGAGGACGACGCGGCGGATCATGCGCAGGAACGCCTCGTCGATGTCCTGCCAGTGGATCGGCTTGCCGGACAGTTCGCGAGCGGTGTCCGCGGCGACCCGGACCAACGAGGCGGGCAGTTTCGCCATCGGCCTGTCGGGCCTCAGCGCGGCGTCGGCGAACTGCCGCCGCGCCGCCCACAACTCCCCGCTCGAGATGGTCAGGGCGTCGGGCTGGAAAGCGGCCATGCCCTTCACCTTCGGCTCCGGGTCGGAGGCGAACGGATCCGGCGAGCCGCCCAGCACGAACTTCAGGTCGTCGGGATGGTGAACGAGCAGCGACTCGTCCTTGGCCACCCGGACATAGAACGGTCCCGGCCCGTAACTCTTGACCAGACCCTCGACCAGGTTGTAGCCGAGATGGTCGGTGCCCACTCGGGATGCGATCTTGACCGGCAACTCCCGCTTACTGAACAGCCCCTGGACGATGTTGGGGACGCCGATCTGCGCGGTGAACCGGATGCCCTCCAATACCGACGCATGCGGGAAGTCACCGGCCACGGTCGCCTAGCCCCACGGCATGTAGGCGCGGACCGTGTCGGCCATCTGGACGATCCGGTTGGGCTTGTCCGGCGCCGGGGCGCCCAGCTTGGGCCACGGGGCGAAGATTCGTTCCACCCTGTCCCCGCCGATCACCGGCTCCAGCTCCGGGTAGTGGCGCAGCAGGACGTCCTTCATCGACGTCTTGTTCACCCAGTCGTACCCGACCTGGGTGTAGACCTCCGGGGTGAAGTCGGTGGTGAAGAACCGGTCGGACTTCAGCCGGCGCGAGGCCATCAGGATGAAGATCCGGAAGGCGGTGTCGGAGAAGCCGAAGCCCTTCGGGGGCTGCTCGGCCTGCATGCCGATCTGGGTGTCCACCAGGTCGACGTCGCCGTTGTAGATCTCGTTGATCTCCTTGGCCCACTCCTTGTTCGGCGTGATCTCCTCGATGCTCTTCCGGCGCGGCATGTGCAGCACCTCGCGGAAATCGTTGTAGCGCGGGATGCCGCGCTCACGGTCGCGCACCAGGTCCAGGGTGGCCAGGTCGGTGATCTGCCCGTCGAGCCGCTCCAGCTTGCGCAGCGCATTGGGATAGTTGTGCAGGCAGACCGCACCTGCGCTGCCCAGGCCGAACGAGTACCACAGGTCGTTCATGTCCATGCTGTGCATGAAGTCGCGGGTGTACTTGCCCTGAATCTCGGTGAAGGTCTTGTTCGCCAGGTGCTCGCCGGACTCCAGGGAGAAGAAGTTCCAGTCGTCGGCGATCAGCGGGTGCAACCGGTAGACCGTGACGAACTCCTCGGTCAGCGAGAACGGCGCCGAATGATGATCGACCGGGGAACCGACGATGCCCGAGATGGCCTCGCTGTCGCCGACCCGGCCGATCCTGTCCTTGAAGGTCTCGCCGAGGGCGCCGTACCAGTTGGCGTTCATGCCGATCTGCAGCGCCGGGTGGCGCAGGATGCAGGTCGTCCACTCCACGGTGTGGATCTTGGCGATCAGTGCCGAAACCACCAGCACGCCGAGTTCGAACAGCCGCTGATCGTCCAGGCTCGGGTAGGCCTTCTTCAGCGCGTCGCAGACCGCGTTGTGCTCGCGCGCGAACAAGGTGTGCAGCAGGCCGACGCCGGCCCAGTAGTTCTCCTCGAAACCGGTCAGGTCGATGCCCTCGTAGTGGGCGCTGCCGGGCAGCCGACCGTCCTCCTGCACCTTGACCTTGCCGTCTTTGAAGGTGCGGACCTCGGACTGCTTGTCCTTGCCGCTGCCGTAGATCTGGGAGGCGTCCCACCAGTGCGTCTCGGTGTTCGCGAAGACCGGGGCGGGCTCGCCGTCGACGATCTCGCGACCATTCATGGGGATGGTCCGGCGGATCTGCATCGGGTTGCGGGGGAAGTCGTCTCCCTCGCGCAGCGGGATCTCGATGACCTTGTCCGGCTCACCGTTGCCGTGGAAGAACCAGTTGTGATTCTCGAACTGGATCCAGGCCCCGGCGATGCTGTTGATGATGCCGGCCGGCTTGAAGGAGTCTCGGGCCATCAGCTTGCGGCTGATCAGCCGCGGATCGGGGTCCAGCAGCTTCTTGGGATGGGTGATCGTCGCCGCCGGCGGGCTGTTGCGGCCGAAGCCGGTGCCGGCCGCCCCCATCCACGGGTCCGACAGATCGTTGAAGGTGCCGTCGGGGGTCCGGGCCCGCTTGGCCTGCTCGCTGGGCTCACCCGGGTCGGTCTTGGGGCGCATGCCGTCGCCCTCGAACAGGTTGTTCTGGCGCAGTTCCTCGCGCAGCTTGGTCAGCGCGTGGATCTGCAGGATCAGCGACGGGTTCTCGTACCACTGGCGATCGCTCATTGCTTAGGACACCCTTCCCCTGTGTTTCGTGCTCGGTTCGATTCGGGACTCAGCGCGGCGTGCGCAGGGCGAAGTAGCCCAGCTTGGTGTAGCCCGAGTCGGTCTTGAACAGGATCTTGCCCAGGTAGACCCCGGGGACCAGTTCGACGAGTTCGTCGCGGACCTTGCGGATGATCAGCTTGGGGTTCTCTTCGATGTCGGCGTAGTCGATGACCATGACGTCGACGTCGGGGTCCTCCTTGCCGGCCTCGACGTAGGTCTTGAAGTCGAAGGCCAGTTTGCCCTCGGCGGCGTCGCGCATCGAGTACAGCGGCCACAGCAGC